>JALYVS010000241.1 GCA_030853115.1 Actinomycetota bacterium
ACCCCCCCTGCTTACGGGGGGGCTACCCGCCCCCCCGTACCCCCCCGGGTCCCCCGGCCCCCCTGGGGGCCGGGCCAGCCGGAATCCTCGGTGTGCCGGCTGCTCTTCTTCGGGATTGTGCGGCCGTACAAGGGGCTGGACGTGCTGCTGCGTGCCCTGGCTCGCGGGCCAGGGCACCTCAGGCTGACCGTCGCGGGGGAGTTCTGGGGCGGCACCGGCGAAACGGAGAAGCTGATCGCCGAGCTCGGGATCGGGCACCAGGTGCGGCTACGTCCCGGCTACCTGCCGGCCGATGAGATCCCGGCGCTGTTCGCGGCGGCGGACGCGCTCGTGCTGCCGTACCGGGAGGCGACCGCCTCGCAGAACGCCCTGCTCGCTTTCGCGCACGGCGTGCCGGTGATCACCACCACGGCGGGGGCGCTCGGTGACCTGGTGCGCGACGGCGTGGACGGGCTGACCTGCGCGCCGGGAGATACCGATGGTCTCGTCCGCGCGCTGGCGGCGGTCAGCGCGCCCGGGGCGGCGGACCGGCTCCGGGCCGGGATCAGGGAAGTTGATCCCGAGCCGTGCTGGGCTGCCTACCTGCAGGCTCTGCCCATGCGCTGACCCGGGCGGGCCGGGTCGCCGGCTCCGCGAGGTCCGGGTCCCCGAGGTCCCGCTCGATAAGGTCTGGGTCCGCGAGGTCCCGCTCGACGAGGTCCGGGTCCGCGAGGTCCGGCTGGGCGAGGTCTGGCTCCGCGAGGTCCGGGTCCGTGAGATCCGGCTCGGCCAGGTTCGGCTCCGCGAGGTCCGGGTCCGCAAAGTTCGGGTCCGGGACGGGACTGGTCGGCGGGCGCGGGGTTCGCCGCCGGCCGATGGCCAGCCCGAGACCGGCCCACGCCAGGTCGCCGATCGTCATGACCACCCGTGAGGAGAGCGCGACGACCAGGGCGGACGCGGACGGCATGACCGGGGCGAGCACAGCGATCAGGGCGATCTCGCGCGGGCCGATGCCGCCGGGGAAGAAGATAATGAGGTAGCCGACCGACCAGGCCAGCGCGTAGGCGCCCAGCGACAGGGCGAGCACGTGCGCGCCGTGCCCGGCGAACTCGCTGATCAGCAGCCAGGCGTGCGCGCCGTAGAAGAGCCAGCCGAGAGTGGTCCAGGCCAGGGCGCGGGCCATCCCGCCCACGCTGACCGACTTCTCCAGCGGCGCCCTGTGCACCGCCTTCAGGACCAGGTCGAGGCCAGCTTTGATGATCTTTGGGTACAGGCAGGCTACCGCGAGCGGCGTAATGGCCAGCAACCACCAGTAGTGCCGTACCGCGCTCGCCGAGGTCAGTGGCAGCATCACGCCCGCGGTGACCAGGCCTACCACCAGGGTGGTCGCCATCGCGACCAGGCTGGCGGTGGCGCTGCGCCTGCGCGGGACGTCGTAGTCGCGAGCCAGCTCGACCTGCGCGGCCAGGGCCCATACCGCCCCGGGCACGTACTTGCCGAGCTGTCCGATGAACATCACCCGGATCGCGGCGGGCAGCGGCAGCGGCGAGCCGAGGTCGGCGAGCAGCGCCCGCCAGGCCAGCAGCATGCAGCCGAGCCCCGCGATCACGCACAACGCGGAGCCGGCCACCTCGCCGCCGTTCAGCTTGGCCAGGTCAGCGTGCACCTGCGTCCACTGGGAGGCGAGCCCGTACACGGCGAGCCCGGCCGCGACCGTGACCAGCCCGGTCCGCAGCCATGGGCTCTCCCGCAGGCGGGTCACGCGGCTATCCGGCACGCCGCTAGCGTATCCAGGCCCGGCGGCTGCCGCAGCCGTCACCGCGACCGCCGCGGTCAGCTGTCCCCGGGACTCGCCGTCCCCGGGCCACCTGTGGCAGGAATTTGCTCAACAATGGCGAGGCTGCCACTCACCGGGTGGGGAAGCCAGCGCTCAGACTGGTGAGATCATGAGCAAGCGGAACGTTCCCCCGGCGACCGCCCCGGACGGGCTGGAAGGGAGCGAGCCGGAAGCAGGCCGGGCCGTTCGGGATAAAGAACAAACGGGATCGGGGCCGGGGATCAGCGCGAGGGCGTGGGTGTGCCTGCTCATCGTGTGGCTGGTGTGGGGGAGCACCTACCTGGCCATCAGGGTCGGCGTGGAGACCATCCCGCCGCTGCTGATGGCGGCGGTCCGGAACCTGGTGGCGGGCCTGATCATGTTCCCGCTGGCAGTGTCTCCCGGTCGCCCCCGGACCGGTGCGCGGCGCTGGCCGACCCGCGCGGAGTGGGTGGGCTGCGCGATCACCGGCACCCTGCTGCTGGTGGCTAACGGGGTGGTGGGCATCGGCGAGCAGACCGTGCCGTCCGGACTGGCCGCGCTGCTGATCGCGACCGTGCCGCTGTGGCTGCTCGGCATCGACGCGGGGCTGAACCACGCCCGGCTGGGGCTTGCGCCGGTGGCCGGGCTGGCGCTCGGACTAGCCGGGGTGGGCCTGCTGTCGGGCCTGGGAAGGCACGGCGCGGGCCAGGCCGCGGTGTCCGGCTGGAGCGTGGCCATCATCCTGGCCGCCGCGGTCGCCTGGGCGCTGGGCACCATCATGTCCCGCCGCGTCACGCTTCCGGCCAGTCCGGCGCTGGCCAGCGGGATGCAGTTGCTCTGCGGCGGGGTCGCGCTGCTGGTCCTGGCCGCGGCGGCCGGCGAGCTCGGCTCGCTGCACCTGGCGCAGGTGTCGGCGAGGTCCTGGTTCGCGCTCGGCTACCTGATCGTGATGGGCTCGATCGTGGCCTTTTCCGCGTACGGCATCGCGGTCCGGGCGCTGCCCACCGCGACGGTCGCGACCTACGCGTACGTGAACCCGGTCATCGCGGTCCTGCTCGGCGCGCTCGTCTTGAACGAGCGGCTGACCCCGGCGACGATCGGCGGGGGCGCCCTCATCGTGGGTGCCGTGGTGCTGGTGGTGCGGCGCAGCCCTCCGGCGCACTGAGGCCTGCTTTACCGTTTGACCGCCGCCCGGCGCCGGGCGAACAATGCGGGTATGCCCGTGCTCACCCAGCGCCCGGTCACCCGCGACGGCTGAGGGGAACCTTATGTCACTGGAGATCACCCGGTTGCACCTGGCCAGCATGCAGGGCAGCGACGGCGCCCGGTGGCCGGTGCACGGTTTCGTGGTTACCCATCCCGGCGGCGCGGTGCTGGTCGACACCGGAGTTGGCGGCCCGCAGGACGTGCTGGACGACTGGCGTGTCGTCAACCGCTCGGTGGCTGACGCACTGGCCGAACTGGATATGACCCCGGCCGATATCGGGCTGGTGATCAACACTCATCTGCACTTCGACCATTGCGGCCAGAACGCGGTCTTCAAGCACGCACCGGCCTACGTTCAGCGTGCCGAGCTGAGCCGGGCCCGGCACGAGGAACCCGGGCTCTACGACTGGTTTGACTTCATGAACGCGCGGTTCGAGCTGCTCGACGGGGACATCGAGGTGCTACCCGGCCTCGAGGTTGTCGCCACGCCCGGGCACACCGACGGCCACCAGTGCGTGGTCGTGCGCGGCGGCGAGGGTTCGTTCGACCTGCTGATCGGCGACGCGGCCTACACCCCGCGGGTGTACGCCGACCCGGACCTGGGGGCCACCGGCAAGCTCCCGGCGGGCCAGGCCAGCGACGTACCGGCGTGGCGCGAGTCGGTGCGGCGAATCCGGTCGCTGCACCCCGAACGCGTGCATTTCTGCCATCACACGGACATATTTCACAGCTGACGTATTACGGTGATGATTCGCCATCGTCGCCTTGGGCGGTGTACTGGTCATGGTGGCGGTACGCGGATTCCCGTCCCGGCAGAACGCGGCCGCTCCGGGATTCGCCACCTGCCCGCCGCCGACCGGCTGAGCTTGGCCGCGTACGCCGCGGCGATCGTTCTTTATGCCGTTATCAGTCTGCTCGCCATCATCGGCGGAGCCGACGTGCTCCGAGTCGAGGCGGTGCTACTGACCGTCCTGGTCTTCCTCGGCTTCAACGTCGCGTGGCTGCTGATGTGGGACGACCGCTCTTCTTCTCCCGCCGCAAGTTCTGACAAGATGGGGTAATTCCGACACCAGAAAGGGCCTCCGATTACTATGCGCGTCATCGCCGGGGCCGGGATCTACACGCCGCCCGACGGCAACGAACCCGGCGAACCCAACCACTGGGTCGTGCACCTGAACAGCGAAGATCTGAGCCTGGGCACATACTCGATCCCGGCCGGCGGCCTCGATGACCAGTCCCCGCACACCGAGGACGAGATTTACGTGGTGCAGTCGGGACGTGCGACGCTGGTGACGGACTCGGGAACGGCGCAAGTCGGGCCGGGAAGCGTGGTGTTCGTCCCGGCCGGGGAAACCCACAGGTTCACCGGGATCCTCGAGGACCTGGCCCTGGTCGTGGTCTTCGCCCCGCCGTACGGGTCGCGCGCGTCCGGCTGAGGCGAGCCGGCCGCTACACCGGATGCGTGGCGCCGGCTGCTTCCTCGATGCCGAGCCGGGCCAGGACGTCGGCGCGCTCGTTGCCCGGATCGCCGGCGTGGCCCTTCACCCACAGCCAGGTGACCTCATGACGACTCATCGCCTCGGTCAGCCTGCGCCACAGGTCCGCGTTCTTGACTGGTTTCCTGGCCGATGTCAGCCAGCCGTTGCGCTGCCAGCCCTTGATCCATTTGGTGATGCCGTCGAGCACGTACTTGCTGTCGGTGTGCAGGTTCACCTGCGCGGGCCGCTGCAGCGACTCCAGCGCCCGGATAGCGGCCATCAGCTCCATCCGGTTGTTGGTGGTCTGCGGTTCGCCGCCGTGCAGCTCCTTCAGCGTGCCGTTCCAGCGGAGCACCACCCCCCAGCCACCCGGCCCGGGGTTCCCGCTGCACGCGCCGTCCGTGTAGATCACGACCTCGGTCATCAGCTGCGCGGCGAGCAAACCGCGGCCTTCGGGCCGACGATGAAACGCCGCCTCCTCCCTTCGCGGTAGGCTGCAATCGAATATTGCTTCGATACAAAGCCGGACCCGCGGCGGGGCGTGGCGGGGCTGCGCGGGAAGGCATCCGGGATGCCGGGCTGGCGGACCGCGAACCTCAACTGCTTGCCTCCTGGCGGCGGGTAAGTAGCTCGCCTCCCTGGCCGTCGGACGAGGGAGGATGTCACGGCGGAAGGCTACGCCCTTTCCGGGCCCCGCGCTGATTTGCTTTGCTCGTTGGGAGTTCGTACAGTAAGGACACGCACCGCGGGGTGGAGCAGTTCGGTAGCTCGCTGGGCTCATAACCCAGAGGTCGTAGGTTCAAATCCTACCCCCGCTACCAAGGTCAGAGGCCGTCTCTCGAACAGAGAGGCGGCCTCTTGTGTCTGGTTTGCTAACGGATTTGCTAACGAGGCACGCCCTCACGCCCTCTCGCCTTGATCACCGACTGGCCTGTACGTGACCTCAGTAGAGGCAAGCGAGCCGCCAATGATCAGCTCCGCCAGCGTGGTCGCGACCTTGCGGTCCGCCTCCAGGTCAGTCTGTACGTATTGCTTCATGGTGAACGCCACATCCGCATGCCCGATGCGCCTGCTGAGCGCCTTCCAGTCGATCTTCGCATCACGGCCCGCGGTGGCGTAGCTGTGCCGTACGTCGTGCAGGTCGATCTCCGGGAGACCGGCCGCCGCGGCCAGCGTCTTGAACCGCCGTGTGATCGTGTCAGGGTGCGGCGGCCTGCCGTCCTCCCAGCAGAACAGCAGGCCGTAATCGTGGTAGTCCGGCCCGAGGTCCTTGCGTTCTCGGTCGAGCATCTCGACATGCGCCTTCAGGACCGCCAGCGTGAACGGGTCGAGAGCCAGGATGTGCTGAGCATTTTCCGTCTTGCCATCCGACTCGATCACCTTGCCGTCCACGACCACCCGGGTGACATCGATCTCAAGCGTGCCCGCGGCCAGGTCGAGCAAGTCACGTCGGACGCCCGCCAGCTCGCAGCGCCGCATGTCCGAGGTAGCTTCAAGCACCCACAGTGCAAAGAACCGGTCAGACCGTGCACGTTGCAGGAACGTCTGGAGCTGAGCGACGGTCCAGACCTTGCGGCCCTTACGCGGGACCCGTGGGGGATGCGCGTCAGCCACCACGTTCCGCTTCGCCCATCCCCAGACCGCAAATTCTTCCCAGGCGCGGTGGAGCATGCGGTGCGTGTTAACCACCGTCTTGGGCTCTAGGCCAGGCGGCAACTTCCTTCGGGAAGTCTCGCGGGCTTTCGCGATCGCCGTCCCGCTCGGTCTCCTCGCGTCGATTGGCTGCCCCAGAGCTGGATCGCTCTCCGAGTGCGAGCGGTAGCAGCGCACCGTGTCGTAACCATGCGGGCGGCAAGGCAGGATCCGGCCATCTGATGCGAGCCGCCGTACATGAACCGCTTGGGTCGTCGGCTTCTTCTTCGGCCTGGCCTTCACCCGTCCTTCGGCGAGCAGCTTGGCATACAACGCATCGCATACCGCCCCGTCTATGTCCTGCACGTCTCGCTGTCCGATGTAGGGAATGACGTAGTAGGCCGCATAGTTCCGCCAGTTCTGCACCATGGACGGCTTGATCGAGTGCTCGATGCGAGTCAGCCACTCATCCAGGGCGGCAGCTACCTTACGGCGCGAAGCAGTAACGACGTGGCCTCGCTCGTAGTCAGTGATCGCGGTCCGGCACTCTTTCCAGGCCTCCTTTTCCGACTTGAATCCGCTTCGCGTTTGCTGCCGACGCTTTCCGGTCAGCGGATCAGGCGTGATGTCGAACCAGTAGGCCCACGTCTTCCCACGCTTGGATATATGGCCCCTCATGCTGCCTTGCCTTCCGTCTCGATGAATTCGCGAAGCCTGGCCGACACGACGTAGACACGGCGGCCTAGCCGCTTGGTAGGAAGATCGCCCGCGCTGGCGAACCGATAGGCAGCCGCCCGACTAATGCCGAGTAGTTGAGCCGCTCGCGGGACTGGAATCAGTAGCGGGAGACCCGCGAACGGGTCATCGGCGGGCATCTCTCGCCGTGCGACAATCATGCGGCCCTGCCAGTTGCCGGAAGATCTGGCCCGGCGGCTCGTCGGCGGGCTTGGTCGAGGGCGGTTTGCCATTGGATGCGGTCGGCGACGACGTGCAGGAGTCTTTGGCCGGGTGGCATGTGGTCGGGGTCGCCGGGTTTGACGGGTTCCCAGGTGTAGCGGGCGGGGTCGGTTGCTGGGAGTCCGAGCATCCCGGTGAGCCACGTCTTTCGGTCGGCGCGGTGATCGGCGAGGGTCTTGCCGGACCATTTGCGGGAGACCAGGACCCGGCGCCCGGCGTAGCCGAGGTACTCGCGGCGGTGGGCCTTGCCTTTGCAGCACCCTGGTCGCAGGTTCGGCCGGGGGTTCTTGGGCTGGATGCCGTAGCGGAGCCAGTTCGCGCAGGTCGGGGAGCACGGCTCGTAGCGCAGTGCGTCGGCGAGGCGTCCGGCGTGGGCGGCCTGGGCGTCGGTGGCGGCCTGGTGGCAGTCGCCGACGTGCTTGGTCAGGTACTTCGTGAGATAGCCGATACACCGGCTGGCGTCGCGTGATCCGGCGAGGACGCCCTGGGCGTCGAACCGGTCCCCGAACCGGGCCACATGTACCGGCTCGTCCTGCTCCCCGATCGCGTCCAGGGCTTCGTCCCAGGTCGGCAGCACCTCCCCGGTGGCCAGGTCCAGGTAAGTCCCGGCGTGCTCGTCCCAGACCGGGACATCCCCGCCGTCGAACTTGACGGTCTGGGTGGAAGGCCACCACACCTGGTGGTAAGTCGCCGCGATGACCTCGCGGAGCTCCGTGCGGGAGATGGTCCCGCGGATCGCGATGTGGACGTGCGGAGCGAACCGCCGCTGGGGTTCGATGGCGGCGAAATACTGGAGGTCATAGCCGGTAAACCGGCGCAGGTTCTGAACGAACCGGTCGAACAGCGCCGCGAAGTGCAGCGCGTCCCGCGCCGCCCGCAGGTAGTCATAGCTGCCGGGATCGGCGGGTGTGCCGTCGCCGGTGACTTTGCCGTAGGACGGGCAGGTCAGGGTGATGAACAGGGACGGGCGGAACGTCGTGCCGTCCGGTGCGGTGTAAGTCTTGCCGACGGTCCGGGCGCTGACCGGCCGCCGGGGCAGCTGGGCGGCGTCCTGCCTGCGCCTGGTGGACCGGTGGCGGCGCGGCCGGGCGGGCAGCACGTTCCCGCGGACCCCTGAATCGGTGATCTGCTCGTCCAGCTCCCCGATCCGCTCGTCTAGCTCAGCGGTGGCGAAGCCTTCGGCGGCCAGGGCGTCCCGGTCGGCTTGCACCTCGGCCCGGTCGGTGACCTTGCTTCTCTGCTTTTGTGTGGCCGGGTCCGGCTCGATCACGGGTTCGCGGTCCAGGTGCCAGCCTTCCCGGCACTGCGCCGCGCGGAGCAGCTTGGCGCGTTCGGCGCAGGGCGGGCAGACCGAGGCCAGGGTGTGCCCGCACGGGATCAGGACCTGCTCGACGTGGCCGGTGTCGATGCTGGTCCGGCGGAGCTGGACCGGTCGCTGGCAGGCGCCGTGCTCGGCGGCCAGGTCCTTGACCACGGTCCGGGCCAGCGGCATCGCCAGCCGCTGCGCCCGGGTGCCCCGGGGTCCTTGCGGGCCGGTCACCAGTCACCGTCCGCCAGGTCGCCGGTGTCGAAGGGCCCGGCGTAGCCGCAGAGGCGGCATTCGGCCCGCAGGACCGGCCCGCCGGTATCGACCAGTACTAGCCCGGTCTCGCAGACCGGGCACGGCTCGTCGGTCCGCCACGCGGTTTCCCTCATAGGTCACCGCCGGGCAGGTATCCGATGGCGGCGGCCATCGCGCGGATGTCGTCATCGGTGACGTACGCCGCGCGGACCCGCACCGGGTCAGGGGAGGTCTCCAGCCGCACGTACCCGACCCCGGCGCCTACGTAGGGCAGGACGGAGATCTGGTCGGCTAGGGCGCCGCGGTCCCGGGCGCCGTCGCCGAGCACCATGTCCACCTGGTCGGATTCATCGAGCCGTAGCGCGATCCGGGTGGAGAACAGGTTCCGCAGGCTGATCACGTCCTAATAGGAACTAGCGGGTCGCCTGTGCTGTGCGAGATGCGTGGTGCAGGAGACTTGTTACGGCAGCAGCTGGCAGGTGAGCACTTGTTTCGCCCCGGACTTGAAGTCCTGACGCAAGACCGTGCC
>JALYVS010000689.1 GCA_030853115.1 Actinomycetota bacterium
AGCCGGCCCTGCAGGCGCCGGTAGGCCCGTCCGGCTCGCCGCGCCGTCTCGACGACGTCACCGGCGGCGGCTGGGCCCTGCTCGGCTACGGGACCGATCCGGCCAGCCAGCTGCCCGACGAACTGGCCCGCTGGTGGGCTGGGATCGGCGGCCGCTGCTTCTCGCTGACCCCGGACGGGCCGTGGCCAGACAGCACCGGGGCCTACGGCCGGTGGTTCACCGCGCTGGGCCGGGACACCGTGGTGATACGCCCGGATTTCTACCTGTTCGGCACGGCGGCCGGCCCGGGCGCGGCCGCGGGGCTAGTCGACGCGCTCCGCTCCGCCTTGGCCGGCGAGCCCGGCCCGGACACTGAGGCGGCGGACACTGAGGCAGAAAAAACCTAAGGCAGGGAGAAGAGGCGTTTGGTGATCACCCCGGGCACGGTTCGCGGCGCTTTCCCAGTGATGACCGGGGCGGCGAGCGCCTGCCCGCCGTCGCGTACCCAGGAACAGCTGTGGGACGGCTTCTTCGCCGGGCACTACCAGCAGAACCGCTGGGCTCGGCGGGTGTTCTCCTCGGCCGGAGTCGGGCGCCGGCACTGCGCGGTCGATCCGCTCCAGGAAGACGTGTCCTGCTGGAGCACCGGACGGCGGATGGCGCGCTACATCGACGAGGCCGTCCCGCTCGCGGCCGACGCGGTGACCCGGGCGCTGACCGCGGCGGACCTGAGCCCGGGCGAGGTCGGGCTACTGGCCGTGGTCTCCTGCACCGGCTACGCGACGCCCGGTGTCGATCTCCAGCTGGCCGCCAAGCTGGGCTTCCCGGCCTCGCTGCAGCGGCTGTTCATCGGGCACATGGGCTGCTACGGCGCCGTGCCGGGGCTTGGCGCGGTCGCTGATTACGTGACGGCCCGCCAACGGCCGGCCGTGCTGGCGTGCGTGGAACTATGCAGCCTGCACCTGCAGCCGCCGGACACCGACCTGGAACAGATCGTGGCGCACGCCCTGTTCAGCGACGCCGCCGCGGCGGTGGTGCTCGAGCCCGCGGCCGAAGATTCGAGGTGCCCGCAGCCCGGGCTGGCCGTGGTCGACATCGCCGCCTGCACCGTGGCGGACGCGGCGTCCCTGATGACCTGGTCCATCACCGATACCGGATTCCGGATGACGCTGGACCGGCAGGTACCCGACGTGCTGGCCCAGCATGTCGGGCCGGCGGTCGACGATCTGCTGGCCCGGAACCGGCTGGTACGCGACGATGTGCAGGCGTGGGCGGTTCATCCCGGTGGCCCGCGCATCCTGGACGTGGTCACCGACCAGCTGGGCCTGGCCACGGCCGACCTGGCCGGATCCCGCCACGTCCTGGCCGAGCACGGTAACTGCTCGTCGGCCACCTTGCTGCTGGTGCTGGAGGAGCTCCGCCGCCACCCGCTGCCACCGGGCGCGCCCGTGGTGGCGATGGCGTTCGGCCCCGGCCTGACGTTGTACGCCTGCCTGCTGCGCTGGACGCAACCCGGCCCCGGGGCGTGACGAGGCACGAGGGCGGGCACCACGGCCCGTTCGGTATATAGGGGTTCTAGCCGGGCTGGGGACGCAAGCCGTCCATCACGAGATCGAGCAGGTGGCGCGAGCGGATCTCCCAGTCGGTGTTGTCGATGCGCCACAGGAAACCCACCAGCAGCAGCACTTCGTCCGCGTCGACGTCGCGCCGGACCGCGGCCGCCTCCTGGCAGGCCTGGAGCAGGAGGGTGATCGCGCCGGCCACCTTGCCGTAGTACTCGCCGGACAAATCGGCGCGGGTCGCGGCTTCCAGCGCGTCGGCCAGGCCATGCTTGACCCGGCCGTAGGAGGCCAGGCGATCGAACCACAGGCGCAGCGCTTCGTCCGGCGGATGGGCCGCCAGCAGCGCCGGGGCCGCGTCGATGACGATCTGGACGTCTTGGCGGTACACCGCGAGCAGCAGCGCTTCGCGGGTCGGGAAGTGCCGGTACATGGTGCCCTGGCCGACGCAGGCCAGTTTGGCGATCGAGCTCAGCGTCGCCGCGCCCGACTCGGCCAGGGCCGAGCGCGCTACCTCAAGGATCCGGGCCCGGTTCTGTTCGGCGTCGGACCGCAGCGCCGATCGTGGCTGGGCCGGCTGTTCTCGCCCCGTCATCGGCTCCTCGCAAGCGTCGGCTGGTTAAACGGACGCTTGTCCGGTAGGATCAGAGTTAACCGGACGAGCATCCGTTTATCATCATAGGGGAGGCAGGCGCATGTCAGAAATCAACGGCAAAGTCGTGGCGATCACGGGCGCGAGCAGCGGCATCGGCGAGGCGACCGCGCTGGCGCTGGCCGGGCGCGGAGCGCGGGT
>JALYVS010000690.1 GCA_030853115.1 Actinomycetota bacterium
GGCTCAGACGGCGGGCCAGACGGCGGCTCAGACGGCGGCTCAGACGGCGGCTTGGTTGGCGGCCCGGACGGCGGCCCGGTTGGCGGCACGGTTGGCGGATTGGGTAGCGACCCAGACCGCGGGCCGGGTGGCGGCCCCGGCGACGGGCCAGATGACGGGCCGGTCGGGGGGCCAGCGGCCACCGTCGGAGAGGTGAGCCCGGTCGGCCTGCCGCGGAACTCCTCCAGCGTCAGATCGGTCGCGGTGCTCAGGCCGCCGAGGCCCGGATTGGCGTCGGTCATCACCACCTGCCGCCCGGCCGGGCCCGCGTAGGTAACGATCATCGCGCTCGCCGGGAGCTGCTGGAGTTCGTGCTGCTCGACCAGGAATTCACGAGAACGCTGCAGGGCGCGGGCGAGCGATTCACTATCCCCGGCCGCCTTCGACGTCGTCAGCCCCCACGAGGTACTCGAGCTGATACCCGTGCTGACCGAGTCGCTTTCGCCAGTGCTCTGCGAATCGCTGGCCTGGACGTTGCGCGAGAAGCTCGCCCGCGACGGCAGCAGCGAGCGGCCGGCGTCGCTATGGCCGTGCCCGGTGCTGCGGGAGGTTCCTTCGCTGCTTGACCGCGACGTGGCGACCGAACTCACCGCGCCCGTGGTGCTGGTGTAAGCGCTGCCGGTGGTGTCGGTGACGGAAAGGCCGATGGTCTCGGTCAGCTGGGACAGCACGAAACGGTGTTCGGTGCCGAGTTGCTCGCTCGCGGCCTTGGCGTCCTCGGCGTTGCCCAGCCGCATGAAGGCGACGACGGCATTCCCGCGCCCGAGCCGGGGCCTGACGTGCGGGGCCAGGCTGCGGTAGGTCAGGACAAGCCCGGTCCCGGTGGTCTCGCATACGTCGCTGAGCTGGTCGAGCGTATCGCCGCGCAGCCGGTCCGAGCCCAGCACGAACAGCGTGTGCTGCCAGGGCCGTCCGCGCGGGGTGCCGCGCAGCGCGTGCGTCAGCGCGACGGCCAGGTAAGTCCCGAACACCTTGGCCTCCACCGCCCCGGCCTGCTGGCTCAGGGCGACCACTCGCAGCGGGCTGCCGGGCAGCGGCACCTGCGCGGTGCCGACGCGGGCGAGCTTGCGCAGCTGGGACTCCAGCACCCAGGCCCGCTCCAGGACCACCCGGTCGGTGGCGCCGCGGCCGAACATCGCGGTGAGCCGGTCCACCTCGCCCGCGGTGATCAGGCCGGCAGCCACGTCGTCGCGCGGGTCGCCGACCTGCGCTAGCGCCCGCAGCGCCGCCGCGACACCGGCGACGGTCGGCTGGGCCCCGAGCACGTCGATGACCCGCTCGAGGATGGCATGGTCCAGCGAAAGGTCACGGGCCGAGCGCTCCTCATCGCTCGCGCTGACCACCAGGGCGAGCACATCCGCCAGCGCGGACGGACCGAGTCCGGTGCCGAGGTCGAGCCTGGGCAGGTCCGCGGGCAGCACCCAGACCAGCGGGTCAATGCCGCAGGACCGGGCGAAACCGATCAGGTCCAGCGCCACCGAGCCCTCGGTCAGGTCGAGCACGGTGACCTCGCCGCCCGCCGCCAGCCGGTGGGCGCCCGCGGTCGCGAGCATCGCCGACCAGCCGGACAGCGTGCCTCCGGCGACGTCGACCCGGTGCACGCCGCTCGGCGCGCAGACCGCGTACCACCGTTTCTGGTGCTCATAGGCGACCCGGAGCGCTTGCCACTGCCGGACCCGGGCGGCGTGCTCGGCCTGCCAGGCGAAGAGCTGACTCTCCTGGGCCGCGCGTATCCGGCCGACCCGGGTCCGTTCATCGGCCAGCCTGGAGCGCAGCGCCCGTTCCCCCTGCCAGATCGCATAGCCGCTCACGGCCGCGACTAGGGCGCAGCAGATCACCACGAAACCAGCGACCAGGACGCCGGTCACACCCGCGGCTGCCAGGGCGATGACGGCCACGGTGACGATCACCGCGGCGGCGACGGCGGCCTTCAGCGGCCGGTGCAGCAGGCTCTCCTCCCGCCGCTGGGCCATCGCCCAGTCCGGGTTGAGCCGCTCTTGCTCGGGCGGGGTAGGCCGCCGCGGCGGCGGCCCGGGGGCCGCCCACGGCGTGGCGTACTGCCAGCCCAGGTACAGCCGGTCGGCCCGGGAAGACGTCACGATCCCTCCCCGTCCTGAGCGCCGGCCAGCGCGGGCCGCGGGACCCTGGCCGCACCGCGCTCGCGGCTGAACGGCGGGACCCGCGCCCGCACCAGCTGCGCGGGCCAGACCAGCCGTGGCGGGTGCTTGACCGCGAGGAGAAACTCGTCGTCACGGAGCGCGGACACGGGCGTGCCTTCGGC
>JALYVS010000242.1 GCA_030853115.1 Actinomycetota bacterium
CAGGCCGCTGAGAATGGGCAGGACGAGGAGGAGGCCTGCGGCGATCCCGATGGCCGCGGCGGTGTGGCGTAGCAGCGCGCCGAGGCCAAGGCCGAGCAGCGCCACCACGGTCAGGTAGAGGGCGGCGACGAGCACGGCGCGGAGCACGCCGGGATCAGACAGTGAGGTTTGCAGGTGCTTGCCTGACAGGATGGCCTGGCCGCTGAGGAAGGCGGCCATGGCGGCGGCGGCCATCAGCACGAGGGTGACCGCGCGGCGGATAGCCGCCTTTCCCCTAGTTCCCACCAGGAGAGCATCTCGGCGGGAGCGGTCACGGCCGCTTCTCGGCCACGCACACGTTGGTGCACGTTCCCAGCCCCGCGATCGAGGTGGTCACCACCTGGCCTGACTGCAGGTAACGCGGTGGCGTGCGGGCGTGGCCCACTCCTCCGGGTGTTCCCAGGGCAACGACATCACCAGGTTGCAGCGTCAGGGATCGCCGAGATGTGGGCGACGGTGGCGGCCGGCCCGAACACCAAGTCGGCGGTGTTCGCCGTCTGCATCGTGGCGCCATCGACGGTGCAGGACAGCGCAAGTCCGGTACCTGCCCCGTCGGCGGTGACCAGCTCGGGACCGAACGGGGTGGTGGCCTCGAACGTCTTGCCCTGCAGCCACTGCACGGTCCGGTTCTGCCAGTCGCGAGCCGTGACGTCGTTCAAGACGGTATAGCCGGCGATGGCCGCCTCGGCGGCCTGCTCGTCGGCGTGCCGCACCGGTTTACCGACCACCAGCGCCAGCTCGGCCTCCCAGTCGACCGCCTCGGACGCGGCCGGCAGCACGATGTCGTCGTACGCCCCGATCAGCGCCTCGGCGTACTTGGCGAACAGCGTCGGGTAGCGTGGGCGCTCCCGGCCCATCTCGCGGATGTGCGCGGTGTAGTTGACTCCAACGCAGATGATCTTGCCAGGACGGGGCACTACGGGTGCGTAGTGCAGGTCGTCCCGGTCGTGCGCTGGTCCGTTAGCGGCCTGGGCGACCGCCCGCCAGTCTGGCATTGCCAGGAGGGCACCGAGTTCTGGGTGGCCGGTCTCGACCACGCGGTCAGCATCGACCCGGACCGCCCGGGTGCCGTAGGCGGTCCGGATGGTCGCCAGCCTCACGTGACCACCTCGGTGCGCAGCAGGGAGAGCTTCTCGAAGATCGGCGCGTCGGAGTAGGTGAACAGGTCCAGCCCTTCGGCCGCCGTAGCCAGGCCGAACTCGGTCCACGCGGGAACGGCGATCACGTCACCATGGGCGACCAGGAGCGGCTCGCCGCCCAGCGTCACGGTGCCGCCCCCAGAGAAGACCTGCCACACCGAGGACGCTGAGGTGCGAGTGCGCAGCGTCATGACGTCCGGCGCGAGCCGGTGCATCTCGGTTCGCATCGTCGTCAGCGCGTCACCGCCAGTGGTCGGGTTAGTGAACCGGATCGCGGCGTGCCCGGGCTCGACCACGGCACCGTCGACACCCTCAGCCGCCAGCTCCAGCTGGGCGGCAAGCGCCGCGTCGGTATGCGCCCAGCGGTAAGCCATCAACGGCGACGACGACAGCGGAGCCCCGGCGGCGGCCACTGGGGTCAGCCCGGGACCGCCCCACAGCCGCTCCGAATTCGACCGTTCCGGGGTCCGCTTATTACGCACCTCGTCGGGGCCGAACTCGAAGAAGCCCTGGTCGGTTTGGGCGACGAAGGGGATGTCCAGGCCGTCCAGCCAGGCCATCGGGGCGTCGGATATGTTCTGGTGGCCGTGGAAGCGCCAGCCCGGCGTCAGCAGCAGGTCCCCGCGGCGCATGGCGACTGGATCGCCGTCGACGACCGTCCAAACGCCGTGTCCCTCGAGCACGAATCGGAAGGCCGACTGGGAGTGGCGGTGCTCCGGGGCATTCTCCCACGGAGCGAGATACTGGATGGCCGCCCACAGCGTGGGGGTGATGAACGGGTCTCCGGGCAGTCCGGGGTTGCCGAGGCCGATCGCCCGTCGCTCCCCGCCCCGGCCGACTGGCACCAGGTCGGCGCTGCGCGCCGCCAGCGGGTGCAGCTCAGCCCATCGCCACACGTGCGGGACCGCCCTAGGCTGCGGGGCTGAGGGCATCAGTCCCTCACGGGTGAGCCACAGCGGGGTCATGCCGGCCGCGGCGAAGTCGCGGTAGAGCTCGGTCAGCTCCCCGCGGTGCTCGGGACTATCGGGTTCGGGAGGTACGGGCTTATTTCCCAGCAGGGTCATGGTCGGTCTCCTCTGCGGCCGCGTGCAGCGCGGGACAGCATGCGAATGCTTTCACCACGCTAGCGGCGTTCCGGCCGGAGAGAACAGATGACGAGACAGGGTTCTAGCTAGCGGAATTGTCGCGCTAGCGTCCAGCTCATCGCCCGTCGAAGACCCTCTCGAAAGTTCTGCCTAACGGAATACGGACCTGCATTCATTGCGTTGTCGATAAGCAGCTCCGTACCTTTAAGACATGGCATACCCCGTCGCGGCAGTGGACCAGGTAATCGTGGTAGGCGGCGGCATCGGAGGTCTGGCCACCGCCTACACACTTGCGCGCTCGGGGCTTCAGGTCCGCGTGCTGGAACGGGCGGCCGAATTCGCCGAGATCGGCGCGGGCCTCCAGCTCGCCCCCAACGCCACCCGGCTGCTGAGCAGGTTCGACTTGCTCGACGACGTGCTGGCCACCGCCGTCCTGCCGCGCCGGATCGTCGCCCGCAACGCCCTCAGCGGGGAGGAACTGACTTCACTGGACCTCACCGCCGCGGCCGAACGCTACGGCGGACCCTATATTGTGCTGCACCGCAGCGACCTGCTCGACGTCCTGGTCGCCCGTTGCCGGGCCGAGAGCCGGGTCACGCTGGAGACCTCGAAGCGGGTCGTGCGGGCCGCAGATCATGGCGACGCCGTCGAGGTCGTCTGCGACGACAGGACCACTTACCAGGCCGCGGTGCTCGTCGGTGCCGACGGGCTGAACTCGTCCATCCGGTCGATGGTGGTGCAGGACGAACCGATCTGTTCCGGCTACGTCGCCTACCGCGGCGCGGTCCCCCTCGACACCGTGCACCGCCGGCCGCCGCTGGAGGACGTCGTCGTGTGGTTCGGTCCCGGCCTGCACCTGGTGCAGTACCCCGTGCGCAGCGCGACGCTCTACAACCAGGTCGCCGTCTTCCGCAGCGACGCATTCGCGGCCGGTGCGCAGGATTGGGGCACCCCCGCGGAGCTGGACGCCCGTTTCTCGGCCTGTTCCGCGCCGGTCCGCGAAGCACTCACGGCGCTGCGCCGTGATCGCCGCTGGCCGCTGTACGACCGGTTGCCGGCCGGGACCTGGTCCAGCGGCCGGGTCGTCCTTGTCGGCGACGCCGCCCACCCCATGCTGCAGTACTTGGCTCAAGGCGCCTGCCAGGCGCTGGAAGATGCCGCCGCACTCGCCGACGCACTGGCCAAGACGGCCGGCACACCGCATCCGGCCGCCGGGGACGTGAACCGTGCCTTCGCCGAATATCAGGCCGCCCGCCTCGAGCAGGCCGGCCGAGTCCAGCGCACAGCCCGCGCGTGGGGTGACATCTGGCATGTCGAGGGGCTCGCCATGGCACTGCGCGACGAGGCTTTCCGGCTGCGGGCTGGCGACGACTACCGCCACGTCGACTGGCTCTACGCCGGCGAGCGGCTCCGGATGTCAATGGCGCAAGCCTGAATGACCCGGAGCGCACGGCGCAGGTACCCGCGGCCTTCCCCAGGACCTGGCCGTCGTCAAGACCGGACGCCCTCGAGCCTGCTGTCCTCATGCCCGCCGGTCCGGCACGCCTCCGCCGGGCTTGGCCGGGCCGCCTTAAGCCGCGGCTTCCCGTGAACCGCGGAATGCCGGCGGGCCACCCGCGGCGTGCTACCTGAAATAGGTGATAGATCACTGTTTCGGTGATGTACCACCCGAGCATGGGACCGAGTCCCCCTCGGACGCACGTACAACTCTCTGACCTGTGGTTATCTGCTTGCTGTATGGGGCAGGCGAGCAATGCCGCAGGTCACAGTCATGGGGGTTCAAGTCCCTCTCTGGCACGTGCTTACATACATGCTGACAACCCGTGCGCGTGCCCGGAACTGCACAAGGCCGAGGAGGTTGTTACCGTCACCTGGGCTCATCGGCGGCCCGCTGCCTGTCAAACCCGATGAGACATTAAGCGGCTTAATTTATCCTGGCGGTCTCCTGACTGGATGGTTGGCCGGGGCTGGTTGATCCAGACCTTGGAGGGCAGGTCCGGGGCCAGCGGGCGGCGTCCGCGGAACCGGTCGGGCCTGGCCGCGAAAGCTGCGTCGAGGACCCGCTCAGACGTCGTAACGGCCGGTCTTCACGTCGCCGAGGAAAGCAGCGAACGCCGCTCCGCGACCTCCACCCCCAGGCGGGGACGAACCGGCATCTCAGGCTCCTCAGGGATCTCACGGGACTCGCATATCCCCGCAAAGACTGGCCAACCGCCCTGACACGTCAGCCAAACGCCAAGGTGCCCGACAGAGTCAAGCTAAGGACATCGCGCGTTCCGGGCTTCCTTGTTCCGAGAGCCGGAATCGGCTTGCGGATCACGCACGAGCGCTCGGCTCCGGCCGGCCATCAGCGATCACGCCGCCCCCGTCGAGGATCTCCTTCAATTTCTTGAGTTGTTTCGGGAGAGCCCTCCGTGCGCGGGCCCGGGCAAAGGGGAGAAGCAGCTTGCCCGGGCCGCGGGCCTCGATCTCGAGCGAGATCGTCAGGCGCGACCGCCGGCCGCCGTTTAGCGGCTCGACTGTGCATCTCGCGACGCCGGCCAGAAGCCCGCTGACACCCCGATTGGTGAACTGCAGCGGGGGGTTGAACTCGATGACCTCTTCGGTCGTCGGCACCTTCCAGGGACCCATCCGATGCAGCACCGTGGTCTTCGACCCCACGGCGAGTGGGGATGGGTCCTCGCGGTGCGCCGAGACGACTGAGTCGTCCCACTCGCAGTAGTACAACGGTTCGAGCGCGTACGTGAAGACGTCTTCGGGTCGTCGCGAAATCTCGATGCTTTCCACAGTTACGGCCATCGTTCCTCCTTGTGTGGATGGCAGTCATATGCATGACCCCAGACGACGAGCCGATGTGACAGGAGTCCCGCGGTGTGGCCGCGACGGCTTCGATCTCCGTCAGCGGGGACTAGGGCGAAGAAAGTTCCAGCGCTCGCACAGCTGCGCATGGCCAACGCCGAACTGGACCCGACCGGCCACTGGCTGCAGGAGGAAGGCGCCGTGTGCCGGTACTTCGAGGAGCTGCTCAGCAGCTCAGCGGCGCCTGACCCCCGACGAACTTACGGGCGAGACCACTTAGCCTGCGGTCGACCGCCTTCGCGGTGATGCCGTAACCCCCCGTCCGGCACGGCCTCGGGATGTAAGTGAACCTGTTTACCGCCATTCCGGCCCGTTCGGCCAGAAGTGGGTTACCGGCGGGTGCCGGCTGCCCTTCGCTCGTCGTCTCGCGCAGGCCCAGCCGGCCGCGGCTCAGCTCGGTAGTCCGGAGGTGCCTTCGGCTCAGCCGCGCAGCGCGCCGAGGGCGGCCGTCACGTCCTCCTGGTTGTTGAAGTAGTGGAAGCCGACCCGGAGCCGGTCGCCAAGCATCCTGGCCCGGACTCCGCGTGCCCGCAGCCGGGTGCGCACGGCGTCGGGGTCGGTGACCCGCACGACGGCGATGTGGCTGGGCTGCCCGGTGCTCACCGGCTCGGCACCCGACGCTGGAGCTGCGTCGAGGAAGGCGGCCGCCAGGGCTAGGCAGTGCTGCTCGGCCGCTGATGCCGGGAGGTCTGACAGCAGCGCGATGGCCGCCTCGGCGCCGATCCACGACGGCCAGGCGGGCGACGCGTCACAGCGCGCCGCCCCGGGGGCCAGCTGCAGCGTCCCGCCGAAGTAGCCGTGGTCGTCGGCGGACTTCCAGCTTGGCATCAGCGGCTGGAGCTCCGTATAGTGCGGGGTCGCCAGCCAGGCGGCGCCGCGCGGGCATAGCATCCACTTATAGCCGTGAACGGCGAGGTAGTCCGGCCGGGAGGCGGCCAGGTCCAGGCCGAGCACGCCGAGCGACTGGGTGACGTCGGCGAATATCCGCGCGCCGACGGCGTCGGCGGCGGCCCGCAGCCGGACCAGGTCGACCCGGTCGCCGTCGGTCGAGAGCACGTGGCTCACCGCGATAAGCGCGGTCTGCTCGTCGATGGCGGCCAGCAGCGACTCCGTCCGGCTCGTGCCCACGGCGGGAACCCGGATGACCTGGTAATCCCTGGCCTCCAGCGCCAGCCAGGGGAACAGGTTGCTGCGGAACTCACCGTCGCCTACCACGATGGCACCGCCCGGGCCGGGCAGGGAGGCGGCGACCGTAGCGGCCGCCTCGGCGACTGAGCCCATCAGGGCAACCTGCGATTGCGGCACCCCGAGGTAACGAGCGAAGCTGGACCGTGCCCGCGGCCCGGCCGCCGCCCAGTCCGCGGCGTCGAGCGACCCCTCCTGCCAGCCGGCGATGGCCGACGTCAGGGCGGACGTGACCGGCGCCGCGCCCGGCGGGCTCGACGGGGTATCCAGCCACACCTGCCGCGCGAGGGCGGGAAACATCTGCCGGAACGAACTAGCGGACAATGCAGCCGCATTGTCTCGGCCTGGCGGCCGGCTGACAGGCGCGGGAACTGATGGTAGCGACATCCTGATACGCCTTAAGAGCTCGTGGGCGGTTCCGCTTGTCGTGTCCGCTGGCGGGGAACCACGCGGAATTGGCGACGGCCGACGGCCGGGCCGTCGGCTGCGCGCCTAAATGTTCATCGTGTTCCGGCGGGCAGCCGCGAGCCAGCGCATTTTGCCTGTACCAGCCTTGCGAGGCGCTGAGCTAGCGCCTGGCCGGGTCGCGGATCCGGTCCAGGATCGCGTCCGCGCCGCGCTCCCTCAGGACCGCCGCGAGTTCCGTTCCGGCCCTCTCCGGGCTGGCGCCGACGATCGTCCCGGTGACCTGCCGCTGCCCGTCCAGGGAGGTCACCTGGGCGGAGAGCGTCAGCACGCCGCCGGCCCGGGTCGCGTAGGCGCCGACCGGGACCGAGCAGTCGCCGTGCAACTCGCCCAGCAGCGCCCGTTCCGCGCGGACAGCTGCGTCCGCGTCGGGGTCGCCGAACGCGCTGAGCATCTCCAGCAGCTCCCGGTCGGCCGCGCGGACCTGGACCGCGAGGGCCCCCTGGCCGGGCGATGGCGGGAACAGGGCCGGATCGAGCAACTCAGTGATGGCGTCGTCCAGGCCGAGCCGGCGCAGCCCGGAGGCTGCCAGGATGACGGCGTCCAGCCCGGACTTGAGCTTCGCGAGCCGGGGCGGGACATTGCCGCGGACCGGCACGACCTGGACGTCGGGCCGCAGCGCCTTCAGCTGCGCGATCCGCCGCGCCGACCCGGTGCCGACCCGCGCTCCGGGACGCAGTGCCGCCAGGGCCGACCCGCACAGCGCGTCCAGCGGGCTGGCGCGCGGGGGAGTCACGGCCAGGACCAGCCCGTCAGGCGGCGTGGTCGGCAGGTCCTTCAGTGAGTGGACGGCGATGTCGACCTTCCCGTCGAGCAGTTCCTGCTCCAGCTGGGTGGTGAACACGCCACCCGCCCCGCCGAGCTCCCGCAGCGGCGTCTTGCGGTCCTTGTCCCCGTCGGTCATCACCGACCTGGCCTTGAACCACACCACCGGGCACCCGCTCAGGTGGGTGATCAGCTCCTGCACCATGGCCTGCGCGAGCCGGCTGCCGCGTGCCCCGACGATGACGGTCTCCACCCGCCCGACATTACCGGACACAAACCGTCAGCCTGCTGGTGAACGCCTCAGCAACATCCCGCCGACGCCCCCAGCGCGGGCGGCATCGCTGACAGGGACGCGGCCTAAAGCGCCGCTCCCCCAACGAGACCCGCACCGTCCCCACCCGCCCGGACTCGTCAGGCTCCTGCGCACCCGGATTCGGGAGTACCCGTGCGGTCGATCGGCGCACGCCGACGGCAAGGATCACTGGCCTGCCGGACCTTTGGGCAGGTCGCCATCGGCCGCGGTGATGAACCGGACCGATGAGGCCAGTTCCTCGGCGAGTTCGCGCGCCCGCGTCGAGGTCTCCGCGCCGACGATGATCAGCCCGATCCGGTCGCCGGAGCTGTGCAGCGGGGGGATGTCGGCGCCGGGCCCGGCCGAGAGTTCCGCGTGCAGCACTGCCGGGTGGGCGCGGACCTCGTCCCAGCCCTCGACCGCTACGACCGTGCCCGGCGGCGGGGTCAGGTAGCGCACCGCCGCGCCGCGGCTGGGCTCGAGCGGTCCGGGTGCGCGCGGCAGGCCGAGCATGTCGTCGATGATCAGGCCGAAGAGCTCGATGCCAGGGATGGCGTACTCGAGCATCTTGTGGATCCAGTCACCGCCGAAGCGGCTGTGCACCTCGCCGAGCACCACGCCGGCCGGCGTGAGCCAGATCTCGACGTGGAAGGCCCCGATGCGCAGCCCCAGAGCGAGAAGCGCGGCGGACACCGTATCCTCGATTTCCCGGCGCCGGGACTCGGGCAGGTCCGCGGGCAGGGTGTGCGCGGTCTCGACGAAGAACGGCGGCGGGACTGTCTCCTTCGCGGTTACGGACAGGATCCTGGGGCGGCCACTTTGGAAGATCCCCTCGACACTGAACTCCGGCCCGGACACGAACTCCTCGACCAGGAACCTTCCCGGGTCGGGCAGCAGGGCCAGGGCCACGGGCAGGTCGGCGGCCGAGGAGACCTGGCTTACCCCGGTGCTGCCCATGGCGTCGCGTGGCTTGAGGATCCACGGTCCTGGCGTTTCCCGCAGAAAGGCCTCCGCGTCGGCGGCGCTCGCGCACAGCCGGACGGCGGGCTGGGCGAATCCCGTCGCAGCCAACGCCGCCCGGCACGCGTCCTTGGCGCGGATCCGGCGGATCACCTCAGGGGGGTTGCCCGGCGCGCCGATGGCGGCCGCCGTCTCGGCCGCCGCAACCTGGGCCATTTCCAGCTGGGCGATCACCGCAACGATGCGTTCGCCTGCCGCGACGCGCCGCCGCGCCCACTGCGCGGTCTCCTCCGGCTCGGCGAACTCCACGG
>JALYVS010000243.1 GCA_030853115.1 Actinomycetota bacterium
GCGCTCACCCGCCGCCCGCCGCCGCCGGCTGATGGCGGCAGGCGCGACGGCGGCTCTGTGCGCGGCAGCCGTCGCGGTCGGCCTGTATCTCACCGGTCACATCGCGGGCCAGGCCGGCGGGCAAGCCAGCAACAATACGGCACGGCACGTTAACTCGCCGAGCGGCATACCCTCGCATAGCGCCAGCCAGCATCCCCGGCCGACGCCGCGTCCTACTGTGGTCATAGTGCGCCCGACGCTGGCACGCAGTCCCGATGTCAGCCCGCAGCCGGTACAGTCCCCGACACCAGCACCGTCCAAGAAGGCGTCGCCGACACCGAGCGCGTCCCCCTCGGCGAGCACCTCGCCGACCGTTACGAGTTCACCGACAGCAAGCACCTCACCGACGGCGACATCTTCGCCGACGCCATAGAGATCTAGAAATAGCACAGGGTGGTTTGGCACAGTGCGTGATATGACACAGCCCCGTCTACTCGGCGGCCGCTACGAGCTCGACGGCGTGGTGGGCCGCGGCGGCATGGCCGAGGTCTACCGGGCCCGCGATATCCGGCTGGACCGGATCGTGGCGATCAAGACGCTCCGCACCGACCTGGCCAGGGACCCGATCTTCCAGGCCCGGTTCCGCCGGGAGGCCCAGTCGGCGGCCTCGCTGAACCACCCGTCCATCGTCGCGGTATACGACACCGGCGAGGACATGGCCACCGGCGTGCCGGTGCCGTACATCGTGATGGAGTACGTGGACGGCCGCACGGTGCGGGACCTGCTGCAAGAAGGCCACCGGTTGCTGCCCGAGCGCACGCTTGAGATCATCGACGGCGTGCTGCGCGCGCTGGACTACAGCCATCAGGCCGGCATCGTGCACCGGGACATCAAGCCCGGCAACGTGATGGTGACCCGTAACGGCGACATCAAGGTGATGGACTTCGGCATCGCCCGGGCGATGAGTGACGCCCAGTCCACCATGACTCAGACCGCCCAGGTGATCGGCACCGCGCAGTACCTGTCGCCCGAGCAGGCCAGGGGCGAGCGGGTCGACGCGCGCAGTGATCTGTACTCGGCCGGCTGCCTGCTGTACGAACTGCTGACCGGCAGGCCCCCGTTCACCGGCGACTCACCGGTCGCGATCGCCTACCAGCATGTCCGGGAGAACCCGGTGCCGCCGTCCCGGGTCGACCCCGACGTGCCGGCCTGGGCCGACGCGATCGTGCTGAAGGCGATGGCCAAGTCGCCCGATGACAGGTACCAGACCGCCGCTGACATGCGCGCCGATCTGCAGCGCGCCGCCTCCGGCATGCCGGTGTCGGCGGCGCCGCCGACTAGGTTCGACAACTACCCGCGGACCCAGCGGATGGGCAACAGCGCGATGATGGCGGGGACCGCGCAGATCCCCGCGGTCACCGACTACGACTACGGCGACGGCACATACGGCCGCGGTGAGCGCGGCGGAGGAGGCGGCAGCCGCCGCTGGATCCCGTGGGTCCTCGGCCTGGTGATCGTGCTCGGGGTGATCGCCGGCGTTGCCTACTACCTGCTGGCGGGCACCGGCCAGACGTACGCCGTGCCGCTGGTGAACGGTGAGCCGGTAACGCAAGCACAGGGGCAGATCAGCAGGGCGCATCTTCGCTCCACCGTGGTCGGCAAAGCCTCGGCCACCATCCCCAAAGGCCGCGTCATCGACTCCAATCCGCCGAACGGTAACAACGTCGCGGCTAACACCGTCGTGACGCTGTTCGTCTCCAGCGGCGCGGCTCCGGTCACGGTGCCCAACGTGGTCGGCCAGCCGGAAACCAGCGCCGAGACCACCCTGCAGAACGCGGGCTTCAAGGTCAGCGTCACTCCGGATCCCACCTCGACTCAGACGGCGGGCCAGGTTCTCAGCCAGAGTCCGAGCACGGGTACGGCTCTGCCGGGCTCCACCGTCACCATCACCGTTTCCGGCGGAGCGGTCATGGTGCCTCCGGTCGTCGGTGATTCCCAGGCGACGGCGAGCAGCCAACTGAGCGGGTCCGGATTCCAGGTCGTGGTCCAGCCTGGGTCGGGTCCGGCGCAGTTCGCGGCGGGCACGGTCTTCGCGCAGCAGCCCGCCGCCAGCACCACCTTGGCCAAGGGGTCCAAGGTCACCATCTACGTGCAGATCGCGCCCACGCCGTCCGCGTCACCCACGCCCAGTCCGACCGGCAGCGGCGGCAGCGGGGGCGGGGGGTTCTGAGCGGGTGCCAGCCGACCGGTGATTTCCCGCCTGGCCGGGTCGACTACCGCGGGGAACGGCTACGCTTAGGTCCGCACCGGGTTGTCGCAGGTTTGCTCTACAGGGTTTGCTGCCCAGGAGGCCATCGTGCCCAAGTCACGGGTCCGGAAAAAGACCGTCTACACGCCTCCGCCGCCGAAAGTCACGCGGCGCAAGGTCAGTGCGGCCTGGGTCGGCCCGACCATCGTGGCCTGCCTGATCGTCGGCCTCGCCTGGATCGTGACGTACTACGTGTCGCAGGGCTCGGTGCCCGGGATGACCGCGCTGGGCTCCTGGAACCTGGTGGTCGGTTTCGCGTTCATCATCGCTGGCGTCACCTTGTCCACCAGGTGGCGTTAACCTTCCGCGGCTGCGGGTACGCACCGGAAACCGGTCTTGGAAACCAGTACTAGAGCCCGCTGTGCAGCTGGCCGTTCCTGATCATCACGGCGACGACGATCAAGGCCACGGTAGCCACGGTGGCGAGCACCTGGATGACGGTGCGGTTCTTCCGGGGCGCGAACGCGTAGGCGGCCGTGAGCAGCGCCCCGGTAAGCAGCCCGCCGATGTGGTCCTGCCAGGCGATGACGTTGTGGAAGAAGAAGCTGAGGGCCAGGTTGATGGCGATCAGCATGACGATCCCGCGGGTGTCCAGGCGCAGTCGCTTCGACACGACGAACCATGCCCCGAACAACCCGAAGATGGCACCGGAAGCGCCGACCGCCGGGGCGTTCGCCGGCGCGAGGAAGTAATACATCACCCCGCCGCCGACGGCACTGAGCAGGTAGACGGCGAGGAAGCGAGCCCGGCCGAGCAGGCCCTCGAGCGATGGTCCCACGAAGACCAGCGCCCACATGTTGAACAAGATGTCCATCAACCCGAGACCGCCCAGGCCGGATGCCGGGGCCAGGAACGCCGAGGTGATCAGCCGGTACCACTCGCCCGCTGCGACACCATGCGCGGCCCCGCCGTACGTGTAGGAGGCGGACCCGAGCATCTCCAGGTTGTTGACGATGCTCGGGCGGACGAACGTCACCAGGAAAATCGCGACGTTGACCGCGACCAGCGTCCAGGTGACCACGGCGCTCGCGGCCGGACGCCCGCCGAAAGCGGTCGTGGCCTGACGGGTAGCGCGGGCGCCTTGGCCCACGCAGTCCACGCACTGCTGACCTACCGAGGCTGAGCGCATGCAGTCGGGGCACGCGTGGCGTCCGCACCGAACGCAGGAAACGTAAGTTTCCCGGTTCGGATGGCGGTAACAGGCGGGAACCTCAGGGCTCCCTGGCACGACTCCGTCCGGCTGAACCGGTTCGCCCGGTCCGGAGTCGCTGGGGGTGCTCACGGCTTGGTCCAATCAGTTGCAGTGCCGCTCTAGGGCCTGGCTGCTCAGCTGGCCGGGCCGCGTTCCACCGTAACCGACTCGATGATCACGTCTTCGGCCGGCCGGTCCTGGCTGCCAGTTTTCAGACGGCTGATCCGGTCGACCACGTCGGCACCTTCGGTGACCTCACCGAAGATGGTGTGCTTGCCGTTGAGCCAGGGCGTGGCCGCGACCGTGATGAAGAACTGCGAGCCGTTGGTACCTGGTCCGGAGTTCGCCATCGCCAGCAGGTACGGCCGGCTGAACCCGAGGTCCGGGTGGATCTCGTCGGCGAACTTGTAGCCGGGGCCGCCGCGGCCCGAACCGAGCGGATCCCCGCCCTGGATCATGAAGTCGGGGATGACCCGGTGAAACACGGTCCCGTCGTATAGCTTGCCGGTGGTCGCCCGCCCGGTGCTCGGGTCGGTCCACTGCTTGCCGCCCTCAGCCAGTTCCACGAAGTTACGCACAGTCTTGGGTGCGTGATCGGGGAAAAGCCGGATAACAATCGGCCCCTGGTTGGTGTGCAGCGTCGCGGTCAGCGTCTCTGTCATACTTTTGACTCCTCGTCCTACCATCTAACTGGCCGGACATTTCGTCGCTGTTAATTTCGTCCAGTCTTCACCGTACCGGCAGCACGCGATGATTGAACCCGGCAGGCCCGGGAAGCTTGTGAGAACGGGATCACGCTCAGGAGGTTTACTGTGTCCCTTATGAAGACCAAACGCATCACCGGCGGAACGGCCGTGATCAGCGAACGCGCGAAGAGCGCTGCCGCGCAAGCCGTCCCGCTCGGAAAGCGCGCGGGCGCAACTGCGGCTCAGGGAGCGGCGACAGCGGCTCAGGGAGCCCGGCAGAGTGTTCAGGGTGCGCGGGAATGGGCCGCGCCGCGGCTTGACGACGCCACGGATGTGGTCACGGCGGCGGGAACGACGGCCGTGCAGGGCGTCCTGCAGGGCGTCCAGACCGCGCGGGACTGGGCCACGCCCCGCCTCGAAGACGCTGTTCAAGGGGCCCGGGAATGGGCCGCGCCCCGGCTGGAGGATGCCGCGGAGGCCGTGACGACGACGGTCGCGCCCAAGGTGTCGTCCGCCCTGCTCTCTACCGCGCGACAGGTCAGGCCAGCGGCGTCGGGTAAGACCGGCGTTCGCAGGCTGCTGAACTGGCGCTGGCTGCTCGGCATCGGCGCGGTAGCCGCCGCGTCCGGAGCCACCGTGGCCGTCACCATGCGCCGCCGTTACGCCAGTGCCACCGCGGAGGCCAAAGACGCCACGGCATCCTCCGAGGTCGAACGGACTCCGGACGAGCCCGTCACTGACGCCGCCCTGGGCGCAGAGGCGAACGGACGAGTAACCACGCCAGGTAATTAGGCGCCCGGGCCGGCGGCGGCCCGGGTACATAGGGACACGCAGACGCCCACGGCATCGCCTGCCGTGCTGATCGCCAGCAGCGATGGCACGGCCGCAGCCGTGGGCGTCTTCGCGTCCAGCTTGCTCGAGCACTACTCGACAGCACGTTTCTCCACAACCACGCATTGTGGATAACTCTTCACGCACTAGCCAGGACACATAGCGCCGTTGGCATGTCAATGCGCAGTTCTGTGGATTCCACTGTGGACAACCTGGTGTGCGCGCAGGTAGCCTCGGCCGGCGGCGTACCGGGACGGCACATCCGCCATGCTCGATTCACCTCTGCTCGGGCGGATCCCCGAGCGGATCGGGGGCCAGGTACAGCCGGGGCCAGCGGCAGTCGATGAACTGGTCCAGGTATCCGGCCAGCCGCTCCTCGAAGTCGTCGTCCTCCGCGCTGGCCCCGGCCGCCTTTTCGATGGGAGACGGGTGATCGACGCCGAACGCTACCGCCCGCATTTCCCAGCCATCGCGTTGCGCCCCGTCGTACCATCGCTGCACGGTTCCGACCTGGCGAGCCAGGGTGTCGCCGGTGATGGCCTGCCCGTAGGTCCGTTCCCACTCCGGGCTGCGCGGGTGCGGCGCGGCGCCGGGGCTCTTGCGGTCCGCGGACTTGAGCGCGTCCAGGACGAGGGTCCACTGGTAGGCGGGGGCGAGCCAGCGAGGCTCTTCCCGCTGGCACAGCCAGCTTCCCCGCGACAGCCTGGCCCTGATCGCGGTGCTGACGTGGGAGGCGAGACCTACCGGGCTGACCCGGCCGACGATGACCGGGACCCGCACGGCCACGGCCGCGTCGACGCCGTGGGAGATCGCGCAGCCGCGCAGCCGGGACGGCATCAGCTGCAGCAGCGAGAGCAGCGCGGTCCGCGGCACCGGCATCGGCCAGCCGGTCAGGTGCGCGAGCACTGACAACTCGGCCCACAACCTGATCGCCGGATACTCCGCCAGGGCACGCTGAGCGATCCGCATGTCCCGCAGCGTGCAAGGCCGCCCGACACAGTCGGCGCCGCAGGTAATGCTGCGCGGCCGGACCACGCCGGCCGGCGTCGCAGTGGGCGCCTCGGCTGCCTCCCGGCCGGTGCCGTCGGGCATCCTGGTCAGCAACGGATAGTCCATGCCGTCGGTGAATACCGCGGCCTCACCCGGCTTGAGCGTGACCAGGAACCGGTTCTGGGCGCTGGTCATGTTCATCGTGGCGCCCACGGCGTCGCGGTCGTCGGCCGCCGGGAGCCGATGGGTTATCTTCACCGCCGTGTTCTTGATGACGTCCGGGACGAGGCGGTCCGGGATCTGCTCGGCGATGATGAGCCCCTCGCCGTAGGCGCGGATCTCGGCGAGCAGCCCGGCGAACATCTCGACGGCGTGCGCCGCCGCGCCTCCCCCGCTGCCGCCCGCGGCGCCGTCTGGACGGCGCAGCAGCCGGTGCGCCTCCTCGATGACGGTCAGGTGCCGGAGCCCGGCCGCCCCGGGCGGCTTCGACCGGTGCGCCATCCGGAGATGCTCAGCCAGCCTGATCAGCACGGTCCCCATCAAGAAGGCCTTGTCGCTGTCGTCGCCCACGTCCTCGATCTCGAGCACGGCGTTGGTCCGCAGCAGCTTGCCGAAGTCGAGCTGGTGGCCGCCCTCGAGGAAGCGGCCGGTCGTGCCTAGCCGCAGGCTAGATAGCCGGACCTTGATGAAACCCAGCACGTCGTCGGTGACCCGCTGGCTGTAGCCGACCTCTTGCACGATCCTGATCGCGGCGCGCTGCAGGTCGGTGAGGGTGGGGTAGCTGGGGTTAGGATCGGGCGTGACGGTCTCGCCCAGGGCCAGGTCCCAGCCGGTATCCTCGTAAACCCTGGTCAGAGCCGCGCTGAGGACTTGCGGGAACGGCTCCTCAGAACGGAACGACGCGATGAACAGCGCCTTGACGAGGTCCGCGTGGGTCTGCAGCGGGAAGCGCCGGCCCTCGGAGTCCGCCGCCGGTTCAAGCGGGTTGAGCCCGGCCGCGATCCCGTCAGATTCACCCGGCCGGATCCGCACCACCTCGTGCGCCGCGCCGGCGCCAGGTTGGCCTGCGCCCACGCTGGCCAGGCGCGCGGCCATCAGCCGGTACTCGGCCTTGGCTGGCTCCACCACCAGCCACGGGATTCCCGCGCGGGTGGCGCTCTCGAGCAGGGCCCGCACCGTCTGCGACTTCCCCGAACCGGTGGCGCCGCAGACGAACACGTGCCGGTTCAGCGAGTCAAGCGGCAGGACCAGCGGGCCGGCCGGCCGCTGCCCGGAGTCCAGGATTTCCCCGACCATGATCACCTCACGCCCGGCCGGCATCTCCTGGGTGACGTCGAAATCCGGCCGTAGTGCCAGCCGGATCCCGGGAACCTCACGTTCCGGCGGCCTGGACAGGGCGGCGACCAGTTCGGTGCTGGCATGAAACGGGTCGCCTAGGACCGCGTCGCCCCCCGCCGAGGCCGGACCCGGATCCGCCAGAAGTTCTGGCAGCGGGCACGCGGCCGCGCGGGCCGGGGCTATCGCGTAGGGAAGGCCGGCCAGGTCGGCCGATGCGCAGACCAGGCCAGCCACTCGCGAGGCCGCGTCCGGATCGCCGCCGCCCGCCAGCAGCCGGACCCGCCACAGTCCGGTCGAGGTGCCTTTCCGCAGCTCCGCGTGCCGCAGGTGAAGCCGGCGAGCCACTAGGGCCCGCTCCGGAAACCGGTCAGAATTACCGGTGGCCAGTTGCTCCAGGTGAGCCACCTCGGTCACAAGGTCCTGGATCCGAGCCGCGCCCAGCGGCTCGGCGACCATCAGCATGCCGAACGGCCCCGGCCACACCGCCAGCAAGCACTCTTCCATCGTGGGTGGCGGCCGGTCCGCGGGGCGGCGCTCGTCCTCAGGCAGCAGCCCGTCACTGATCCCGCCGATGGTGCGCCAGGACGGTAGCCGGGTCAGGAGGCTGGCCAGCGACTCGGGATGCAGCGGATGAGCTCGAGCGCCACCGGGGAGGGTCAGGTATACCTCCTGCCCGGCCTGACCGGAGCCGCTGCCGACTAGGCCCGGGCCGCCCACCACGAAGTGGACCGGGCCGGCGACCTGGTGCCTGACCCAGCCGATGGCCAGCGCTCCCGTGCTGCCGCACCCAGGTTCCGCCCCGGCGTGATACGCCGCGACCAAGGCGGCTACCCGCTGGGTCCGGCCGGGATCGTTCGGCTGCTCTGGGGGCGCCTCCGTTGTCCCGGTGTCCGGCCGCCGCGGGATTTCTGAAACCTGATACGCAGCCAGGTCCCGCAAGCCGTCCCAAGCTAACGTCACGACGTTCCTTCCCACCTCTCCCGGAACCGTTCGATCAGCCCGCCGGCCTCACCCTCGCTGATCTCCACCAATTCGGGACCTGGATTTTCGCCGCGCTCCAGCTGGTAGATCGCATCAGTGCACCTCCATGACAAGTCGCGGGCCAAGGACTCGTCCACTGGGCCTGTGGCGGCGTGCCGGCGCCGGGCGATTCCCGAAGGGTTTTCGATAGTCCGGCCCGCTCCCACGACCGCATAATAAGTAATCTTCTCTGCCACTATCTATCTCCCTTCTTGCGGTAAATAGCAAAATCCAGGGCTCCCGGCGGCACCGGAACCGATGCCGCCACTTCGCGCTGATATGCCCGGAGCCGGGCGCGCTCTTCAGGGGGGGTAGCAGGGTTTTCTATCCTCTCGTACGAGTCATGAGTCCGCTGCTTAGCATCCCAGCTCGCCTGGGTGTGGAATTGAACCTCGAACAGCTGGCCACTGCCGCCATCAAGCCATTGGCTATTTATTCCTTTGTATTCTTCTCCTGACCAGCCCGGCTTACGCCAAACGAGATTATAACCAGCGTCGGCTAGTTTACCTTCAGCTTCTCTGACGCCCTCCGAGTAAAATCGCTCGTCAAACAGGAATGTGTAACGAATTCCATCATGAATTCTCTTGGCTAGATGACCCGGCGTAACATCAGGCTCGAGTGTGATCATCTTGGCTAGTTTTTCCTTGAAGCGATCAGGGGATTTGAGGGCGAACTTCTCGGTGTCCGGGGCGAGAGTGCCGTGCTCGAGTTCAGCCTCGATGCGCCGCATAGCCGGAGTGATACC
>JALYVS010000027.1 GCA_030853115.1 Actinomycetota bacterium
ACCAGGCCCCGGCCGTGCCGCCAGCGGACGACGGCGGTGCCGCAGCCGGCCGGCCCGACTACCTGGATGCCGGGACCCCGGCCGAGATGGGGGCCGCGATCGGCGCGCACCTGCGGGAGCTGTCCGCTGCCGATTCCGCCGATACCACCGCTGCCCTGGCCGCTGCCTGGTACGGCTTCAGCCTGGCCCTCGCGCTGGGCGAGTTCCTGGCCAGCCGGTCCCCGGACATGGCGGTCCTGCACGAGAACGCGTTGCCGGCCTGGGCGCAGGTCGTCAGCGCGATGGACGCGGCCCCGTCCCTGCCCGACGGCGTGCACGGGCTCGGCCTTGACACCGTGCCGGACGCCGACCCAACCCTGATGGTCCTCGCGCACCAGGGCATCCTCGACCTGGCCCTGGCCCTCAACGCGCTGCTCCCGCAGGTCAGCGGGCACGCCTCCAACGCCGCCGACCGCGCCGCCGCCACGGCGTGCACGGCCCTGGCCGCCGAGCTGGGCGACTGCTACGCCGGCCGGCTCAAGACGTTCCTCAACCCGCTGGGCCGCCCGGCGGGAACCACCTCAGCCGTCATCCGCACCCAGCCCAGGGCGGCGGCCGGCGCCGCGGACCCGCCTCCGGCAGGCCAGCGCCTGAGCCCGGCCCCGGGCGCTGACCATGTCCCCGAAGTTCCCGCTAACCATCATGCGCGAACAGCTGGCTTCTCCCGGGCCTGCCGGTCCGCGCGCCGCATCCCGGGCCGCTGCCTGGTGCATAGTAGAAGCGTGGACACTGGCCGCGAGATGAACGCCATCCGGATCGGCGGCACCGAGTACCTGCTCACCGTCACCACGGGCGACGCGGTCCACCTCACCAGGGAAACCGGACCGGGCGAGAGCGGGCAAAGCGCCGTCCCCGACCGGTTCCTCAGTCCCGGGCCGGGGCAGCTCGCGTCGCTGCGCAGCTATGACCAGGCCGCGCTCGCCAGCCCCCGCTGGGAAGCGGCCACGCTCTGCGGGCGGGAATGGCTCTACATGGCCAGCGTCAAATGGTGGGATGACGAAAACCCGGACGAGGAAGACGCCTCCGCGCCGTCGTGCCGCCGCTGCCTGGCCCTCATGGACAAGCTGTTTCCCGAGCCGGAGCTGGACGACCGGTTCGACCTGGCACTCCAGGCGATCACCGGCACCGTCGCCGAGCACGGGTACGCGGAAATGCGGGACGTCCCCGGCGACCAACAGGCCGCGCTCCGCAAGCAGGTCCGGTCAGCGGTCAAGAAGCGCACCGGCCACCCCACCCAGACCCTCGCCCGCGGGAGCCTGCTCGTGTTCGTCTGCGAGCCCATCCACCAGCAGCACGCCGCGATAAGGGAACGCGCGATCGCCGAGGCCACCAGCAGCGTCCTCACCGGGCAATCGGCCCGGCGCCTGCCCACGCCCTGGCGCCTGTCCTGGGATGCACTGACGGCCTCATGAGGCGGCGCCGTGCCCGCCGGCCGCGCGGCGGCGAGGACGGAGAGTGACCCTTCCCTGGGTCATCGCCGGGGCGGCTGCCGGCCTGCTTGCCGGACCGCCGATCCGGGGCGTCGTCTTCGCGCACAGCACCGAAGCCGGGCAACCGCCCCGCAGCACCTGCCCGGCCTGCTCGGCCCAGGTACTGCACGGCCGCTGGCGGTGGTTCTCGGTGCTGCCCGTCACCGGGCGGTGCCCCGCCTGCCGTACCCGGATCGGGTCGCACCCGCTGGCAGTCGAGGCCGCGGCCGGGCTCGCGCTCGCCGTCGCCGCCGCCCGCACGGCATCTCCGTGGGAACTGGCGGCCCTGGCCTGGCTGATCCTGGTCGCCGTCCCGCTCGCCGCCACCGACATAGCCGTGCACCGGCTCCCGGACCCGCTCACCGCCGCAGCTTTCACCGGCACGCTCGCCCTCCTGACCGCAGCCGCGCTGACCGGGCACCAGCCAGGACACCTCGCCCGCGCCGCCATCGGCGCCGCCGCCCTCGCCTGCTTCTACCTCCTCCTGTGGCTAATCAGACCAGGAGAAATGGGCCTCGGCGACGCGAAGACCGCTGCCAGCATCGGCCTCGTACTTGGCTGGGCCGGCTGGCAGGCGCTTGTCATCGGCACGTTCGCCGGGTTCGCGATGGCCGCCGTCTACGGCGGGATCCTCATGGCCGCGCACCGGGCAACCCGGACCAGCCAGCTGCCGCTCGGGCCTTTTATCCTTCTTGGCGCACTCGCGGCTATCGCCATCTGACGTGCAGGTTCTCGCTTTCCGTGACACATTGCCGGGTTCCTTGTGACAACGACGCCGGCGGATCAAGCTGAGATGGGCGCGGGACATTGTGCGTGCGCCCCGTCGTCACAGCGGGACGCCACCAGGAAATGGGAGCCGGACCAACACGCCAGCTAATGCTGAGAGATCACGCCAGCTACCGATTATGGTTGTCGCTTGCAGCCGACGCCGAAGAGCAGGAACCGATGAGCGAAGACCGCCGTGCCGGAATCGTCTACAGCGGATCAAGCGGCGAGCTGGTAACCGCCGAGGAGGCCCTGGGAGCGCCTTGCTGGGAGCCGCAGCAGCAGGAGCGCCGGTGGGGCGCGACCGCGAGCGCGCTGGAAGCCCTGCGCTGTTCCCTCGGTAACCGCCAGCCCAGCCGCATTGTCGACCTCGGCTGCGGCTCAGGCGAGCTGACCACCCGGATCGCGTCGCTGTGGCCGGCCGCCGACATTGTGGCCGTGGACCAGAGCGACCTGATGACCCTGTTCACCCAGGGTTCTGCGCTAGCAGCAGGCCACCGCAACGTCCGGGCGGTCACCGCGGACGCGGCCGGCTACCTGGGGATCGAGCCTGGCAGCGCCGATCTGGTCGTGGCCAGCTGTATCGCCAACAACATGCTCAACGAGATAGCCGGGCACTGCCCGGACGGCGCCGCCGACGTGACTGGCTACGCCCGCTGGTACCACGCCTGGGACACCCGCCCCCTCCCGCTCCTGGAGCAGGCCCGGCGCCTGCTGGCCGCCGGCGGGCTGCTGGTCTCCGTCGAGCAGAACAATCACGAGTTCGGCATCGGCGCCTGGGGCCGGATGCTGGCCCGCGCGGGCTTCACGATCGTCCCCGGACTGAGCCATCCCATCGACTGGGAGTGCGACTGCGGATGCCGCATCCCCCTGTCAGTCCTGCAGCCCGCCGGGGACGGCTTCGACCAGGCGCTAGCGGCCTTCCTGGCCTGGCTGAGCTTGAACGGCCATGCCTTGCGGGGCGGCAACCTGGACCTGCGCCCCAAGGACGCCGCCGCCCTGTCCGGCCTCGCCGGGGAGCCCCTGGTCGACCTGCGCTACCGGTACGACGGCCGCGACGTCGTACTCCGCGCCGCCGAACTCGCGCCGTTCCTGGTGTATGAGACTGCCACCCTCCGCCAGCTGGCCGCCAGCAGCTCCCTGCCCAACCTCGTCGCCCTGGTCATCGGCCGGCTCGCCGACCTGCGGCAGCTCGGCATCGTGCCGGAACTCACCGGCAGCCTGGCGGCACCGCTGCTGGCGGCATCCCAGAGCGAGGAAATGCCGCTCCCCTGAGACAACAGCCCACTGCCACGGCGTGAGAACCAGGAGAAACCCAGCTCCCCGTGCCCCGCTGTGCCATCCGCGCCGAGAACCAACATGACGACGACGACGGCCCTTGCAGGTTCTTGCGTCCCCCGTTCCTGCCGCGCCGGCCGGTCCTATGCGGAGACGGCTGCGGGAACTGGCAGGGTGATCCTGGGCAGGAGCGGGGCCGGCTCCGGGAGGAGCCCGGTCGCGTCCGGGGCGCACTGGCGGGTGATGCGGGCCGAGGCGTCCGGGAGGAACGGGGGCAGGAACGTGCCGGCCGCCTGGCAGGCGCGCAGCAGTGCCGACAGGACGGCGGCCAGCGCCGCGCGGTCGCCGGCTTCGGCCAGGTCCCACGGGCGGGCATGAGTGGCGTAACGGTTTGCCTCCCGCGCGACCTGCCAGGCCGCTTCGGTGGCGCGGCGGAAGTCGAAGTCCTCCAGCGCCGCGGCGATCAGGCCGGGAGCGCTCGCGACGGCCTCCTCCAGAGCGGCTCCGCCGGGTGCGCTCGCTGACGCGGCGGGGACGTGGCCGCCGAGGTAGCGGCGAATCAGGGATACGACCCGGTTGACCAGGTCCCGAAGCCTTCGGCTAGTTCCTCGTTGGCGCGGGCGACCAGGCGGCGCGCGGTGTAGTCGGCGTCCGCGCCCGGCGGCACCTCGCGCAGCAGCCACCAACGCACCGCGCCGGCGCCGTACCTGCGGCGAGGTCGTAGGGGTCGACGGCGGGACCGCCCGGTTGGCCGCTGGGCTAGCGGGTGGGCGGTCCCTCGACGGTGGACTCACGGCCCGTTACCGGCAGAACCTTACCGCCTGCGACGGACCCGTGCCGGTGCCGCGGCTAGCGGCCCGGCTCTTCTCCGGCTGCTGGCACGCGCTGGATGGCTGTCGCGGGGATCATGGGGACCCGTAGGGTTGGCCGGTATGGGACGTCGGATTTCGGGCCTGATCCTCGACTGGGCCGGGGTGCTCACCACCAACATGGTGGAGGTGATTGAGTCGTTCGAGGCCCGCGAGGGCCTGCCGGAGGGGTTGTTCCTGAGCAGGTGGGCCGACCCGCGCGGCCGGGAGCTTTACCGGCGCCTGGAACTAGGGGAGATCACCCAGGCGGAGTGGAATCAGGGCTTCGGGGCGCTGCTCGGCATCCCGCCCGCGAACCTGATGGAGCGGCTGCTGCACGACATGTTCCCGGCCTACGAGGTGATGCGAGTGGTGCGCGAGGCCCGTGCCGCCGATGTGCGGGTGGCGGTGCTGTCGAACTCACTGGGCCGGGAGCCGTTCGACCCCTACGCCCCGTATCACCTGCGGGGAAATTTCGACGTCGCGGTCTTGTCAGACGAGCACGGCATCCGCAAGCCGGATCCGGCGATCTTCAAGCTGACCCTGGACCGCCTCGGGCTCCCGCCTGGGCAGTGCCTATTCGCTGACGACACCGAGGAGAACCTGCTCCCGGCTTACCAGATGGGCATAGCCGTGTTCCACGCCCTCGACGAGCAGGTGACGGCTGCGATGCTGCGGGAACTGCTTGAGCTGCCCGGGGCCGGAAAGGGATAGGTCCCGCCGCGCGGTTACTGCCGGGTGGCATCCAGGAACTCGCGCACCGCGGGCGAGGCCGCGTGCGGTGCGAGCTTGGCGCGCAGGCCCGTGATGGCCGAGGCAGAGCGGGCGGAGTCGACGCCTCCGAGGCAGTGCACGGCGTGCGCGGCCCGGTCGAGCGCGGCGTCGAGGTCGTGGAGCCGCAGGTGCGCCTCGGCGGCGCGGGCCAGGTAGATGGCGTGGCTGCGCGGGTACTGGTCATCGCCCCGGTAGTCGGCGGCGATCGCGGCGTCGAAGCAGCGGATTGCCTGAGCGGGGTCGCTGAGGTCGAGCGCGGATGAGCCGGCGATCATCTCGATCTCGCCGTGGGTGACCCAGTACAGGACCGGGGCATCGCCGGGATGCGGGCCGCGGTCAAGCGCGGCACGGGCCTGGTGCAGCTGGCGGGCGCAGTCGTGCTTGCTGCCGGCCTTGGAGTGGGCGCGGGCGGCGCGGGCGGCGAGCATCGCCGCCATCTTCGGGGTCCCCGACCTGGCCACCGTGCCTCTGGCCGTCTCCAGCAGCGCGACCGCGTCCTGCGGCTGCCCGGTCGAGTAGCACTGCACGGCGGCGAACGACAGCGCGTAGGCGCCCGTCACGGGGTCGCCGGCGGTCGCGGACGCGCGCAGCGCGGCCTCGAAGTACCGGCGGGCGGCCGGGTGGTCGTCCTGGTCGAAGTAATCCCAGGCTGCCTGGCGGCTCGCCTCGGCGGCAAGGGCGTACAGGCGCCGTCCGACCGCATCAGTGTAGCTGCCGCCGCGGAGCAGCCGGACGATGAGCGCCAGCTCGCTGCGGGCAAGGACGGCCAGGTCGCCGCTGCCAAGTTCGTCGTCGAGGTGGCGGAGGTAGTCGAGCCGCTGCCCGATATGGCTCACCAGCTCCTGGCCGACCTGTCGCGACCTGGTTCCCGGCAGCAGCGGGCCAGAGGATGCAAGCGCGGACCGCCAGCGGGCGGCGAGCACAGTCATCGCCGCTCCCGACGCGGCGATGAACGTCCGCCTGTCCACACCGCCTCCGCTCGTGAGCCCCGTCAGCACCGCCAGCGTCCCGGACTGATCCCACGGTACCGGCGTCCCGGCATCACCTGCCCCGGCCAGAGCCGACGCGAACTCGCCGCCCGCTGCGAGTACCCGGTCGTACGCGGCGGCGATGTCACCGGTAACCGCGCGATGACCGTTCTCGACACTGCGCAGGTGGCTTTCGGAATAGCCCGCCTGCCGGGCGAACCCGCGGAAGGAAAGCCCGGAGTTCCTCCGTGCCTCCCGGAGCGCTTGTCCTTGGCTGTCAGGCACCACCGGGCCTCCGGTCGCCTTTGAATCGCCGGTGAATCGGCCGGCCGCATTGCCGCGCCGCACGTGGCGGTGTGTGCTCGTCTCAATGCAGATTACGGAACCCGCTCTGCAGCCGGCAACCACACCGCAACCGTAAGGAACGGCTCACCATGGCCACGCAAGCCCCCGCCGCCGCCTTCGGCCCCGGCGTCAGGCGCATCGAGGCAGGGAGGCCATTGACGCCCTGCCGTGCAGTACCGGAAACAGTGCGACACCTGGGAACGAGTCCCGTCCCCGGCCGGAGTTTCCCCAGTTCACCGCAACTATTGTGCTGGGAACCACACGCTCCCGGCACGGGAGTGACCTATCGGTAACCGCTTTGGCAAGGTGTGAGTCTAGCCAGGCTCTCGCTTGCCTGACCATCGGCCCAAGGACGTGACCACATGGCACCCCCCGCCAGCTCCGGACGCGCATCTGACCGGACGCCCCGTAGCCTCCCTGACGCCTGCCGGCCGCTGCCCGGCGGTGCCCGCGCACCAGGTGCAGGCCTCATACACCCGCCCGGCCTAGGCGCAGCGCGACTGCTGAAGCTCTGCCCTCTGGTTCCCCCGGCTCTGACTTATCGACGTGACCAGGGAGAATGATGACAGCACAGCTTCGCGGCAGGTTCTCCATCACCAGGGAGTTCCACTTCGCCGCCGCCCACCAGCTACCGTCCCTCGGCCCTGGTCACAAGTGCGCACGGCTGCACGGGCACAACTACCACGTTGAGCTGCTCCTGACCGCCGACGAGCTGACCGGGCCTGGATTCGTTACTGACTTCGGCGACCTGGCGCCCTTCGGCCGGTTCCTGGAGGAGAACCTGGACCACCGCTTCCTGAACGAGGTACTGCCGTGCGAGCCGACATCTGAGCTGCTGGCCCGGTACCTGGCCGAGTGGTTCACCGCGAACCTGGAGCCGGATATCCCCGGCCGGCTGACCACCGTCCGCGTATCGGAAACCCCGACATCGCGGGCGACGTTCGAGATTGACGAGGCCGGCGGTGCCTGAGCCGAGGCCCGCAGGGCACCGCGCCACGCTTCTTGTCGCCGAGACCTTCGGCGACAAGAACCCCACGTTCCAGGGCGAAGGGCCCAGCTGCGGCACGCCGGCGGTGTTCATCCGCCTGTCGCGATGCAACCTGACCTGCTCGTGGTGCGACACGAAATACACCTGGGACTGGGAGCATTATGACCCAAGGAAGGAATCGGCCCGCCTCGGCGTCACCGCCCTGGCGGAGTGGGCACTGCCCCTGCCGCCTGGCCTGGTAGTCATCACGGGCGGCGAGCCGCTCCTGCAGCAGCCGAAGCTGGCACTGCTCGTGCCCCGGCTGCTGGCCGCGGGCAAGCGGGTCGAGGTCGAGACAAACGGGACCATCGCCCCGGACCCCGCCCTGCTGGCTGACGGCGTGACGTTCAACGTGTCGCCGAAGCTCGCCAACTCCGGCGTCGCCGAGGCCAAGCGGATCGTTCCCGGGCCGCTGGAGGCGTTCGCCGCCAGCGGCAGGGCGGTGTTCAAGTTCGTCGCCGTCGGCCTCGGCGACCTGGACGAGATCGCCGGCCTGGCCGGGCGGTTCGGCCTGGACCCGGTCTACGTCATGCCGGAGGCCGGCACCAGCGAGCAGCTGCTGGACAGGACCCGCATTCTGGCAGGCCCGGCCGCCGCCCGCGGCTGGCATTTCACCACGCGGCTCCAGGTGCAGGCATTCGATGGCGCACGCGGCCTGTGACCACCCGACGCCGCTATTGCGGAGGAGACCTTCATGAGCGCATCGCACGGGAACGCCCCGCCAGCCGGGCGGCAGCCGGTGCAGCACCAGTCCGGCCGCGAGCGGAACCGGGAGCCCAGCCAGCTGGTGTCCGGGAAAGCCGGAGGCCTTCACCATGCCGGAAGGCGCGGCCCGTGCCCGGGAGCGCGGACCAGAAGAAGCACCCTGCGATGACCGCGGGCACCGAGACAAGAGCGCATCCCGTGACCGGCGGCCAGCCTCGCAGGGTCGATACCGCCCGGGTCGCCGAGTTGTACCGGCAGCTGCTGGTCGAACTCGGTGAGGACCCCAGCCGGGACGGCCTGCGCGGCACGCCCGGACGCGTCGCCGCCTGGTGGAGCGAGTTCCTCGATTACGATCCTGGCGCCACCGCCGCAGTCTTCGACTACGAGCCCGGCGACGGCGATCACCTGCTAGTGGCCGGCGGCATCAGCGTCTATAGCCTGTGCGAGCACCACCTGCTGCCGATGCGCCTCGCGGTGACCATCGGCTACCTCCCGGCCGGCCAGGTACTCGGGCTGTCGAAGTTCGCGCGCATCGCCCAGGCGCACGCCCGCCGGCTGCAGATGCAAGAGAGGTTCGCCGACGGCGTCGCGCAGGACGTGGTCAAGGCGACCGGGAGCGGTGACGTAGGGGTGATGGCCGAGGGAGAGCACCTGTGCATGAGCATGCGCGGGGTGCGCGAACAGCAGGCGCGTGCCACCAGCATGAAGCTGCTCGGCCGGCTCCGCGACGAGCCTGGCCTGGCCAGCCAGTTCGTGACGCTGGCCAGGAGCCCGCGATGAGCGCGATACCCGGCCAGGACTCGTCTTCCGCCGGGGGCGAGCCCGCGTGCCGGGGAATCACGTCGGACCTTGTTCCGGCCCAGCCGGCCGCCAGGGGCTCGCTGCTCACCGGGCCAGCTGCCTGCGGCCGGAACGTCATGCGGCTCACATGGCCGCAGATGCAGGAGCTGGTCGGCCAGATCGCCGACCGGGCCAGCCGTGACGGCGCTCCCCAGACCGTGGTGGCCGTGCTGCGCGGGGGCGCGGTGCCTGCCGTCTTGCTCTCGCACCGGCTGGGGCTACGGGATGTCCGCGCGGTCGAAGTGATCCACACCCTGGATGACAGCGTTCACTCCGCGAAGATCCCGGAGCCACTGGCGGTGAACCCGGCATCGCTGGGCGACCTGAGCGGAAGGGACGTCCTGGTCATCGATGACGTCGCCGGCACCGGCCAGACCATCGCCGCTGCCGCGCGCCTTGCCGCCCAGGCGGGCGCGGCAAGGCTGCGGACCGCGGTGTGCGTGGTCAACGAAGACAACTGGGCCGGCCCTCTCCCTGCTGAGGACGTCGTGACCTATATCGGTGCGGCTGCCCGCGGCTGGGTGGTCTTTCCCTGGGAGCACAACGATGAGCACTGAACAGCTGCCGGAGCAGTACCTGACCCGGCCAGGCACCCCGATGATCGGGCCCTACAGCACCAACCAGATGGACGACTTCTACGCGGCACTCGGCCGGGGCGAGGCCAAGCCGTCAGGCCTGATGAACCTGCTGCAGCACCTGCTCGTCGCCGAGCGGTGCGCGCCGGAGGCACGCGTGCTGGACGTGTGCTGCGGCCGCGGGCTGGCGCTGCCGCTGCTGTTCCGCTACGCCCCGGGCATCGAGCGCTACGTCGGCCTGGACATCAGCGCCGGCAACCTGGGCGAGGCGCGCGAGCGGGCCGAGGCCCTGCGCGCGATTTACGGCAGCCCCTTCCCGGTGGACCTGGTGGAGTGCGACGTGGCCAGGACGTGGCCGGACCTTCCCGCGTTCGACATCGCCATCTACACCTCGGCGCTGGAGCACCTGCCGTTCGAGGCCGGCGCGCAGAGCCTGCGGAACACAGCCGCAGCGCTGGCGCCCGGCGGAGTGCTGTACCTGTCCACGCCGGCAGCCACCGGCCCTCCGCCCCGCCCGCTCCAGTACCGCGTCCACGTCTACGAGTGGTCGCGCGATGAGGCCGAGCAGGTACTCGGCGACGCGGGCCTGGCCATCGAGGACGTGATGGGCCTGCTCCCGCCCGAGCCCGGCCCGCTGGCAGCCGCGCTCGCCGGCCGCTACGGGCCGGCGGCGGCCTCCTGGTACCGCGACCTCGCCGAGCGCGTCCCCCGGGCACTGCTCGACGCGGTCTCCGCCGTGGCCGTTCCCCAGGTGGCCACCGAACTGCTCTACGTCTGCCGGAGGCCGCAATGACCGCCCCGGCCGGCGCGCCGCATCATGGCACCGCGCCTTTGCACGTGAGCATTGAGGGGGTCAACGGCGTCGGCAAGACGAGCGCGGCCCGCTCCGCCGCGGCCGTTCTCGGCACGCGATGCCTGTTCCTGGATGAGCTCACCGACGAGCCCGGCGACACGCTGCCCGGACGGGTGATCAGCGCGCTGGCCGCCGGGAAGGACCCCTTCCTGCGCACCGGGCACCCGGTCGCGGAAACCCTCGCCCTGCTCGCGCTGCAGGTCCGCAAGGCCGAGCGCCTGGCCGGACGGGACCTGGCCGGCGTCGACGTGATTCTCGAGGACCGGGGCGTGGACACCGTCGCCGTGTACCAGGCCGTGATCCTGTGCTCCCAGTACCCTGCGCTGCCGCCGGAAGAAGTCGCACGGCACGTGCTGTCGGCTACCCTGCGGTGGCGGCCCCTGCCGGACGCGACCATCCTGCTCACGGGCGACCTCCCCGTGTGCGCACGGCGCTTCGCCGACCGGATCGGGCATCCGCTGGCACCGGAGGACATGCAGGTGACCGAGCGGATCGACGCCTTGTACCGTACGGTAGCCGCCCGCGACTCCCGGCGTTACACCAGCATCGACGTAGCCCGCCTGTCGCCAGGCGAGAGCGCCAGCGCAGTCAGCCAGATCGTGACCGCGCTGCTGGCCGAACGGCAGGCCGCCCGTGCAGCGTGACGTGACCCTGCTGTGGGCCCTGCGCTCCCCGTGCGCGTTCGCCTGCCCGCACTGCTATTTCGGCACCATCGAGGAACACAAGGGCAACCCGCCCGAGGGAGCAGGCGCCCTATCGCACCTGTCCCGCAGCGACCTGCCCGCCGGGGCCCTGACGGGCTTCGCGCGCACCCTGGCTGCCTCGCCCGTCGAGCGGGTCGTCATCGCCGGAGGCGAGCCGCTGGACTGGCCCGGCACGCTTGAGGTGATCGGCCTCATCAAGGACGCGGGCTGCGAGGTGGTCGTAGCGACAAACGGCATTCCCCTCACCCGTCCGCACGTGGCCGGGCACCTCGTCGCCCTCGCCGTCGACGGCGTGTCAGTCTCTCTCGACAGCGCGGACCCCGAGATCAACGACCGGATGCGGCCGTCACGCTCGGGCCGCTTCGGCTACCACGATGTCCTGGCGGGCATCCGCGGTCTGCTCCAGGCCCGCGCCGGGCAGCCCGCGCCCCGGGTCGGGATCTACACCGTGGTCACGCGGTCACGTCCGCAAGAGATCACCGACGTGGCACGGCTGGCTGCCAGCCTCGGCGTGGACTACTACGTGCCGCAGCCGGTCTCCCTGGCGCCCGGCCACCGGCTCTACCGGCAGCTGTCCCACACCCCCGGCGACGCCGGCGACGTCAGCGAGCACCTCGCCCTCCTCTACGGCAACCCGATGGGGCTGGCCGTGCCCGACCCGTCCTACATCGAGCGCTTCACCGCCGCGATCTCCACCCACGACAGCGGGCACGTCCCCGACTGCTTCGGCGGCGCGCGGCTGTTCTTCATCCAGCCTGACGGCTCGGTGTGGGACTGCCCGTCCGACCGCCGGATCGCCGCCACCCCGCCCGGACGGCGGCGAACGATCCGCGGCGGCGACGCCCGCACGCTGTTCGCCGCCAGGCCCGCGTGCACGGACTGCTCCCTGTTCAGCCGGGACTGCGTCAACATGTGGCCCCTCGTCCTGGACATGCCGCGACTGCTCAACCCCGGGGCCGCCCCATGACACCCGCCCAGCCCCCCGGCGTCGCGCAGCCGCTCGCCGCGCTGGCCGCGCAGATGCCCGACCCAAGCGGCGGCCCGGCCGCCGGGCAGCTAGAGCAGGAACTGTCCAGGGTATTCGGCGTCCCGCATGCCGTCACGGTCGCCTCCGGCACCGCGGCACTGCGCGCCGCGCTGGACGCCTGCGGGATCGGCCCCGGTGACGAGGTCCTCGTCCCGGCACTGACCGTCGTCATGACCGTGGCGCCCGTCGCCGAACTCGGCGCGGTGCCGGTGTTCGTCGACAGCGACCCCGCCACCTTGGACCTGGACTACGACGACGCGGCCCGCAAGGTCACCGCGCGGACCCGGGCGATCATGCCGGTGCACCTGTGGGGCCGGATGGGAGACCCGGCGGCCCTGTCGGGTTTCGCATCCGGGCACGGGCTCGCAGTCATCGAGGACGCCGCGCAGGCCGCCGGCAGCGCCCGCGACGGGCAGAAGGCCGGCACGGCCGGCACCGCCGGCTGCTTCAGCATGAAAGACGGCAAGATCCTCTGGAGCGGCGAGGGCGGCTTCCTGCTCACAGCCAGCCAGGAGCTGGCCGAGCACGCGAAGGCGTACCGCAGCCACTGGCAGGAACCCCCGCCAGGCCAGGCCCCGCAGAGCCGCCTCGCGACCAGCTGCCGCCTCGCCGCCCCCCTCGCCGTGATCGCCCTGGCCAACCTCCGCCGGTTCCCGGCCCTGGCCGCACAGCGCCGCGCGCAGGCCAGCCGCCTGCTGCGCGCCCTGGAGCCGGTGCCCGGCCTGCGCGCCCTCGCCCCGGCCCCGGGCGAGGAATGGAACAGCTTCGCCCCGTTGCTGCACATCGGACTGCCGCACCCCCGCGCGTTCGCCGAGCACCTCGCCCGGCAGGGAGCACCGAACTCCGCCGGCAGCTTCCGGCTCGTGCCCTGTGACACCCGGCCCATGTTCACCAGGCCGGACCGGGCGCCGTGCCACGGCGCCGCCCAGATCCTCGACCACACGCTCGCGGTGATCCTCACCGAACGCGACACCGAGGCAGCCGTCGACCGGTACGCCGCCATCATTACCCGGGAGGCCAGCGCATGGGCCACCTGACCGACGACCAGCCAGCCCCGCGGAAAGCCCTTCCCGCGGCGCAGTTCCCTCGCCCGTGCACCCGCGGCCCGCTGGTATCCGTTGAGGGGATCACCGGGGTCGGCAAGTCCTACCTGACCAGCCGCACCGTCGAGGCCCTCGACGGCAAGCCGCTGGTACTCGACGGATTCTCCCGGCGGGCACCCGAGCGCCCTGAACTAGGCGAAGCCCTGCTCCGCGCGCTGCGCGAGGCCAGCGGAACGGACCCGTTCCTGCGCGGGGGCACCCCGCTGGCCGAGGCCCTGCTCCTGCTGGCCGTAAAGCGGCATGACCTGGACACGGTCATCCCCGAGCTGTCCAGTGGCCGCACTGTCATCGAAGGCCGCGGCGTCGACAGCACGGCCGTGTGCCAGGCCCTGCAGCTGCACCCCGGCGCCCCCGACGCCGCCCTTGACGAGGCAGCCGCCCTGCTTGACCTCGCGGCATCCTTCCGGCCGCTTCCCGACCTGACGATCCTGGTCACTGACGACGCCTCGGCCGCCATCGAGCGCGCGCAACAGCGCGACAAGCGCACGTTCACGGCCGAGCAGGCCACGTTCATGCGCGAGGCATGCGCGCTCTACGAGCGGCTCGCCGCCACCGACCCGGCACGATACCGGGTCGTGGACCGGCGCAGCGCCGGCGAGCACGAGGCGGCCGGGCAGATCCGCGCGTGGATCCAGGACGCCCGAACAGGCCTGAGCTGCGTCCCCGAGTCGTGGCAAAGGCCGGGAACATGCTGCATGTACTGCACCCGCCGCGCGGACCCGGTGCCGGCATGAACGAGGCAGCCCGCCCCCCGGCCTGCCCGGACAGGACACCAGCGACATTCTCATCGCTGCCGCAGGCCGCACCTGACGACCGCCCGCGTGCACGGCCCGCCCGTGACCATCCCGCGATCCATGACGGCATTGAGGCCGTGGTCCTCGACTTCGACGGAACCCTCGCTGACACGACGCCCGGCCACGAGCAGGCCCTGCGCGCGGCGTTGCAGCCGCACGGCCTTGACCTCGACCACGGCTGGTACCTACGGCATGCCGGCCTGTCCATCCGTGACCTGCTGGGGCAGCTGCCAGGCGCCCGGCAGCTGCCCCACGACGAGATAATCCAGCAGAGCCGTGCCCGCCTCCTGGCCACTGTCCGCTCCATCACCCCCGTCGGCTGCGTCGTCACGCTGCTGCGTGCCGCACGCCGTGCCGGGCTGCCCTGCGCCATAGCGTCGGGCGCCAGCCGGCTCCTCGTCCGGCCCGGCCTTGAGGCTCTCGGCCTCAGCGCCGAGTTCACAGCGGTCGTCGCACGAGAAGACGCACCACGGGGTAAGCCGGCCCCCGACCTGTACATCGAGGCGGCCCGGCGCCTCAATGTCCCGCCGGGCCGCTGCCTCGCCGTCGACGACGCTCCCGACGGCGTCACCGCCGCCCGCGCAGCAGGCATGCACGTGCTCACGCTGGCCGACGGCCACCTGATCCACGCGGGCGAAGGCAGCCAGGGAGCCGGGCACCCCGGTTCGCGCGCCGGGGCTCCGTCGCTGTGCAGCACGCCGAGGGACAGCGAGCGCGGTCCGGCCGTTGCCGGCGAAACGACGGCCGCACCGCCGCGAGCGGCTCACGACCCGGCTGCGCCGGCAGGGTCAGCGATCCCGCCACCTGACGGCCTGAAAGCCGTTTCACCAGGGGAAGCATGATGCCCGTCCTGCACTCGACTAAGAACCTTGAGGTCATCGAACCCCCCACGGCAACGAGGGAGGGTGTCGGAGTCTTCGAGTACACGGACAATTTCACGGTGTTTCATTACGGCAGGATGCCGGACCTGATCCCCGGCAAGGGCGAGGCGGCCTGCCGGATGGCCGTTTTCAACTTCGCGATGCTGGAGGCGGCGGGCGTGCCCACTCACTTCCGGCGCTTCATCGCCCCCAACCGGATCGAGTTCGGCCTGGCCCGCGTCCCGGACCCGGCTGCCGGGGCACCCGCACCGGGCGCCAGGAACTACCTGGTTCCCGTGCAGGTCATCTTCCGAAACGAGCTTCCCCGGGGAAGCTCCGTGCACCGCCGGCTGGCGGCCGGGACGCTGGCGCTGTCCGACATCGGCCTCCGGGCCGTCCCCGCCGTCGGCGAGGAACTGGAGCACCCGCTCATCGAGTACGCGACGATGCTAGAAGCGACCAATCGTTTCATCGGCGCGCCACAGGCCCGGCGGCTCGCCGGCCTGAGCGATGAGCAGTTCCGGGAGATGGGCGACATTACGATGAAGGTCAACGAGATGATAACCGGGCATGCGCGTGAGGTAGGGCTGGGCCACTGCGACGGCAAGGCGGAGTACCTGGTCTCCGGCGCTGCGCGCATCGTTCTTGCCGACAGCCCTGGCACACCCGACGAGAGCCGCCTCATGTACGGCGGGGTGCACTGCGGGAAGCAGGTCATCCGGGACTGGTACGTGGCGAATGGGCTTGAGGTGCCCGTTCAGCGGCTGATCGCCGACGGCGTCCCCAGGAGCCAGTGGCCGGTGCCCGCGCGGCTCCAGCCCGGCTTCGTGCCAGTGATGTCAGACCTGTACCGGTCCCTGAGCGAGGCCTGGACCGGCGAGCGCACCTGGGGCGCGCCGGGACTGCAAGCCGCCACACAGGCGGTGCGCCGCCTCACCAGCCAATGACTGCGCGCGGAGGCGGCAGGCGCTCGGGCACCCCGGTGCCTTCGGTGCGCCGGGCGCCCGGCGGCAAGGCCGCGAGACCTACACGGATGGTGGAGGCATGGGCAGCCTGACAGAAGACCCTGCTTTCCTGGCGACCACGTTCGTCGTCATCGACTTCGAGACGACGACCCCCGCGGGCTACCCCGCCCAGCCCATCGAGGTCGCCGCCCTCGCGCTCCGCTACCGACAGCGCGCGTGGGCACGGGCCGGCACCAGCACGTCTCTCATCCAGCCGCCCGCGTTCGCCCCCGTGACACTCGCCGACACGGCCCAGACCGGCCTGACACCCGAACAGCTCAAGCAGGCCCCGACCCCGGCCGAGGCACTGGGCGCGCTCAACCGGCGGTTCACCGCAGCGACCCCGTACCTGCTGGTGGCCCAGCACGCCGCCACCGAGGCCAACGTCATCCACAACCAGCGCGAGCACTGCCCGGCGCTGGCCCGCATCGACTTCATCGACACGATCCCGCTCGCCAGGCAAGTCATCCCGGACCTGCCGAACTACCAACTCGACACCCTGCTGGCGCATTTCTCCATCAGGCAGCCAGCCGACCGCCACAGAGCCGGCGCCGACGTCGAGGTCACCGCGCAGGTGTTCTTCCATCTCATCCGCGCCGCAGACGAGATGCCCCAGTTCAGCGACCTCGCGGCCCTCGTGAAAACGGCGGGGCGCACGGCAAAGTGCAACATCCCCGTCCAAGGCTCATTTTTCTAGATCCGGCTTCCGGTTAGGAGAAGGCACATGCAACCCGGGAACGCGCCGATACCGGACTCACAGCGCGAAGACGTCCCGTTCTGGTTCGATCCCCTGTGCCCGTGGGCATGGATCACCTCGCGCTGGCTCCTGGAGGTAGAACAGGTCCGCCCGGTACGCGCCGACTGGCGGATCATGTCGCTGGCCTACCTGAACCTCATCCAGCGCGAGGGCAAGGGCCTCAGCGAGGACTACCGGGAACTGATGACGAGAGCATGGGGTCCGGTGCGGGTCTGCGCGGCAGCAGCCGAGCACCACGACCGCCACGTCCTCGGGCCGCTCTACACCGCCATCGGCACCCGGCTCCACAACCAAAGACGCCGAGAGGATCCCGCCGTTATCACCGAAGCCCTAGCAGAGGCGGGACTGCCCATGGCGCTGGCAGCAGCCGCCACGAGCACCGGCTTCGATCAGCTCATCAAAGACTCCCATGACGAGGCGTTCAATGAAGTCGGCCTCGACGTCGGGACACCCGTGCTCCGCGTCGCCGGCAAGGCCCTGTTCGGCCCCGTGATCACCCCGGCACCCCGCGGTGAACCTGCCGGGCGGCTATGGGACGGCCTCGTAATGATCGCCAGGACCGACGGCTTCTTCGAACTTAAGCGAAGCCGGGACCGCAAGCCGTCGTTCGACTGAGCACCACAGCCCAGGCGGCGCCCAGTGCGGCTGCGGCCACAGAGGAATCCGAGGGCGGCCGAGGAGTGTCCGGCGAAGGCCGAAGCGCTCAGCGCGGCCCGACCAGCCGACCCGGCGGTGCGCTCACAGCCCGTCCGATGCGCTGCCCGACAAGGCGCTCCGCTGCGGCGAGCGAATACCAGCTAGCCCCGTTCACCTCGGATTCCTGGATGCGCCCGACGTCGCCTTCGGTGGTCGCGAACGCGAAACCGAAGTCGAGGTGGAAGTGGTCCGGCTCGTCCTTCGCCGGCCGCGCCGGGACCCGGCCGAACTCGACGTACACCGGGACCTCCGAAATGCAGAACACCGCCCCCGGGTCAATACCTGTTTCCTCTGCCAGCTCACGCTCCGCCGCGCCGGATAGGGTTACATCGTCCGGCTCCAGATGGCCGCCAGGCTGCAGGACGATCCCGTACGCACGGTGCTCGACAAGCAGGATCTCGGTGCCGCGGACCAGCAGCGCGCCGGCAGTCACATGCACCGGGAAGTTCCGCCGCGAGGCGAGAACCCTTCCCTGAGACAGCAACCGTATGGGCTCAAACAGCAGCGCCGCTTCCTCCGGATAACGCTCAAGGTAAGCCGCGAGCGCGGCCGAGATGTCCCGGTTACTGATCGCCACGTTCCGCCCCCGCGCCCCGTCGGGCAAGCACCGCGACCGTGACATGCTGCTCCGGGAACGCGTCCGCTCCGGCCGCACCGGCAACCGCCGTGGCGGCCACCAGCCAGTCACGGTTCATCAGTTCCCGGCGATCCGAACCATGGAGCAACCTGCCAGGCCAGATCCTGCTCCGCTGCCACGAGGCCGGAAGCGACGGGAGGTAACGAGGGTCGGCACCTGACTGTACTTATCGCAAACCCGGCCTGGGATGGAGGAGGCGCGCGGTGAACGCCGCATCCGAGTTCCGCCCGGCGGCCCGGTGTTCGGCGACGCGCGGAGACGGCCGCAGCCGAATTACCCCGGGACCGTCCCGGTGTTGCCTTTGCGTGACAGCGCGCCGCTGCCCGGAGCCTTTGCCCGCGAACGCTCCTCGCCAGCGTCACCCCGGTGGCCCGCTGCCAGCGGCGCCCGGCCGTGGGCCGTCCCGGGCGCACACAGCCCCCGTGCGGCGCGACCGTACCCGGGGCCGGCATCCCGCGTCGGCCCCGGGCATCCGGCCCGGCTGTGGCCGCCCTTGCCCAGCTTGTGGGGCACGCCAACATCCAGCGCATGCTGCTGCCGTCCCCGCGGAGCCCTTAGCCTCGCCCTGAATCGCGTACGGACGGAAGTGCCCAGCGGATTAGCGCCTCGAACGTTCGGCGGCAGTCGACACCGCTACCCGGAAGCGTATTGCCGCTGTCCCGTGCGTGCCTGGCAGGCAGCCGCCGTGCTTGGGCGCCAGCGCCAGCGACGAGTCCGGCATGCGAGTACCGTTTACCAGCAGGTTGCACTGAGAGTGACGGCATCAGTATAGGGGACTCCGGGTGCGCTCTCGGTGCCTGCGTAGGAGGTCTAGACCATTGGTCTAGTGAGCCCCGGGCGGCGTCGGCCGTGCGAGACGGCGCGGCTCCGGGCGAAGCCCCCGCTTCGGGCGCCGGATGGCCCGTTTTTGACAAACCCCGGATTGCTGGGTCCGTGCGCGCGAGCAACCACGGAGCAGCCATGGGAACAAAACGGGCACATAAAAAACGCCCTGGAGCGATAAAACCCCAGGTCAGAGTAAGTGCGCCGCCAGGGACTCGAACCCCGAACCCGCAGATTAAGAGTCTGCTGCTCTGCCAGTTGAGCTAGCGGCGCGTGAAGAACGCTGTGATCGTAGCAGCAATCGGCCGGGCGTTGCGAATCGCGGCCCTCGGCCCGCGCTCAGCGGTGGGTGTGAAGGGCATGGGACGTTCTGAAGAAAAGATTGAGTCAGCCCCTATTCTGAACGGTCCGTGGTACCTCTATCACGGGCAGGTCGGCCTCCCCCCGTGGAGTACTTACCATGGCTTGAACCAGATACTGAACGCGGACGTGCAGATAGGTAGGCAAGCGGGTATGTTCGGGTGACGCAAATATGACTAACGGTAACGTCGTACAGTCGACCCCGATTCCCGAGCCAGCCCCAACCTCGCAGAACGCCGATATTGCTGCGACCGCCACCTCAGGCCGCTTGGGCTGGCTTGACCTCCTGCGCGGGATAGCGGCGCTGTTCGTGGTCTTCGATCACCTCAGCTACTACCTCCTGCAGCACGTCCGCGCCGAGATCTATCAGTGGTTCGACGCGGGGAACTGCGGCGTTTTCGTCTTCTTCATCATCAGCGGCTACATCGTGCCCGCGTCCCTGGAGCGCAAGGGCAGCGTGCGGACATTCTGGGTCAGCCGCCTGTTCCGGCTGTACCCGCTGTACCTGCTCGCGGTGGGGATCGCGGTGACGCTGTACCTGGTGCACTTCGGATCGCTGCGGGGCGAGGGCTCGGACCCGGAGACCTCCGTGCTGTCCCAGCTGCTGATGATGTCCAATGTGCTCGGCGGCCAGAACCTGCCGAACGTGGTCTGGTCGCTGTCCTATGAGATGGACTTCTACCTGCTGATCACCGCGTTGTTCATCGCCCGGGTACACAAGCGAAGCAGCTGGTACGCGCTGGGTTTCGCGTCCGCCGCCGTGGTGATCGGCGGCATTTTGCCGCAGGCCTTCCTCACCCAGAACGTCGCCACGCCGCGCCTGATCGCGCTGGTGGCCGACCTGGCCGTGCTGACCGGGCTGGCCCTCGCGGTCGTGCTGCGCGGCATGTCGCGGCTGCTCGGCGCGACCCTGGCCGCGGTGGTCGCGATCGCGCTGCTGGCCTTCAACGGCGGCTGGATCTGGCCCTGGGAAGCGCTGTCGATCCTGGCCCTGATGTTCACCGGGACGATGTTCTACCGAGCCGAAAAGGGCCAGTATCCATGGCCCCGGGCCATCGCGGTCGGGGTGAGCGTGTTCGCCCTGACCATCGCGGCCGGCCTGTGGCACAGCCACGCCTGGGGGATGGACCCGCACTCGGAACTGCTCTGGGAGCGCAGATGGGTCTCCGCGTTCGCAGTGGCCGGCCTGACGTTCGGGGCCGGCCTGGCGTTGCGGCACGTGCGCTGGCCGCGGGCGCTGACCTGGCTGGGACTGATCAGCTTCTCGGTCTATCTCCTGCACCCGCTGCTCCTGGAGTCCTATCACCACTTCGCCTGGACCCGCCTGCACCATCCGTTCTGGCTTCAGGTGCTGCTGGCGGCCGCGCTCCTGACCGTCTTGATCGCGGTCAGCTCGCTGACCTACATCTTCGTCGAGCGGCCGATGCAGAATCTCGGGCGCCGGGTCGGCCACTGGCTGGACGCTCGCCTCGGCTCCGACCAGATGCCCAGCGCGCCGCCCGTGGCCGCCAGGCCGGTCATGGCGGGCAGGTCGCAGCCGGCGACCGAATAGGGCGCCGGCATGCCGCATGCTGGTGTGATGGCTTCGATGCCGATTCCTGAGTCACCAGTCCCTGAGTCGCCAGTCCCTGAGCTGCCACGGCCGCGCGACCCGGGCGGACCTTACCGGGTCTGCCTGGTTTGCCTGGGCAACATCTGCCGCTCGCCGATGGCCGAGACGGTGCTGCGCGCCGCGATCGAGGCGGCTGGCCTCGACGGTGCGGTGATCGTGGACAGCGCGGGGACCGGCGACTGGCACATCGGCGGGCCGATAAATCCGGGCGCCCGCGCCGCGCTGGCCGGCCGCGGTTACGACGGCTCGGCCCACCGGGCCCGGCAGGTAGGGCTCTCCTGGCTGCCCGAGCGTGATCTCTTCCTCGCCATGGACGCCCGCAACCTCGCCGACCTGCGCCGGATGGCCGGTGCTCAGAACCGCGACCGGATTCGCCTGTTCGGCGAGGTGGGCGGGCTGATCGAGGTCGACGGCGGCGAGATCCCGGACCCGTACGGCGGCACCGCGGCCGATTTCGGCTACGTGCTCGACCTGCTCGGCCGCGCCGCACCGGTCATCGCCGCCCAGCTGGCCCAGGTGCTCGATCCCGCGTCGGGCGGCCGGCCCGCCCCGGCATGAGCTCACCCGGCATGAGCTCCCCGGCCGCCGGCCAGCTGGCGCGGCTGACCGGCCTGACCGTACGCGAGGCGCGCGTCGTCGGCTCCCAGCACGGCTATCAGCACCTCATGGTCACGCTCGCGGGTGGCCAGCGCGCGTTCGCCAAACTAGCCGCGCATCCTGATGCTGCCAATGAGATCGCCGCCGCGTTCGCCGCCGAGGCGAGCGGGCTGCGCTGGCTCGCTGAGGCCAAGGCCGTTCCGGTGCCTGAGGTGCTGGCTGCGGGGCCGGGCGCGCTGGTGATCTCGATGGTCCGGCCGGGTCAGGCGAGCGCCGAGGCCGCGTTCGGTTTCGGTGCTGGACTCGCCCGGCTGCACGCTGCCGGAGCGGAGCGTTTCGGTGCTCCGTGGCGGGGATTCATCGCCGGCCTGCCGCTGGAGAACACCTCAGGGCCCCAGTGGCCCGGGTGGTACGCGAGCCGGCGGTTGTTTCCGTATCTCCGGATGGCCGTCGACGCCGGGACGCTGGGGCCGCAAGACGCCCGGCTCGTCGAAGCGGTGATCGACCGGATCGGCTCCCTGGCGGGCCCGGCCGAGCCGCCGAGCCGCATCCACGGCGATTGCTGGGCCGGGAACGTGCTGTGGTCCGGCGGCCAGGGCTGGCTCATCGATCCGGCGGCGCACGGCGGCCACCGGGAGAGCGACCTGGCCATGCTGGCCCTGTTCGGCGTGCCCCACCTGGACCGGATCACGGCCGGCTACAACGACGCGGTGCCGCTGGCGGCGGGCTGGCGGGACCGGATCCCGCTGCATCAGCTGCACCCGCTGCTGGTGCACGCGTGCCTGTTCGGCGCGTCCTACCGGGACGCGGTACGTTCGGCCGCCCAGGCGGCGCTGGCTAGCTAACCCCCACAGCTACGATCGCTGCAGCAGACCAGTAACTGCGGCAGACCAGTGAATTCCGCATCCCCAGAGGCGTATTCCGTACCGCTCTCGTCCGTTTCCCGACCGCCCGACCCGACTGCGGTCCCGTACGTCACGCTGAGGTCGTTCGCCTCGTCGCCCGTCACGGGCTCTGCGGGCTCGCCGAACTCCTCGTCGTCCTCGTCCGGCGGCAGGCCGCCCTGGGCTTCGGGAGCCAGCGGCAGCGTCACCCGGAACGTCGCTCCCCGGTCCGGAGCAGTGCGCACCGAGGCCACGCCGCCGTGTGCGGCGACCAGCGCGGATACGATCGCGAGGCCGAGCCCGCTGCCACCCTTGGTGCGCGTCCTGGCCTGGTCCGCGCGGTAGAACCGCTCGAAAACCCGGCGAGCCTGGTCCGGAGTCATGCCGGGCCCGTGGTCGGTCACGTCGAGAATCACCGCGGGGGCCGGCTCGTCAGCCCTGGGGTCCAGAGTCCCGGAGCTGATGGCTACCTCGATCGGTGTCCCGTCCGGGGTATGGGTGAGCGCGTTGCTCATCAGGTTCCCGATCACTTGCCGCAGCCGTGGTTCGTCGCCGGTGATCAGGAACGCGGCGCCGGGCTGCACAGAAAGGCTGATCGTCCGGTCGGGCGCGAGCATGCGTGTGTCGTGCACCGCGTCGGCGGCCAGCGAGAGCAGGTCGATCGGCTGCCGGGACAGCGGCCGCTGCTGGTCGAGCCGGGCCAGCAGCAGCAGGTCCTCGACGAGCAAGCCCATCCGGGCGGCTTCGGACTCCACCCGCTGCATGATCCGGTCCAGGTCGTCCGGAGTGAGCCCGGCCCCCAGCACGGCGCGAGCGACGTCTGATCTGTCCACCTCGCCGGTGTCCGCCGCTAGCGTCTTGTCCCAGTGCGGCACGAGCCCGCCGCGCTGGCGGTAGTACTCGGCGAAGCCGCGGATCGCGGTCAGCGGCGTGCGCAGCTCGTGGCTGGCGTCGGCGACGAATCGCCGCATTCGCTCCTCGGACTGGTGCGCCGCCGCCTCGGATGCCTCCCGCGCGTGGAACGCGGTCTCGATCTGGCTCAGCATGGTGTTCAGCGATTGGCCCAGGCTGCCGATCTCGGTCCGCGGATCCCGTTCGGGCACCCGCCGGTTCAGGTGCCCGGCCGCGATCTCTCCCGCGGTCTCCTCTATGTCCACCAGCGGCCGCAGGTTCGACCGTACCACGACCACGACGGCTAGCGTCAGGATGCACACGATGATGGCGCCGACGATCAGGTCGGCAGCAGCCAGCCGGCTGATCGTCGCGTTGATGTCACCGAGGTTGGTGGCCACGACCAGCGTGCCTGTGATCTTGGTCGTGCCCGTGGCCGTTGTGCTCTGATAGGAGATAGGCGCCGCGATGACCCGCCAGGAATCATTACCGGACTGGGCGGAAACCGTAACGGGCTTTCCGCTGTGCGCGTCAGCCCAGGCCGGGCTCGTGGGGACCGCCGGAAGCGACTGCGTTTGACCGTTGCCGCCGGAACCGACACCACCGGGCTGCTCACTGGGCCAGTGCAGCAGAGTCCCAGGCTGCTCGACTCCTGCGACGATGTACACGGTCGTGGGGTGCACGGTGACGAGCGCACCAGGTTCGAAGGCGAACTCCGCGTTGACGACTCCCGCGAACGCAGACTGCAGCTGACTGTCGAATTGCTCGGTCAGGTATGACCGGAGCACCAAGCTGCTGCTGAGGCTGATGGCCGCCAGCGCCACGATGACCAGCGCAAGCAGCGCGGTGATCAGCTTGGTGCGCAGCGCAGTGCGTCCAGAAAGACGCGACACCCCGCGCCACGGCCGCGCCACCCGGCGCCTCGCTTCCTGCAACGTCATGGCGGGCCAGCCTAAGAGGCGGGAAGGCGCAGCACGTATCCCACTCCGCGCAGGGTGTGGATAAGCCGCGGTTCCTTGCTGTCTACCTTGCGCCGGAGCACTGACACGTACGATTCCACGATGCCGGTGTCGCCGCGGAAGTCGTAGTCCCAGACATGATCCAGGATCTGCATCTTGGACAGCACCCGGTTGGAGTTGCTCATGAAGTACCTGAGCAGCTTGAACTCGGTGGGGGAGAGCTGGATCTGCTCACCGGCCCGCCACACCTCGTGGCTCTCCTCGTCGAGTTCGAGGTCGGCGAACGTGATCCTGGGCGTCGGCTCGACGCCGTCACCCCGGGTCCGCCTGAGCACGGCGCGGATCCTCGCGATCACCTCTTCGAGGCTGAACGGCTTGGTGACGTAATCGTCACCGCCCAGCGTGAGACCGCGGATCTTGTCCTCGGTGGCGTCGCGGGCGGTCAGGAAGACCACCGGGATCCGCGCACCGCCACCGCGAAGCCGCCTGATGACATCAAACCCGTCCATGTCAGGCAGCATCACGTCGAGCACGATCAGATCGGGGCGGTGCCGCTGAGCGGCCTGTACCGCCTCGGTTCCGGCTGCCGCCGTGACGACGTCGAAACCCGCGTAGCGCAGGCTGGCGGACAGCAACTCGAGAATGTTCGGCTCGTCCTCAACGACAAGAAGCCTGGCATCCGGTCGCTGCCGAGCATCGGTCAGCGTGTCCATGCTCTGTATTGTCACCCGCCACGCTGAGGATAACCTGAAGGCCCGCTGGAGATGGTCTCCGTCGTGGTAACAATCGTCCAGGTAGCGAGTCTGCGTTCCCGTCCGTGGCGATCTCAGCCAGGCGTCCGCCCGCAAGCGTCACGCCAGTAGGCGATGGCGGCGGGCCGCGAGCCGACGCCGAGCTTGGAGTAAATCCGTCTGACGTGATTCTTCACGGTCTTCTCGGCGAGGAACAGACGCGTGGCGATCTCCCCGTTGGTCTGCCCGTCAGCGATGAGCGACATGACCTCTGCCTCGCGCGCGGACAGGGCGGGCGACTCCGGGACGTCGGCCGAGCCGTCGTCGCCGGACCGGCTGCCGTTGAGTGCCGGCCCTCCGCCAGGAACTGTGCGCTCGTCCATGTGGCCTCCGGCTGCGCACGTCAAACCCGCGTCGCAGCGAACATACCGAACGCGATGGGTACCGCGTCATCCATGAAAGTTCAGGTAAATGCCTACATACCCAGATATGGACGACCTACTGATGACTTGTTGCCTAGCTCGCCGGACCGAACCCCCGGCTAGGCGGTGCCCTGCACGGATGAGCCCGTGATGAGGTTCTTCGGCAGCGCCTGGTCATGGCCGAGGTCGGAGAAGAACCGCGTGGCGGCCGCGTTGTCCCACTCCACTACCGATCCCACGTTCGTGTTCGCGAACCCGCCGAACGGGACTGTGGTCGTCACCGGGTCCCGCAGCGCGAACGCCACCGAGACCAGCTGAGACAGGCCGGTGCTCGAGTCCACCGAAATAGCCGCGGCAGCGCCGTTGGCGGCGGGGATGACGGCGAACGGATTGATCAGCGTTCCGGCCGACGTCAGCTTGGCCAAGATGCCCCGCAGGAGCACCCGCTGGTCCTGCTCGCGCTGCAGGTCACCCTCGGCGAACGCGCGGGTACGGACGAAGCCAAGCGCCTGGCTGCCGTTGAGGTTCTGGCATCCCGCCTTGAGGTTCAGGCCGGCTTTCCGGTCCTTCATCGGCTCCTTCAGGCACATCCGCACGCCGCCGACGTCGTTGACCACGTTGACCAGGCCGCCGAAGCCGATGCTCATGAAGTGGTTGATGTGCAGCTTGGTGGCGTTCTGCACGGTCTCGGTCAACAGCTTCGGGCCGCCGATCGCATACGCGGCATTGAGCTTGTTCTGGCCGTAACCCGGGATCGCCACGTAAGAATCTCTCGGGAGACTGACCAGCGTCGGGCGGGTGCCGTTCGCGGGTAGGTGCAGAAGCATGATGGTGTCCGAACGGCCGCCGGTGATGTCGCGCCCCAGTGCGAGCTGGTTTTCCTGCGCCGTGGTCAGGCCACCCCGGCTATCGGAGCCCGCGATCAGCCAGTTCGTCCCGTCCGAGGTCAGCGACGTTGGCACCAGCACGTTGATTTTAGTCAACTTGGAGTTCACGCTGAAATACACCGCTACGGTCGCCACCATGGCCAGGACGACCAGGGCCGCGATGGCCGCCAGCAGTCGCTTAGGCCGTACCCACCGGCGCCATCCCGTCGGGCCCATCGGACCGCGTCGTCCGAATTGCCCGGACCGCGGCACCGGCTGGCTAGGCCACCCGCCCCCGCCAGCCCCGCCCCCGCCCGCCCCGCCCGCGCCCGCCCCGGCGGCGAACCGCTTGCGCGGACCGCCGG
>JALYVS010000244.1 GCA_030853115.1 Actinomycetota bacterium
TCTTGCGTCAGGACTTCAAGTCCGGGGCGAAACAAGTGCTCACCTGCCAGCTGCTGCCGTAACAAGTCTCCTGCACCACGCATCTCGCACAGCACAGGCGACCCGCTAGTTCCTATTAGGGCGAGGTCGACTGGCAGCCGCTGCGCCACCATGCCGTGCTGCGGGTGCTGCACAACCCCCGCTACGCTGGCGCGTTCACCTACGGCCGGCACCGCGAGCAGCTGCGGCCCGGCAGGAAACGGGGCAGCAGCATCACCGTGCCCCGCCAGGAATGGATCTCCTTCATCCCCGGCTCCCACCCCGGATACATCACCGTGGACCAGTGGGAGGCCAACACCGCCAGGCTCGCGGCCAACGCCGCCGCGCACGGCCGCGACCGGGCCGCCGGACCGCCTCGCGAGGGTCCCGCCCTGCTGCAGGGCATCATCATCTGCGGCCGCTGCGGCGGCCGGATGACCATCCGCTACCACGCCCGCGGCGGGAAAGACCTGCCGGCCTACCTCTGCCAGCGTGACGGCATCGGCAACGCCCGCCCGATCTGCGCCGCGTTCCCCGGCCATACCCTCGACGAGCGCGTCGGCCAGCTGCTCATCGACACCCTCACCCCGCTGGCCGTCGAGGCCGCCCTCCAGGTCTCCGCCGAACTCCGGCAAAGAGCTGCCGAGGCCGACGCGCTGCGCGCCGCCCACGTCGAACGCGCCCGCTACCACGCCGGCCTGGCCCGCCGCCGCTACCTCGCCGTCGACCCCGCCAGCCGGCTCGTCGCCGATACCCTCGAAGCCGACTGGAACACCGCCCTGCGCGCCCTCAACGACGCGCAAACCGCCTACGACAAAGCCTGCGAGCAGCACGCCGGAACGCTCACCCCGGCCCAGAAGAACCGGATCTCCCAGCTAGTCACCGACCTGCCCGGCATCTGGAACGACCCCGCCACCCCGATGCGCGAACGCAAGCGCATCGCCCGCCTCCTGCTCACCGACGTCACCGCCACCCGGACCCGCGACACCATCACCGCGCATATCCGCCTGCCCGCCGGCCAGACCTGCACCCTCACCCTGCCCATCCCGCCCACCGCCGCCCAGCTCCGCAAGACCCCCGCCGCCGCCGTCACCGCCATCGATGAGCTCCTCGATCACCACACCCACGCCCAGATCGCCGGCATCCTCAACCAGCGCAGCCTGACCAGCGGCGAAGGACGGCCCTTCACCCCCGCCATGGTGCTCCGGGTCATCCGCACCTACCAGCTACGCAGCCGCGAGCAGCGGCTCCGCGACGCCGGCATGCTCACCCTGCCCGAACTCGCCGCCCAGCTCGGCGTCTCCACCGGCACCGTCAAGATCTGGCACCACGCCGGACTCCTCACCGGCCACCCCAGCAACGACAAAGGCCAGTGCCTCTACCCACCCCCCGGCCCCAACCCCCCAGCCCGCGCACAAGGACGCAAGCTCAGCCAGCGGCGCCTCACCACACCGCTGACACCCGACACGGCCGGCAAAATGTCAGACCCCACCACTACCATCTGACCAGGACAACACCACAACACCACGCATCAGCCCGAAGAGGTGCAGTATGCAACCCGAGGTTTGTCCTTGGGTGACTGGACCCCGCTGAACACAACCTCGATGCCCGCGTCCGCCAGGATGACATCGGACAGGGCCGGGAACTTCCCGTCCCGGTCCCTGATCAGGAACCGCGCCTTGCCGCCGGCCTCCTGCAGGTCCATCACCAGGTTCCTGGCAGCCTGCGCTGTCCAGGACGCCGTCGGGTGGGCGGTAGCGCCCAGGATCTTGATCCTGCGGCTGACGTGCCCGGTCACCGCGAGCACATACAGGCGGGCGCCGCTCAACGTGACAGTCTCGAAGAAGTCGCAGGCCAGCAGCCTGGGAGCGCAGGAAATCAGCCCACGTGGTGGAGCTGCGCTCGGGCGCCGGGTCGATCCCTGCGTCGTGCAGGATCTCCCAGACGGTAGAAGCGGCGACCTTTACCCCGAGGACCAGCAGTTCGCCGTGCACCCGGCGGTACCCCCACCCGGGATTCTCGCGGACCAGGCGCAGCACTAGGACGCGAACCGAGCGCACAGTACGCGGCCGGCCCGGGCGCGGGGCCGGGACTGCCGGGCATGCCGGCGTGCGACCATGTCGCGGTGCCAGCGGAGCACGGTATCCGGGCGCACCACCGGGGACAGCCTGCCGAGCATCTTCCTCGGGAGCGGTGCAGGAGTGCCGCCAGCAGCGCCCGGTCAGCCGTGGTGAACCGGAACCCCGCCCGGACCGAGCTGCCGCTGCACAGCTGAGAGCTGGTGGCGCAGCGCGAGGATCTCCGCGTCTTTGTCCCCGTCGCTCGCCGGCGGCAGCCGCAGCAGCCGCAGCAGCGCGAACACGTTCGTCACACCGAGATAGATCAGTCGCAGCAGCACGCTAGAACACCGTGCCACAGCGTTCCCCGGGTGACGCGAGCGCCTCACGGCACCAACAGGCGCAACATTGCCCCTCGCCCAGGCATAGGGCTCCTACCAGCATGGATGAGGTTATCAGCAAGAACAGGGTCATAGGAGCAGGATCGCGGTCCCGGCCCCATTGCTGAGGGAGGTGAATAATACCGGGGCGGGCTCGTAACGCCAGTAGCTGTACTGAACCGGGCCCGGTGACGGACCGTGGCCTCGGCGGACAGCGCCGCGATGTCTCCGTGTTCACATCCACAGCAGCGCCACCTCGTTACTGAATACGTAGGACCCATCGGGGCGTCGGCATGACGCCAGGTACTCGCCCAGGACCGGTGCGGCCTCCATCTCTTCGAGGCTCACGGTGTCGTCGAAGGCACAGCGCTGGAGGAAACCCTCGGCGACGTCTCGGTCGCTGGTTCCCGTCTCATAGGTGATCACCTGTTCACGGACGTCCATGCCTGCGGTGCGCAAGGAAGCCGCCACCATCTCGGCTGTGGTGTAAGGAGTCGCGTCACGCACCCCGGCCCGATAGGCGTCATAGAACGACAGGTAGTGCGAGCGGCCCGTCGCCTGAGCGACGACCCCCAGACCTTCTGGGGCCAGGGCGGACGCAAAACGCGCCATTGCGGCGTCGAGTTCGTCGGGCGGGAGCGCGTAGAGGGCATGGGTCGCCCAGACAATGTCATAGGGGCCGCAGGAGCTGGGAAGTTCCTGCAACGGCATCACCAGGTCGTTGCGTGGCATGAACGGAGGTGCGAGGGCAGCGCGAGCCGTGGCTATAGAGAAGACTGAAGGGTCCAGAAGGTCGTAGGCGACGCCAGGAAGCGATGCGACCGCGGTGAACCTCACGAGGGCCGTCGGGAACTTGCCGCTGCCGCACGCGACATCGAGGAGCGACCATCCCTGGTGGGCGCGCTCACCGAGAAGCGCCGCCCAGTCGGCAGCGAGCGCGAGCTGACGGTAGTCCTCCGTGGCGAGCACGTAGAACTTCTCCATCTCGCGAAGGCCCCACTCGCTCCAGTGTTCGAGGCTGCGCTGCGCCGTATCTCCTGACTCCAATGGTGCTCCTCGGAGGGATGGGGCCGTTCGACCAGTAGAACTTGTCCCAATGACCTCAGGACCAATCTACGGTGATCCAGCGAGCCCATCGCGCACTGCACCCCCTACTAGGCGCATCTCCCAGAATTCTGGGAGGGTGTTCTCGCTCGTTTCTAGTAATGATCGTGGTGAGGGAAGGGAGCAAAAATGTTCGCACGAACATCGACATGGTCTGGATCGCCGGAGGCACTGCAGAAGTGGGCGGACCACGCCGTCGGCACCGTCAAGGGATTTGTGCAGGGGGCGCTGGCAGTCAGGCTCCGTCAGCTGCCTCTCACCGAGCCGGCCCTGCCGCGCCTGCGGGTGCACACCAGAACCGCCGGTGGGCCGTCCTGCACGCCTCCTGGATGAGCTCCGGCGCCATGCAGGCGATCGCGGTAATCATGCAGGAAGCTGCCCCAGCCGAGGTTGCACCCATGATCATGGCTGCCTACGGCCTGACCGATCGGGAGAAGACGATATCCGCCCTGGTCTGCCAGGGCATGTCGACCCGCCAGATCGCAGCCCGGCTGCACTTGACCGCCGACACCATCCAGGACCACCTGAAATCGGTTTTCGACCGAACAGGCGTGCACAGCCGGGGCCAGCTCGTCGCCGCGATCCTGCACCATGACTACCTGCCACATGCCAGCGCCGGCGACCGACCCGGTCCATCTGGCGCCTTCGCGGCCCGCTGAACGGTTCGTCTTGGTGAGGACCATATAAGTTACTTGTACTGGTCGAGAACTCGACTGCTGGTGCTGACCTGGGCTTTCATGCTGTCTGCCTATATTCGTTGATCAGCCCCGCGAGGCGGGTACGGCGCCGGATCCGGGTGGCCGGGACGGGGAAGGGGACGACATGCGGGTCACCGCCCGGTGCGCGCAGGCTCATGCCGTGGCCTTTATGCTGCGCCCGGTGTTGTAGTGCGCGACGTACTCAGACAGGACCGCGCAGGTGGCGCTCCCCGGCAAGAACGCCCGCCAGGACTCATCGCGGTGCGCTGGCGGCGGGATACGGCGAGCGCGCAGGATCTTGCGGACGGTGCAGGCCGCGACCCGGTGTCCGAGCCGGCGCAGTTCTCCCTGGATGCGTACTACTCCCCAGCGGCGGTTCTGCTGCGCTAGTCGCACGATCAGTGTGATGAGCTCGTCCGGGATGGGCGGGCGTCCTGGTGGCCAGGGTTGGCGCCATTTCGCTGCGGCCATGCGGCGATGCCAGCGCAGCAGCGTGCCCGGGGTCACGATCCGCCGCGCACGCAGGGCCTTCGGCATGATCCTGGTGAGCGCGGCGAGCACCGCCTGGTCGGTCCGGGACAGGCGTGGTCTGGGATTCGCCCGGCGCAGGACCGCGACCTCGTGCCGCAGCGCGAGTATCTCCACGTCCTTGGCCGATGAGGACCGGGCCAGCAAAGTGAGCCAGGTAATCACGGTCACCATCAGCCGGTATATCGCGCGACGAACATGAGCGTCGATCATGTCGGCGCCGTAGGCCCAGGTCAAACCCGGCGGCCCAGTATTCGACCACTACAGCCTTCGTGTCGCGGCGGCTGGCTGAGGTCTATGGCTTCAGGACGAGTTTGCCGGTCAGGCCGCCGTGCTCCTGGTGCCGGTGAGCTTGGGCTGCGTCGGACAGCGGGTAGGTCTGCTCGATGGGTGTGGCCAGCTCGCCGGAGCCGGCTCGTTGGAGCAGCGTCGTGAGCTCGGCCGTGTCGGGGTGCACGGCGACGTTGTGGAAGCGGATGCCGCGCTGTGTGTGCAGCTTGTTGCCGGGGTCGTCGTAGTTGGAGTACACGGTGGCGAAGACGCCGCGGTCCCGCACGCAGCCAAGCGCGGCGGCTGCGGCGGCGTGGCCGACGACGTCGATCGCGGCGTCCACGCCGTCGGGGTACAGGTCCCGTACGGCGTCGGCGAAGTCACCCCGCCCGACCACCTGGGCGGCGCCGAGTTCGATGGCCCGCTCCTGGTCGGCCGGCTTCGTGACGGCGATGACCGCCACCCCCGCGTGCGAGGCCAGCTGCACGACCAGCCGCCCGACCCCACCGGTGGGGCCGTTGACCAGCAGCGTCGCCCCACGCGGAAGATCCACGGTGCGCACCAGCTGGCTCGCGGTGAGCCCGGTCAGCGGGATGGTCGCTGCGTGCTCCAGCTCCAGGCTGCCGGGCACGCGGGCGACGAGGTCCGCTGAGAGGTTGATCAGCTCGGTGTATGCCCCGTTCTGCTCCGCGGGCTGAACGGTCATGGCCGCGACCCGGTCGCCCACATTCCAGCCGTCCACGCCGTCTCCGATCTGCTCGATCACGCCGGCGACATCCCAGCCGAGAATCATCGGGAAGCGCGCCGAGCCGGCCGGTATGGCCTTCCCGGCGCGGGTTTGAAGGTCAACGGGGTTCACGGTCGTCGCCGCCACCCTGATCTGCAAGTAACCAGCCGGAGGTGCCGGAATCGTCAGATCTGCGGGCCGGAACACGTCGGCGGCGCCGAACCCGTCGATGACTTGAGCGTGCGCGGCTCTCGTGCCGGACATCAGGACTCCTCAGTAGATCGGTCAGTCTAGTAATTGCGCCGCAGCGTGAGAATGAAGTCTCCTATTGGGGAAGTCTTTTGCCCTGCCGCCCTGGTCGCAGTGGGGTGAACGCGATCCCCGGGACCGATTCCTCGGAGTCAGCTGCGTGGGCATCATCGGCTTCGAGCGTGAGCGTGGGCAGGCGCCAGTCGAGCATCGCGGGCAGCTGCCAGTTGGCCTTGCCGATGGTGTGCATCACCGCGGGGACCAGAACCGTGCGGATGAGCAGAGCGTCGATCAGGATGGCGGCGGCCATGCCGAGCCCAATGATCTTAATCGTCCGGTCGGTGGTGACGACGAAGGAGGAGAAGACCACGATCATGATCGCCGCGGCGGCCGTGATCGTCCGCCCGGTCACCGCCTGGCCCAGGTTCACCGCCCGGGAGTTGTCCTGGAACCGCAGCCATTCCTCGTGCATCCGGCTGACCAGGAAGACCTCATAGTCCATGGAGAGCCCGAAGAGCACCGCGAACATCAGGATCGGCACGAGCGGTGTAATCGGGCCGGTGTGCGACACGCCGACGAGACGGTCGAGCCAGCCCCACTGGAATACCGCGACGATCACGCCGAAGGCCGCGGCCGCCGAGAGCAGGTTCATGACCGCGGCGGTGGCCGGGATCAGCAGGCTGCGGAACAAGACCATCAGCACCAAGAAGGACAGGACGACGACCATGATGACGAACAGCGGAAGCTTGGCCGAGAGCTGGCTCGCGAAGTCGTCGCTGAGCGCCGTCTGGCCGCCGACGAGCACCTCGAGGTGATTGCCGTGCAGGGCCGCCGGTATCACGGTGCCGCGCAGGTTGCCGATCAGCGCGGATGTCGCCGCGTCCTGCGGGCTCGCCGTCGAGTAGACGTTGGCGACCGCCACGGCGGGATGCCCTGGGCCGGCTGGGAGATAGTCGGGGCCCGCCACGGCGGCCACCCCCTTAGCGCGGGCGGCGGCGTTGACGACGTGGGCGAATCCGGCCCGGTCAGCCGCCGAGCTGATCGGCGACACGATCTGGAGCGGACCGCTGAACCCGGGCCCGAAGCCCGCCGACAGCATGTTGAAGGCCCGGTAAGTGGTCGTGCTGGTCGATGTCGGGTCGGTGTTGTAGTCGGCGGAGCCCTGGCGCATGGAGAGGAACGGCGCGCCGAGCATGACCAGGACGCCGAGGGCCGCGATACCCAGGCCAAGACGACGGCGCTGCACCAGGCCGGCCCAGGCCGCCCAGCGGCGCGAAGCCTCGGGAACGCCGGTTTCGCCGCGGGCGAGGGCGGCCCGCTGGCGCCGGGTGAGCACCCGCTTGCCGATGAGGCCGATCATGGCGGGAAGCAGGGTCTGCGCGGCGGCCATCGGGAACAGGACCACGACCGACGCGGCAATAGCGGCACCGGAGAGCACGCTGACGCCGACGGTAAGCATGCCGAGCAGCGCGATGCACACCGTGACGCCGGCGAACAGTACCGCCCGGCCCGCAGTCGCCGCCGACGCCGCTATCGCGTCCTGCGTGCTCAGGCCGCGCCGCATGCCGCTGCGCACCCGGGTCAGGACGAACAGGGAGTAGTCGATGCCGACGCCCAGGCCGATCAGGATGCACAGCTGGGAGGTGAACGACGCCATGCTGAGGTGATTGGACAAGACGTTGACCAGGGAGAGCCCGGCGATGAGGGCGATGCCGGCGGTCAGCAGCGGAATCAGCGCGGTGAGCAGCGACCCGAACACCATCAGGAGGACGATCAGGGCGGCCGCGACGCCGATGTAGGTGCCGTTAGAGGAAGAGGGAGCGGTGGAGGCGGCGACCTTCCCGACGACGTCGACCTGGAGCGTGCCCGAGTTCGGCGCCCGGGCGAGGTTCACGAGCGCGGTTGCCTCGTTCGCCGGCACGGCGCTGTCGTCCACAGTGAAGTCGACGGTGGCGTAGGCGATCTTGTGGTTCGCGCTTATCTGCCCGGCGCCCGCCGCCGAGTACGGCGAGGTGACCTTGCCGACGTACCTGAGCCCGGCGAGCTTAGCCAGCATCGGGTCGATGCTCGCGCGTACCGCGGCATCGCTGACCACGCCGGACCTGGCCTGGAACACAATCGTCTCGGTGTCGCCGGCGACCGATGGCGCGGCCCGCTGCAGCAGCGCGGCTGCTTCCGCGCTCGGCGTCCCGGAAAGGGACGTTCCGGCCGCATAATTACTGCCGGTGCTCGACGCCGCGAAAACCATCCCGACGGCGAGCAATATCCAGGCTGCAAGCACAGCCAGCCGGTGCCCTGAACACCAGCGCGCTACGGAACTCATAAAACCTCCCGGATAGCGTCCCGGTAATTCCGGGCCACAACAAAGGACCTTAGAAAATCCCCGCCCATCACCGCGTCGGCCAGCAGATCGCATTTACAGCGGAATTAATTACTCCGCCGGGAGCACGGCAGGCGTCCGCCCGGGGGCTGCCTGCGTCCTACGGACGTAGTCACGATGCGTCCGCGCGGCCGATGCCTGCTTACCTGGGGCATGGATAAAGTCGGGGGATGAGTTCCGCCGTCGCGGCAGCACGCCACCAGGTCAGGCAGCTGGCCGTGGCGTTCCGCGAGGCGCCGGAGATCGACGCGGGCATCGCGCTTGCCGCACTCGTGTGCCTGCTGCTGAATCCCGTGGTGTCCGGTGAGGAACTATCGCTCGCGGGCGGGCTGCTCGCGGCGGCCACCGCCCTGCCCTTGATGCTGCGCCGCCGTTATCCGGTCGGGGTGCTCACCGTTGTCGTCGCGGGAGTACTCGGGTGCCTGGTGGTGTTCAAGCCGGGACAGGGCGCCGTGGGCGTGACAATGGTCGCCATCTACACCGTCGGGGCGGAAGGACGCCGCACCCGGTCCTTGCTGATCGGAGCCGCGATGGCTCCGCTGGTCGCGGCGGCCGTCGCCATCGCGAGCAGGCACGGTTTCCAGCTCGACGACATGGTGACCTACCTGGCCCTGGTCCTCGTCGCCCTCGCCGCGGGCGACGCGCGGCGGGGCCGGCTCGCCCTCGCTCGGGCG
>JALYVS010000691.1 GCA_030853115.1 Actinomycetota bacterium
CCGCAGCCCGGTCCGCCACCATGACGCACGCACCCTCGGCGGCCAGCCGCCGCGCGATCGCCGCGCCGATGCCGGAGCCGCCGCCGGTGACGAAGGCGATCCGGCCGGCCAGCGGCCTGGGCTTCGGCAACCGCTGCAGCTTGGCCTCCTCCAGCGACCAGTACTCGATCCGGAACTTCTCCGACTCGGGGATCGGGCGGTAGCGGGACACCGCTTCGGCCCCCCGCATCACGTTGATCGCGTTCAGGTAGAACTCACCGGCCACCCGGGCCGTCTGCTTATTCGCGCCGAAGCTGAACATGCCGACGCCGGGCACGAGCACGATCGCCGGGTCGGCGCCGCGCATCGCCGGGGAGTCTGGCGCGGCGTAACTCTCGTAGTACTTCTGGTAGTCCTCCCGGTAGGCCGCATGCAGGTCGCGCAGCCGGGCGAGCTGTTCGTCGAGGGGCGCGGACGGGGGCAGGTCCAGGACCATGGGACGGACCTTGGTCCGCAGGAAGTGGTCGGGACATGAGGTGCCCAGTGCGGTCAGCCGGGGGTGCTGGCCCCGGGAGAGGAAGTCCAGGACCCGGGCGTCGTCAGTGAAGTGCCCGACCTGACGGCGATCGGTAGAAGCGAGCCCGCGCAGCACCGGGAACAGCGCGACGGCGCGGGCCTGGCGCTCGTCCGCGGCCAGGGGCTGGTAACCGTCCAGCTGCGGGCCGAACGGCTCCGCTGTGCCGTGCTCGTCGAGATATGCCTGGCAGGCGGCGATGATTTCCAGTGAGTTGGCCTCGGCCGCGGCGCTGGTGTCGCCCCAGGCGGTGATGCCGTGGCCCCCCAGGATGACGCCAATCGCGTCCGGGCTGGCTTCGCGGACCGCGGCAATGTCCAAGCCCAGCTGGAAGCCGGGACGCCGCCAGGGCACCCAGGCGACCCGGGTGCCGAAACACGCCCGGGTGAGGGCCTCGCCGTCGGCGGCGGTGGCGAACGCGATCCCGGCGTCCGGGTGCAGGTGATCGACATGCGCGGCCGGCACAAGCCCGTGCATGGCGGTGTCGATCGACGGCGCGGCGCCGCCGCGCCCGTGCAGGCAGAAGTCGAAGGCGGCCACCATCTCATCCTCGCGTTCGACCCCCGGGTAAACCTCCGCCAGCGCGCGCAGCCGGTCCAGCCGCAGGACGGCCAGGCCCGGCTCGGTCAGCGTTCCGAGGTCACCGCCTGAGCCCTTCACCCAGAGCAATTCAACGGGTTTGCCGGTCACCGGGTCGACGGCGGTGCCCTTGGCGGAGGTGTTTCCGCCGGCGTAGTTGGTATTGCGAGGGTCTGAGCCCAGGCGGTTGCTGCGACCGATCAGGTCGCTCACCGGGCGGGATTCGGCCATAACGTCGGCACCTCATCAAACAAGCGACTGTTAATATTTGCTAACTTTTCCTAAGGTAACATTAAGTCAAGAGCCAGCCGCGTGACCTGACCCGGTCTACGGGGGGCCAGCTGGCAAGCGCCGACCGGGGTGAAGGATCGGGAACCGATGAGCGTGGCCGGATCGCTCGCAGCCGAAGGGCGGCGGCAGGTTCTGCTGGATCTGCTTCGTGAGTGCGGCCGGGTGGACATCAGCGGCGCCGCCGGCCAGCTCGGCGTACACCACATGACTATCCGGCGCGACCTCAAAGGCCTGGAACGGGAAGGCAGTGCCCGCCTGGTGCGTGGCGGCGCGATCTTCGTCGGGACCGAGGAGTTCGAGATCCGCCAGTCCAGGGCGCTGAGCGCTAAGCGGCGGATCGCCGAGAAACTCGGCCCGCTCGTGCTCCGGCACGACTCCGTCGCGATTGACGCCTCCACGACGCTGTTCCAGTTGGCCGAGAACATGCCTGCCGTCGATCATCTGGTGGTCGTCACCTACGGCATCGCTGGGTTCCAGGCCTTGCAGGCGCGGGCCGGTGTCCGCGTCTTCTTGTCGGGCGGCGAGCTTGACCGCCGGACCGGCAGCCTGGTCGGACCGGTGGCCCAGCGGACGCTCGAAGGTTTCTCTCTTTCCTGCTGTTTGCTGTCCGCGACCGCGCTTGACCCGGAGCTGGGCACGATGGAGCCGACCGTCGAGGAGGTGGAGATGAAGCAGGCCATGGTCCGTGCCTCGCAGCACGTGGTGCTGGCGGTGGACTCCACGAAACTCAGCCAGCGCTCGGCGGTCCGCGCGCTGAGCCTGGACCAGATCCAGACCGTGGTGACCGAACTTGACCCCGCTGACCCCAGGCTGGACCCCTACCGGAACCAGGTTCTGCTGCTCTGAGGTTTGCGGCTACGGCGTGCACCGCGATCCCGGGCGGCACCGT
>JALYVS010000692.1 GCA_030853115.1 Actinomycetota bacterium
CCGCGCCTGGGCGCAACCGCCAGCCCCCGGATAAACCGCACCGAAACAGCCACCGAAACGGCGTCCCCCGAATACGGTCACGTCGCCCGCTGGCCTGCCCAATCACGGGACTTCCGAATACTTACGCTGGCCGGGCGCGAAGAACCCGCTAGGGATGGCTTACCGGGTTTACTCCAGGTATGTTCATCGTTACCGATGCGCTGACAGACCTCAGTTACGGCATGACTCAGGCCAGGCTGACGCGCCTGGCCTGAGGGAAACGACATGGACGAGATCCAAGCACACCTGCCCGAGGAGCCGAACAGCTTCATCGGCCGGGAGCGTGAGCTCAGCGAGCTACGCCAGATGCTGCGGCGGACCCGTGCGCTGACCTTGTGCGGACCCGGGGGCATCGGGAAGACCAGGCTCGCACTGCGGGTCCTGGCCACGGTGGCGGCTGAGTTTCCTGACGGGGTGTGGTTCGTCGAGCTAGCCGACCTGCAGCAGCCCGAGCTGGTGGCCTCGCGGGTGGCGGCGGTCATCGGCGTCGGCGAAGAGGCCGGGCGCCCGCTGCTTGACACGCTCGCGGACGCGCTGCGGCCACGCCGGCTGCTGCTGGCGCTCGACAACTGCGAGCATCTGATCGAGGCGTGCGCCCAGGTCGTCCAGCGCCTGCTCGCCAGCTCGCCGGGGCTGAAGCTGCTGGCGACGAGCCGCGAGCCACTGCGCGTCGCGGCCGAGACGATCTGGCGGGTGGCGCCGCTTTCTGTGGCCCCTGACGACCCCGGCCTGGCGGCCGGGAACGCGCATCGCGGCGAGGCCATCCGGCTGTTCGCGGACCGGGCCGCCGCCTCCCGTCCCGGTTTTACCGTCGGCCCGGATAACACCGCGGCCGTCATCGCGATCTGCCACGCGCTCGACGGCATACCGCTGGCGATCGAGCTGGCCGCAGCCCGGGTCCGGGTGCTGTCCGCGGAGCAGATCAGCGCCCGCCTTGACGACCGGTTCGGGCTGCTGACGACGGGTGACCGATCCGCGGCACCCCGGCAGCGCACCCTGCGCGCCGCCATCGGATGGAGCTATGACCTGCTCACAGCTCAGGAACAGGCCCTGTTCCGACGGCTGTCTGTGCTGACCGGATGGTCACTGGAAATGGCCGAGCAGGTGTGCTCCGACGATGACATCCCGGCCCGGGATGTGCTCGGCCTGGTCGCCGCCCTGGTGGACAAGTCACTGGTGGTGCCCGACTCAGAGCTGCTCGGCCAGATGCGGTTCCGGATGCTCGACACCATCAGGGAATACGCGGCGACCCGGCTGGCTGATGCCGGTGAGTCGGCCACCTTCCAGGCCGCGCTCCGTGATTACGCCCTGCGGACCGCGGAGCGTAACCTGGCCATCGGGATGGCCAGGGTTCCGGCCCCCTGGCAGGCCCGCGTCGACGTCTTCCGCCAGTACGACGTCGAAGCCAGCAACGTGTTCCAGGTGCTGAACTGGTGCCTGGACCAGTCGGACGCCGAGACAGGACTGCGGATCTGCATCGCGGTCAGCCCGTGCTGGATTGTCTGGGGCACCTTCGCCGAGAGCAGCGAATGGCTGGATTCATTCCTGGCCCTCGATATGTCCGCCGTTCCCGCCGGGGTCCAGGGCGCGGCCATGGTGGTCCGGGCGCAGCTCGCCCTGTCCAGCGATCCCGCCGCGGCGGAAGCCCTGGTCGTTACCGGGCTGAAGCTGTGCCGTGACGCCGACGACGGGTTCTGGACCGCGGTCGCGCTGAACTTGCTCAGCGAGGTCGCCCTGCACACCGGCAGGCCCGAGCACGCGGCTGCCTGCGCGAACGAGGCGCTGTCGATCGCGCAGGGCACTGGAGACGGATGGAACGAGGGCTACGCACTCGGCACCCGGGCGGCGGTCGCGGCCCGGCTGGGCAAGCTACGCGAGGCTCAGCAGCTGACCAGCGCTTCGGCTAGCGTCATGCGCCGGATCGATCAGCAGTGGGGAGCCGCCCGGGCCCTTCTCGGTCTAGGCGACCTGGCCCGCCTCCGCAGCCATCCAGGCGAAGCGCACAGCCGGTACGTGGAGGCGCTGGCGATCCTGCGGGAAGTCGGCGCCCGGCCGGAGATCGCCCGCTGCCTGGCCGGACTGGGCCGGGTGGCGATGGATCTCGGCGCGACCGAGCAAGCCAGGCGGCACCTGTCCAGGAGCATCAGGCTCAGCCACGCCACCGGCGCGCGCATCGGCGTGGCCCGCGGCCTAGAGGCCTTCGCCCACCTGGCTATCCAGGAGAACCGGCCTGAGCGGGCCGTGCAGCTGGCCGCGGCCGCGGCGGCGC
>JALYVS010000245.1 GCA_030853115.1 Actinomycetota bacterium
GCGCTCGGCAGTGCGCGGCGAGGTGCGCCTCGATCCCGGCAGCCGGGCGCTGTATGCCACCGACGCGTCGAACTACCGGCAGCTGCCGGTCGCCGTGGTCATCCCGGCAAGCACTGATGACGTCATCGCAGCCGTGGCCGCCTGCCGGCGGTTCGGCGCGCCGGTCCTCGGCCGGGGCGGCGGCACCACCCTGGCCGGCCAGTGCTGCAACGACGGGGTGGTGCTGGATTTCTCCCGGCACCTGAACCAGATACTCCAGATCGATGCGGACGAGCAGTCGGCGCTGGTCGAGCCCGGCATGGTCCTGGACGACCCGCGGGCCGCGGCCGGGCAGCACGGCCTCACCTTCGGGCCGAACCCGGCTACGCACAGTCACTGCACGCTGGCCGGGATGATCGGCAACAACTCCTGCGGCGTGCACTCGATCCGGGCCGGGCGCACCTCGGACAACGTGCTGGCGCTGGAGGTGCTCACCTACGACGGGACCCGGATGTGGGCCGGGCCGACCACCGACGAGCAATACGACCGGATCCTCGCCGCCGGCGGGCGCCGGGCCGAGATCTACCGCGGGCTGCGCGGGCTGCGTGACCGGTATGCCGCGCTGATCCGGGACCGGTACCCCGATATCCCGCGCCGGGTGTCCGGCTACAACCTCGACGACCTGCTGCCCGAGAGCGGCTTCGACCTGGCCCGGACGCTGACGGGCAGCGAGTCGACCTGCGTGCTGGTGCTAGTGCTGGTGCTGGCCGCGCGGGTGCGCCTGGTGCCCAGCCCGCCCGCCCCGCGCACCCTGCAGCTCGGCTACCGTAACGGCCCGGCGGCCGCGGACGCGGTCCCCGCGGTGATGTCCCATCACCCGGTCGGCCTGGAGGGCTTCGACGACGTGCTGGTGAGTGACGTCCGCCGGCGCGGCCTGCATCCTCGCGACCTCGGCCTGCTGCCTGAGATCGGCGGCTTGCTGCTGGCGGAGTTCGGCGCCAGCACCGACGAGGAGGCGGCCGCAGCGGCCCGCGCCTGCCAGGATGCGGTTGACTGCGATGCGGCGCGGCTGCTTGACCTGGAGGACGCGCCGGCCGTGTGGGCGGTGCGCGAGTCGGACCTGGGCGCGGCGGCCAGGGTGCCGGGCCAGCCGGACACCCATCCCGGCTGGGAGGACGCGGTCGACCCGGCCCGGCTGGGCGATTACCTGCGCGAGTTCCGGGCGCTGCTGGACCGCTACGGCTATCACGCCGCCCTGTACGGCCACTTCGGGCAGGGCTGCGTGCATACCCGGTCCGACGGGGAGCACGACGAGGGACAGCTGTGGGAGGCGGTCATGTTCGCCGCCAAGTACCGGTTGCATAACCTGACCGCCTGGATCGACCGCAACAACATCCAGATCGACGGTTTCACCGAGGATGTCATACCGCTGGAGCCGCTCGCGGCGAAGTGCGCCAGCTTCGGCGAGTCCGGCCCGCCCGGTGCGCTGCTCGCCAAATCGGGACTCACCGCGCCGTCCATCGCCGAGGCAGCCCGCCAGGTCCGCACCCGCAAGGGAGACCGATGAATTCCAGCAGCGACCCACCGCAGGCAGGATCCGGCCGGGAGACTCCGTCCGGGCAGCAGTTCGAGATCAGCTGGGGGAAGCACCGGGCCACAGTGGTCGAGGTGGGCGGCGGCTTGCGCAGCTGCATCCTGGCCGGACAGGAAGTCCTCGACGGCTACGGCCCGGGCGAGCGCTGCACCGGAGCCAGAGGCCTGCCCCTGATCCCGTGGCCGAACCGGATCCAGGACGGCGCCTACCGCTTCGACGGCACCGGCTACCAGGTGCCGCTGACCGAGCCGGACGCGCACAACGCCATCCACGGCTTCCTGCGCTGGCGGAACTGGAGGTGCCGGCGGCACCGCGCCGATCAGGTCGTCATGGGATCAGTGCTGCACCCGCAGATGGGCTACCCGTTCACGCTGGATGTGTCCGTCACCTACACGCTGGATGGGGCCGGCCTCACCGTCCGCACCGAGGCCACCAACACCGGGGACACAGCGTGTCCGTACGGCGCCGGGCAGCATCCCTACCTGAGCGCCGGCGGTGGCCTGGTCGATGCGTGCCGGCTGGAGCTGGACGCGGCCCGCTGGCTGCCCACCGACGACCGCGGCCTGCCCACCGGTGAGGCAGCCACCGCCGGCTCGGCCTACGATTTCCGCGCCGGCCGCGAGATCGGCGGCCAGGATATCGACTTCACCTTCACCGGGCTCACCCGCGACCCGGACGGCCTGGCCTGGGCACGGCTTTCGGTCCCCGGCGGCCGCCGCGTCGCCCTGTGGGCCGGCGAGGGTTACCCGTTCATCGAGATCTACACCGCCCACACCCAGCCGGCGCCGCACTGGCGGACCGGGCTCGGGATGGAGCCGATGACGTGCGCCCCCAATGCTTTCCGCACCGGAAACGGGCTGATCCGGCTGGAACCCGGTCAGTCGGCTAGCGCTAGCTGGGGACTCCGCCCGTGGTGACCCGGCCCGTGGTGACCCTGCCCGGCCGGCAGCCAGTACAGGTGCCTGCGCCGGAGGCATCGCGGTGAGGGGGCTCGCGCTCGGGGCGACCGCGGCCAGCGTCGCCCAGGCCCGCAGCCAGATGGGTTTTACCCTGGCGTTCCACATCATCCTGGCCTGCCTGGGCGTCGCCCTGCCCGCGGTGGTGCTGACCGCGCATTACATCGGGCTGCGGCGCAGCGACCCGGCGGCCCTGCTGCTGGCCCGCCGCTGGTCGAAGGTGATGGCGGTGCTGGTGGCGGTAGGCGCCGTGACCGGCACGGTGCTGTCGTTCGAGATGGGGCTACTGTGGCCAGGCCTGATGGGCCGTTTCGGCGGCGTCATCGGCATCCCGTTCAGCGCCGAGGGGATCTTCTTCCTGCTGGAGGCCGTCTTCGTCTCCATTTACCTGTTCGGCTGGACGCACCTGCCCAAGTGGGCGCATTTCTGGACCGGCATCCCGGTCGCGTTCTCCGGGGTGCTGGGGGCCTGGTCGGTGGTCGCCGCCAACTCGTGGATGAACCAGCCGGCCGGCTTCACCCTCTCCCACGGCCGCGTCACCCGGGTCGACCCGCTGGCCGTGTTCTTCAACCGCGCCTCCTCCTACGAGGTTCCGCACATGGTGCTGGCCGCCTACATGGTCACCGGGTTCGGAGTCGCCTCGGTCTACGCCGTCGCCATGCTCCGCGGCCGGCGCGGACGCTACCACCGGCTGGGGTTCCTCATCCCGTTCACGATCGCCTCCATCGCCACCCCGCTGCAGATCTACGTAGGGGACACCGCCGCGCGGGCCGTCTCCCAGCAGCAGCCGGTCAAGTTCGCCGCAATGGAGTACGTCGTGCATACCCACCGGGACGTGACCGAGTACCTCGGCGGCATCTTCTACCACGGGAAGGTCCAGTTCGCCTTCAACCTCCCCGGCTTCGACTCCCTCCTGGTCGGGTTCTCCCCGCACACTAAGGTGACCGGCTGGGACAGCGTGCCCGCCCAGTACCGGCCCCCGTTCGTCACCCTGATCCACCTGTCCTTCGACCTGATGGTGGCGATCGGGTTCGGCCTGCTCGGGCTGGGGGGGTGGCTGGCCTGGTCGTGGCTGCGCCGCCGTGACCTGCCGCGCAGCCGGTGGTTCCTGGCCGGGGGGGCGCTCAGCGGGCTCGCGGCCACCGTCGCCATGGAATGCGGCTGGATCGTGACCGAGGTCGGCCGCCAGCCCTGGGTGGTGTACAAGGTCATGCTCACCTCCCAGGCCGCGACCACCGCGCCGGGCGTGACTGTCACCCTGGCCGGGATCCTCGCCGTCTATGCGGTACTCGGCGTGGCCACCATCGGCGTGCTCGCGCGGATGGCCTGGCGATGGCGCCAGGAAGACGACACCGGAGACGATCAGGTTCCCTACGGCCCGGCGACCCCGGCCCCGCCAGCAGAAGAGCAGCAGCAGGAAGGCGGCGTCCGATCGTAGCCGTCGACGTCATCGCCGTCCTGTTCTGGGTCACGGTCACCGCCTACGCGGTGACCGGCGGCGCCGACTTCGGCGGCGGCATATGGGACCTGATCGCCGGGGGCACCCAGCGCGGATCCGGCCCCCGGCAGGTGATCGCCGGGGCGATGGGCCCGGTCTGGGAGGCCAACCACGTCTGGCTGATCCTGGACCTGGTGCTGCTGTGGACCGCGTTCCCCGCCGCGTTCGGCGCCATCATGTCCGCGCTGTTCACCCCGCTGAGCCTGATCGCCCTCGGGATCGTGCTGCGCGGAGCGGGATTCGCGTTCCGCAAGTCGCTGCACCGGACCAGGCTCGAGCAGATTGCCGGGGCCATCTTCGCCTCCTCCTCGCTCGTCACCCCGTTCTTCTTCGGCGCGGCAGCCGGGGCTGTCGTCACCGGCCGGGTAACGGCCGCCGGAACCGGGAACCGCCTGGCCAGCTGGACCAGCCCGACCTGCCTGCTGCTCGGCGCCCTGGCCGTCGCCGCGTTCGCCTACCTGGCCGGCGCCTACCTGACCGTCGCCGCGTCCAAACGCCAGCCGGACCTGGTCCGCTACTTCACCCGCCGGGCCCTGGCCGCCGGGGTCGCGACCGGCGCCCTGGGCGCCGCCAGCCTGGTGGCGCTGCACCACAGCGCCCCCAGGACCTTCTCTAACCTCACGACCGGAGACGGGCTGCCGCTGCTCATCGTCTCCGTGCTCCTCGGCGTCACCGTGCTCGGGCTGCTCCTGGCCGGGATCACCCGCGCGGTCCGGTTCCTGGCCGCCGGGGCGTTCACCGCGATGATCTGGGGGTGGGGAGTGGCCCAGTACCCCGACCTGCTGCCCGGCTCGCTCACCCTGCACGCCGGCGCGGCCCCTTCGGCCAGCCTGATCACCGAGATCGTCATCGTCGGCATCGTCGCCGTCCTGGTAGCGCCATCGTTCGTCCTGCTGTACTGGCTGGCTCAGCGCAACCTGCTGGCCGAGGACGACGCGTCCGGCGCCGCCTTGCTGGCATCGCTGAACGCCGCCGGCCAGCCCGGCCAGGCCCAGATCCAGTCCGCCCGCAGCAGGTGGCCGAAGGTGACACTGGCCGCCGTCGCCGTTCTGGTGTACGAGGCCACCCGCAGGCACCGCCGGTAAGGCCAACGGCCTGACCGGCGGAGACAGCGCGGCCGGCCTACCATGGGCACCCAGGCGGCCGCGGCATTCCGCCGCGGCGTCAGGGTCACGACCCTGACGCCGCGGGAGGATCAGCGGCCACGGCGGCGGCGGCGTCGATGAGCGCACCGCCGCAGCCGCTCCGCACCACGGTCAGGCCGCCAGCCCGCTCGTACAGGGACGAGTCTTATATCGTCCAGGCTGGCGAAGCCCTGCTGACGAAGCCCGGATTGCAGGTCAGCCTCGGTCAGGCCGCAGACCCGCATCTGGCGGCGCCGGATCCGGCCGTGATCGACCAGGATGCGGATCCGGTGATCGGTGACGCGCCGGACGACCGGATAGCAGCGGAGCACGCTGACCACCCGGTGCACGACAATCAGCGTGACGACCGCGACCGCGCCCTACACATAGGAAGTCCCGCTCGCGGTGGCGGTGCGCCCGATGATGGCCGCCCATCGCGACCGCGGTGACGAAATCGAACGGCGCCATCTGCGCCAGCGTCCGGCGCGTGCCCAGCCGCAAGCCCGCCAGCGCCGTCGCATACAGCAGGACCGCCTTGACGGCCACCACCCACATGTCATTCAAGTTCCCGGTCAGCCACAGCATGGACGCCTGCTACCCGCCGCGGGAGATCCGAACATGAGCGGGCCACGCCCGGAAGCGGGCCTCGGTCCTGCCCGCAGCACGGCGTTTGGGCCCGGCGCGCCGGGGCATGAGCACACGTCAGCGGGAGGAGCAACGGGTGGGCGAAGCGCCTGACCAGCCCCGAAATGACCGGGCCAGGCCCGGTCCGGTTCGCCGGATGGCGGACGTGCTCGTGCGGGCCCTGCCTGTCGCCTCGCTATCCCGGCTGCACGACGTGATCCGGTCGACGTTCTGGCTGGTCCCGGCGGTGTGCGTGGCCTCGGCGATCGGGCTGGCGATCGGCCTGGTCACGCTCGACGAGGCGCTGCCGGCGACGCACGCCGCGGTGGTGTTCCCGGGTCCTGCGCCGGGTGCCCGCACCTTCCTGTCCTCCGTCATCCAGGCGATGATCTCGTTCACCGGCCTGGTGTTCTCGATCACCATCGTCGTACTGCAGCTGTCCAGCGGCCAGTTCTCCCCACGGGTACTGCGGATGTTCCTGGGGGACCGGACGATCCAGTTCACGCTGGGAGTCTTCGTCGCGACGTTCGTCTACGCGATGGTGGTGCTGCGGTCGGTCGGCGGGGGCAGCGGCTCAGGCGGGTTCGTGCCGCGGATCGCGGTCACGGTCGCGTTCGGGTTCGTGCTGGCCAGTGTCGCGCTTTTCATCAGCTACATCAGTCATGTCGCGAACCTGATCAGGGTCGCCACCATCATCACCCATATCGGCCGGCAGGCCCGCCGGATTCTCGACCGCCGCTATCCCGCCGCCACGGCTGGAACGCCGGCAACGGCGTCCTTTCCGCCGCCGGCCCGGACAATCCCCGCGCCCCGCGGCGCCGTGCTGGTATCGGTGAACGAGATGGCACTGGTCGAAATGGCCGCCCAGGCCGGCGGCGTGCTGGTGCTCGCGGCGCGAGTAGGAGACTTCGTGCCGGCGGGGGCGCCGCTAGTCGTCGTCCACCACGAACCGGGTGCCGGGTCTGGCCGTCTGGACGCGACCGCGGCGAGGGCATTGAAGGCCCTGGCCTGGGACACCGAGCGGAGCATGGAACAAGACCTGGCGTTCGGGTTCCGCCAGCTCGTCGACATCGCTGAGCGAGCGCTCTCGCCCGCGGTCAACGATCCGACCACCGCCGTGCAGGCCATCGACGTGCTGCACGACCTGCTGCGGGCACTAGCGGCCCGCGAGCTGCCGGACGGCCGCTGGCGCGACGGCACCGGACAGCTGCGGCTGGTGGTGCCGCAGTACCGGTTCGCCGACTTCCTGGACCTGGCGGTCGGAGAGATCTGGCGCTACGGCGCGGACGCGGCCCAGGTTCCCGGCCGGCTGGCCGCGATGCTCGCCGATCTGCACACCGCCGCGCTGCCGGCCCACCGTCCGGCGATCGCTGCCTGGTCCCAGCAGGTGAAAGCAGGGCGGCCGTGATGACGAACCGGCAGCGCCGCCATGGAATCCCCAGGCGGACCATACTTCGCGCTGATAGCCAAGCATCTTCCGGGCCGACGTCGCGGGCTGGCACTCTCAGCAGCCGGCCAGCGAGATGCGGTGATCGCCGGTCATCGCTGCCCCAGGAACGACGCTGTCGCAGCCGGGTGAGCACGAATACCGCGAGCAGGGCCGGTGTCCTGGCGCCGCGGCCACTGCCCTTCCTGGTGCTCGGTGCCGAACGGCTCCCCGCTGCCAGCCGCGGAAACGGGGAGCTAGCCCACTCCGACCCCAGCCGGATGGAGCGTTCGCCGCGCGCTTTCAGCATCTGCAGGTGGATCCGCTCGCGGCTTACCACCGGCGGAACGCCGCCCACGGCAGCCCGGTTGCGCGTGTTGCAAACCCACTCGTCCGCCCCGATGCCTGGTCCCCGGCCCCGGTAAAGTTCGCGCCGGAACTTCCCTAGCTGCTGCTGCACCGCGGCGGCCGACGGCCAGGTAGCCGCCATAGTGGCTGAGGAACAGCGCGAGGGCCTGGAAGACCTAGAAGCCGCGGGTCAGGCATCGGCGTGGCCCGCCTCGCACTCTGCGGCGATGCGGGCGTCATCAGCCGACCCGGAATCGCTCGGCGTCGGCGGCCTTGAGCTCCAAGCCCAGGCCGGGGCGGCCCTGATCGGGCCGCAGGACGCCGCCTGCCGGGTCGAGCGCGCCGTCGAGGAGCATGCCCTCGATCCGCACGTGGTCGTGGAAGTACTCCAGGTGGCGCAGGTTCGGCACCGTCGCGGCGACGTGGGCGTGAAGGTTCGGGGCGCAGTGCCCGGACACCTGCAGGCCGTGCGCGGCCGCGACCGCCGCCACGCGCAGCCAGTCGGTGATCCCGCCGCAGCGGGTGACGTCGGCCTGCAGGCAGTCCACCGCCTGCGCCGCGGCCATCCGCTCGAAGTAGACCAGGTCATAGCCGTACTCCCCGGCCGCGACATCGGCGGCGACCTGGTCGCGGACCTCGCGCAGCCCGTCCAGGTCATCGGAGGATACCGGTTCCTCGAACCAGGTCACGTCAGCGTCGGCCATGGCGTGCGCCATCCGGACCGCCTGCTTGCGAGCGTAACCGCCGTTCGCGTCGACGTACAACTCGACGTCCGGGCCGATCACCTCGCGGGCGAAGGCGATCCGCTCCAGGTCACGGCCGGGCCGGCTGCCCCACGACTCGCCGATCTTGATCTTGACCCGCGGGATGCGCCACTCCCCGGCCCAGCGCTCCAGCTGCGCCTGGGCGGCGGCCTGGTCGTAGGTGGTAAACCCGCCGCTGCCGTAGACCGGCACCTCCTCCCGCACGGCGCCGAGCAGCCGGCACACCGGCAGGCCCAGCAGCTTGCCCTTCAGGTCCCACAGCGCGGTGTCCGCCGCGCTGATCGCGCAGGACACCAGGCCGGGGCGGCCCAGGTTGCGCACGGCCCGCACCATCGCCTGCCACGAGCCGGCCACGTCCAGCACCGGCCGCCCGATGATCGCTTCCGCCAGGACACCGTCGATCAGCGGCTGGCAGGCGCCGGCCGCGTAGGTGTAACCCAGCCCCTGCTGGCCGCCCCCGGCCGCCTCGGCCACGACCAGCGTGGTCTTCGACCAGGCCAGCGTGCCGTCGGCTTCCGGCTGGTCGGTCGGGATCTCATAGACGGCGGCTGTCAGCTGCTCCACCTGCGGGTCGGCGTCTGTCACCGTCCAGCCCTCTCCTGCTCCGTCCGGCGGCGCACCGCGGCCGGAACGGCAACCGCCGCCACCCGCTCCGCCGCATCCTGCCGCCAACGGGCCAGCCGGGCCACGGTCACGGGACTGCCCGCGCGTGGGACGCCAGGACCGGCCTGGCTGGCCGCCGCGATTCCCG
>JALYVS010000028.1 GCA_030853115.1 Actinomycetota bacterium
GAGCAGGCTTTCGCCCCTCGCCAGAACGGTTCAGGCCCGGCGGGAGCGGTTCACCGCGGACAGGACCGCGCGCATCGAGGCGGTCACCGTGTTCGTGTCGATGCCGACGCCCCAGAAGACCTGGCCACCGATCTCGCACTCCACGTACGCCGCCGCCTGGGCGTCGGTACCTTCGGTGAGGGCGTGCTCGTGATAGTCGAGCACTCGGGCGCTCACCCCGATGGTGGCCAGCGCACCGCAGAAGGCGGAAATGGGGCCGTTGCCGATGCCTTCGACTTGCTGCGCGCGCCCGTCGGCGAAAACCTCCGCGGTAAGCACGTGCTTGCCTTCGACGACCGACGACGTCTGCTGCTCGAGCAGCGTCACCGGGCCGTCGCTCAGGTACTCGGCGGAGAAGATCCCCCACATCCGCGGCGGGGAGACCTCGCCGCCCTCGGCATCGGTGTGGCCCTGGATGACTCGCGAGAATTCCATCTGCAGGCGGCGCGGAAGGTCCAGCTGATGCTCCGCCTTCATCACGTAGGCGACGCCGCCCTTGCCCGATTGCGAGTTGACCCTGATAACCGCCTCGTAGGTGCGCCCCACGTCGTGCGGGTCGATCGGCAGGTACGGGACCGCCCAGGGGTACTCGGCGAACGGGACGCCGGCGGTGGCGGCCTCGGCTTCCAGCGCCTCGAAGCCCTTCTTGATCGCGTCCTGATGCGAGCCGGAGAACGCGGTGTAGACCAGGTCGCCCGCGTACGGGTGACGCGGGTGCACGGGGAGCTGGTTGCAGTACTCGACCGTGCGCCGGATCTCGTCGATATCGGCGAAGCTGATCATCGGGTCGATGCCCTGGGTGAACAGGTTCAGGCCCAGGGTGACCAGGCAGACGTTCCCGGTGCGCTCGCCGTTGCCGAACAGGCACCCCTCGATCCGGTCGGCGCCCGCGAGCACGGCCAGCTCAGCGTCGGCGACCGCGGTACCCCGGTCATTGTGCGTGTGCACGGAGACGCACACGTGGTCGCGGTCCGGCAGGTGCCGGCTCATCCACTCGATCTGGTCGGCATAGACGTTCGGCGTGGACCGCTCGACCGTGCACGGCAGGTTGAGGATGATCTCCCGGTCCGGACCTGGCTGCCAGACGTCCATCACGCCCTCGCAGACGTCCAGAGCGAAGTCCAGCTCGGTGTCCATGAAGATTTCCGGCGAGTACTCATAACCGAAGTCGGTGCCGTCAAGCAGCTGCTCGGCGTACTTCATGACATGCCGGGTGCCGTCGGTGGCGAGCGCCTTGCACTCCTCGCGGCCGATGCGGAACACCACCCGGCGGAAGATCGGAGCCGTCGCGTTATACAGGTGCACGGTGGCGAGCCGCGCGCCCCGCAGCGACTGGACCGACCGCTCGATCAGGTCCTCACGGGCCTGGGTCAGGACCGAGATCCGCACGTCATCGGGGATGCGCTCGCCCTCGATCAGCTCACGCACGAAGTCGAAGTCCGTCTGGCTTGCGGACGGGAACCCGACCTCGATCTCCTTGTAGCCCATTCGCACCAGCAGGTCGAACATCTTGTGCTTGCGGGCGGGGCTCATCGGGTCGATCAGGGCCTGGTTACCGTCCCGGAGGTCGGTCGACAGCCAGCGCGGAGCCTTCGTGATGGTCTTGGCCGGCCAGCTGCGGTCCGGCAGTTCTACGGCCTGGAACGGGGTGTAACGGTGGCACGGCATGCCGCTCGGCTGCGGCTGTACGGATGAGGCACGATTGAACGCGCGGTCTGGCTGCATGGGTAGCTTCCTCGGATCAGGTAGGCGGTTGCCATCTCGATGGCCAGCAGACACGCCAACGCCCCGCGGCGAGGGAGCCGGCCTATCGGCCCCCGCCGCGGCCGCTAAGGAAGAGCAGCTCGCACGACATCGGCATTACCCTACCAGCCCGGTGAGCCGGGGTGACAGCGCCGGTCAGCTGCCAGCCGGACGGCGGCGGAATATTCGGTGGCGCTAGCCGGGGTAACCCGGTTGGCTAAGACGATGCGCATCGAACGAGTCGACCTGACGGACACAGCGAGAATACGCGCGTGTCATACGGTGTACGAGGCGGTCCTGCGGGCGGACAAAGCCGAGGGACCGTGGTTGTCAGCCAAGCGGTTCGGCGGCTGGCTCACCGTCGGGTGGCTGGGCGATCCGCGCGAGGTCTGGCTGGTCACGGACCAGGCGGCCAGTGCGGATGAGGCCAGTGCGGATGAGGCCAGCGCGGATGAGGCCAGCGCGGGATCTGCGGGGGCGGTCGCGGGGTGGTACTGGCTGGAACTGCCGGACCGGGGGAACCTGGACCGGGCGCAGCTGGAACTCCTGGTTCACCCGGACAGGCGCCGCCGCGGGCTCGGCCGCCCGCTGTTGCAGCACGCGATCGCTCGTGCGTCGGCCAACGGGCGTTCCGTGCTGAACGGCGTCGCCCAGAATGGTTCGGCGGGTCAAGACTTCGCGCGTTCGGCGGGAGCGCAGGCCGGTCTGGTCGATGTCCAGCGCGTGCTGGATCTAGCGGACGCCGCGGCAGCGAGGCTGGCCGATGTACGCGAGCAGGCCATGGAGGCCGCGGCCGGCTACTCGCTGGTGTCATGGACCGGGCCGGTACCGGAGGAGTTTCTCGAGCAGGCGGCGGCGCTCTACACCGCACTCGGCGATGCGCCGCACGACGCCGGGGAGGTGCCACCCGGATGGGACGCGCAGCAGGTCCGCGAGCGTACCAATGATCTCCTGCCGCGCTTCGGCATGCGCCAGTACTCGATCGCGGCCCGATGTGACGCCAGCGGCGAGATGGCGGCCCTGACCCAGCTGGCGGTCGATCCCGAGGATCCGGGCTGGGGGCACCAGCTGATCACGGCAGTGACCAGGAAACATCGGGGGCACCGGCTTGGCCTCCTGGTCAAGGCCGCGATGCTGGACCTGCTGGCGACCACGGAGCCTCAGCTGGAACGGATCTCCACCTGGAACGCCGAGGCCAACCAGCACATGATCGCGGTCAACCAGGCCCTCGGATATGCGGTCCTCGGACCCCCGAACACCGTGTGGCGACTCGACGCTAATTAGTCGCGGCCCGCGGACTGCTCGGTCATCGCGACCACGCCCAGGACCTGTGCCTGAGTCATCCCGAGGTCAACCCCGATCGCCAGCGCCGCGGACCGCTCGCCTTCTGTGAGCGTCCCGTCGGCCATGGCGACGCGGATCACCTCGGCCAGATACCACTCCCTGGCCTGGATGGTGAGCTGTGCCCCCACCTGGTTCAGGGCGGGGCGGATCGACTCGAACGGCTGCCCGAGATCGGTAGCCAGCATCGCCTCGTCGTATCCCGGCGTCCCCGCGCCGATCACCGCCTCGATCGCCCGCTGCCGCGAGACCGGGCTGTACGGGTCGCCGGAACGCAGCATGGCCGACACGGCGGCCCGCATGCCGGCGGGCAGTGCCGTCTGCATCTGTGCCGTCGTGGGCTGGTTGAGGACGTCGGTCACATAGCGGGTGTGGCAGGTGGTGCACTGGACATGCTGACCCACCGCGTTCAGCGGGATGACCGGGATAAAGAACAGCGTGAACCACCGGCGCCCGGAACGTTGCCGGTACTGGCGGTCGCCGCCGCATCGGCGGCAGTGGAAGGCGCCGCGGGCGATAGTCCGGTAGAACACGCGCAAGCCAAAGATGATCAGCAACGTGGATCCCCTTCTTGACTCAGTCGTAGAAGCCGAGGCGGCGCAGCTGCTTCGGATTACGCTGCCAGTCCTTGGCGATCTTGACGCGCAGGTCCAGGTAGACCCTGGTGCCCAGGAGCGCCTCGATCTGGTGGCGAGCCTGGCTGCCGACCTCTTTCAGCCGCGCGCCCTTGCTGCCTATGACGATGGCCTTCTGGCTCGGCCGCTCCACGTAAAGCTCGGCGTACACGTCGGTGAGATCCGCGCGTCCCGGCCGCGGGCCCATCTCCTCGACCACGACCGCGATCGAGTGCGGCAGCTCATCCCGCACGTCCTTCAGGGCCGCCTCCCGGATCAGCTCGGCGACCATGATCTGCTCAGGCTCGTCGGTGAGATCGCCGTCCGGGTACAGGGCCACGCCTTCGGGCAGGTGCGAGACGAGCACGTCGGCGAGCTCGCCGAGCTGGAAGCCGGTCACGGCGGATACCGGCACCACATCCGCCCAGTCCCCGAGCTCGCTGACCGCCAGGAGCTGTTCGGCGATGCGCTCCGGCGGGGCCTGGTCGCATTTGGTCACGATCACCACGACCGGGGTCTTCTTGACGTGCTCGAGCTCCCGGGCGAAGAACCGGTCACCCGGTCCGACTGGATCGCAGGCCGGGACGCAGAATCCGATCACGTCCACCTCGGCCAGGGTCGAGCGGACCAGGGTGTCCAGGTGCTCGCCGAGCAGCGTACGCGGCTTGTGCAGGCCGGGCGTATCGACCAGGATCAGCTGCGCGTCCGGGCGGTGCACGATGCCGCGAATCACCCGCCGGGTGGTTTGCGGCCGGTCGCTGGTAATCGCGACCTTGGCGCCGACCAGCGCGTTGGTCAGGGTCGACTTGCCGACGTTCGGGCGGCCAGCGAGGCAGGCGAACCCGGATCGGAAGGCGCCGGGCGGGGAGGCACCGGATCGGGAAGCGCTGGCCGGACCGGGCGCCGGTGGATGGTTCACCCCTTGATTCTCGCGCATGTTTCGCGGGGCGGGCACCAACGACCGTTCGGCCCGGGGGACTTACGGGGTGAGGGTGGCGCGGACGGTGCCGTCGGGGGCGGCGTGGAACACGATCGCGGCCGGGCCGAGATCGCGCACCACGGCGAGGTCGCCCGGGTCCAGCTCGGCGTCGCTGACCAAGGCGGCCGCCTCCAGTTTCTGCGCGCCGCTAGAGACCGCCATGGCCACCGCCAGGCGCAGCGCGGAAAGCCGCAGCGACGGCAGGGCCACCGCGGCGGCCGTGTAGGTGCGGCCGGTCTCGTCGCGTACCGCCGCGCCCTCGGACGCGGCCACCCTCGCCCGGGTGGACCGGGCCAGGGTGATGATCTTGAGATCTTCAGCGTCAGGTGTCACATCGCTCACCCGGACGAGTTTACGGCTCCGGATCCTCGTCGCGTTCCACCAGGACGGTTCCGATCTTGTTGCGGCGCCCGGCCACGTGCTCCGCGGTCAGCCGCAGGCCGTGGACGGTCGCGGTCGAGCCCGCTATCGGGACCCGGCCGAGCTGGTGGGCCAGCAGCCCGGCCACCGTCTCCACATCGTCAACGCCAAGCATGACCTCGAAAAGTTCCTCGAGCTCGGTCACGGAAAGGCGGGCCGTCACCCGTGCGGCGGCGTCGGAAAGCCATTCCACCGGCGGCCGCTCGTTGTCGTATTCGTCGGTGATCTCGCCGACGATCTCCTCGAGGATGTCCTCGATGGTCACCAGCCCCGCGGTCCCGCCGTACTCGTCGATCACGATGGCGACGTGGTTGCGCTGGGCCTGCATCTGCCGCAGCAGCTCATCGACGGGCTTGCTGTCCGGGACGTAGCTGGCGGTACGGATCACCGTGGCGACCTTCTCGGTGGTCTCGGCCCCGGGATGCTCGTGACTCCACTTCACGATGTCCTTCAGGTAAGCGATGCCGACCACGTCGTCCTCGTTCTCGCCGGCCACCGGGATCCGGGAGAAACCGCTGCGCAGGGCCAGTGAGAGCGCCTGCTCCACGGTCTTGTCGGCCTCGATGAACACCATGTCGGTACGCGGCACCATGACTTCCCTGACGATGGTGTCGCCGAGTTCGAAGACCGAACGGACCATCTCGCGCTCGCCGGGCTCGATGCCGGTCCTGCGCTCCAGGTAGTCGACGAGCCCGCGCAGCTCGGACCGGGCCACCGGACCGGAGGTGCCGTCGGCGTCCACCATGGGCCGGGCCCGCCGGGCCGGCGGCATGGCATTGCCCACGGCGACCAGCAGAGCCGGCAGCGGGCCTAGCGCCCGGGTCAGCGCGAAGATGAGCCGGGCCGCTCGCGCGGCGGTCCGTTCGGTCCGCGGTCCGACCCGTCCGATGTACGGGTGCACGCCGGTCAGCGCGTACTTCATGGTGATCACCACGGCGAGCGCGGCCAGCACGGCGCGCCAGTTGTCGCCGAACCAGCGGACGAAGGCCGCGGTGACCAGGACCGCCGCGGAGATCTCACCGATGGCGCGGAGCAGCAGCAGCACGCTCATGTACCGGGGCAGGTCCGCGCCCACCGTCTGCAGCGGGCCCTTGTGCTCCGGCCGCTCCGCGATGCCGGTGGCGGAGACCAGCGCCAGCGCGGCCTCCGCGTTCGCGCACCAGCCTGCCACCAGAGCCAGCACGCCCGCCGCGACCAGCAGCCACCCTGGGGGGGTCATAAGCCGGGCTGTCCGCTGGCGTCCTGCCAGCTCTTCAGCAGCTGGTCCTGAGTGCCGAACATGGTGGCGTGCTCTTCCGGCTCGGCGTGGTCATAGCCGAGTAGGTGCAAGATCCCGTGCACGCAGAGCAACTCAAGCTCGTCCTGGGTGCCGTGACCGGCCTTTTTCGCCTGTTCCGTCGCGACCTGCGGGCACAGCACCACGTCGCCTAGCAGCCCGGGCTCACCGCCGGGCTCGGGGTCGCCAGCCCGGTTGCCGCCCATGTGCGGCGGCCTGAGCTCGTCCATGGGAAAGGCCAGCACATCGGTCGGTCCTGGCTCGCCCATCCACCGCTCGTGCAGCTCGGTCATGGTGCGCTCGTCGACGAGCAGCACGGAAAGCTCAGCTAGCGGGTGAATCCGCATCTGGTCAAGCGCGAACCTGGCCACCGCAGCCAGCCTCACCTCGTCGACGTCGATGCCCGCCTCATTGGCGATATCGATGCTCATCCCCGTCCTAGCTGCCCTTCCGCCTGTTCGTTTTTCCGGAGTTGCCCGGTGCGCTGAACTGCCTTTCGGCCGCGTCGTGCTTCTCGTACGCGTCGACGATCTTGCCCACCAGGCGGTGCCTGACGACATCGTGGCTGGTCAGCTTGGCGAAGTGGATGTCGGGAATGCCGTCGAGAATGTCCTGGACCACACGCAGCCCGCTGGCCTGACCGGTGGGCAGGTCGACCTGGGTGACATCACCGGTGACCACGACCTGAGATCCGAACCCCAGCCGGGTCAGGAACATTTTCATCTGCTCGGGCGTGGTGTTCTGCGCCTCGTCCAAGATGATGAACGAGTCGTTCAGGGTCCGGCCCCTCATATATGCCAGCGGGGCGATCTCGATGGTGCCGGCGGCCATCAGCTTCGGGATCGAGTCCGGGTCGAGCATGTCGTGCAGCGCGTCGTAGAGCGGACGCAGGTACGGGTCGATCTTCTCGTACAAGGTGCCGGGCAGGAAGCCGAGCCGCTCCCCCGCCTCCACCGCGGGCCTGGTCAAGATGATCCGGTTGACCTGCTTGGCCTGCAGTGCCTTGACCGCCTTGGCCATGGCCAGGTAAGTCTTCCCGGTCCCCGCCGGGCCGATGGCGAACACGATCGTGTGCTCGTCGATGGCATCGGCGTACCGCTTCTGGTTGAGGGTCTTGGGACGGATCGTCCGGCCCCGGGCAGACAAGATGCCGACCGTCAGCACGTCCGCCGGGCGCACGCCGCGCTCGGCCCGCAGCATGGCCGCGGCCCGCTCGACCGCGTCAGCGGTCAGGTCCGTCCCCTTGCGCAGCAGCTCGACGAGCTCGTCGAACAGCGCCGTGACCAGGGCGGTTTCCGCCGGGGTCCCGGTCGCGGTGATCTCATTGCCGCGGACATGGATGTCGGCGTCAAATTCCCGCTCGATCGCGTGCAGCAGCTCATCCCCGGAGCCGAGCAGGCTGACCATCGAATGATCAGCGGGAATCACGATCTTTACCTGGGACCGTGGTTCACCCTGCTGCGAGCCGCCGTTGGGACTGCTGCCGGCGTTCAGGTCATCGTTTCGGATATCTGTCAATTCGACGCTCTCGACGACCCGGAGGACCGCCCCCCGAGCACACTGGTCCCCATGGTATCCGCCGTACGGGACGTCCGGGGATGTCCGGCCTCGGATGTCCACCGGGCAGCCCGGCGTGCCATCCGGGCAGGCTGCTGTCTCATCCCCCGGCGCGCCAGCCGGGCAGGCTGCTGGCTCATCCGGGCGGCCAGCTGAGGGACCGGCCGCCGAGCAGGTGCGCATGGACGTGCGGCACGGTCTGGCCTGACTGCTCACCGGTGTTGAAGACGATGCGGTAGCCGGTGTCGCTGACGCCCTCCGCCACCGCGACCTGGTGCGCCTGGGTGATCAGCGCGCCGAGCAGCCCGCCATCCGCGGCCGCGAGGGCCGCGACGTTGGGATAATGGACCTTGGAGATGACGAGCACATGGGTGGGAGCTTGCGGGTTGATATCGCGGAACGCCAGCACCTGGTCAGTTTCACCGACCAGGGTCGCGGGAATGTCTCCGGCGACGACGGCGCAGAACAAGCATTCAGTCACGCCAAGATCCTAGGGGTGCCTGCGGGCGGGGAGAGCATCGCCCTGGACCGGCGCCGGGATTGACCTCAGGGCCGGTACCGGTACTGGTCCGATCCTGGGAGGCAGCTGAGGGGTTCTGGAGAACATGGCGGTATGCACGACGATTTATCACAACGTTCACATGGTTATATTCCGGGCATATCACGGTACTGCTCGGTAACCATGTTGCGATCCGTTGTTATGGTGCCGATCCATGCAAGTGCTGTCGTAACCGCGCGCACAAAGGATATTCTTGTTTATCGGCAATCCTCCAGCAACCCCTGGTGGCATGTCCGAAAGCCGGCCGGGTGCCACTGTGTGAAGCCTGGTAATCCGTACCTCCAGGCGGTCAGCTGGGCGGTCTGCCAATGACGGCAAGGCGACGGACGGTCAGACGGGTGGGAGATTTGGGGATGAAGGACCGGAGACCATGGTCCTGCACGACTTTCACCGCGGTGTGGAAGAGGCCCGATGGAGGGTGAACCTGACGACGGGGCAGCGCGTCCAACACGTGTGACCGAAACCCTGGTGGCTACCGGAGCCATCGCCTCCGACGCTTTCCTGGCGTCGCCGGCCCGGATGGGGTGGAACGCGGACCGTGCGGTCACCGAGCTGTATTCCTCGCACTACCGGGCGCTGGTCCGGCTGGCCGCCCTGCTGGTGCGCGACACGCCCACCGCCGAGGAAGTGGTGCAGGACGCGTTTGTCGCGATGCACGGGGGCTGGCAGCGACTGAGGAACGCGGAGAGCGCGCTCGCCTACCTCCGGCAGGCCGTGGTGAACCGGTCACGATCCGTCCTGAGGCACCGGACCGTGGTCGACAAGAACTTGCAGAAAGCGCCGCCGGACATGCCGAGCGCCGAGCATGGCGCGCTGGTCCTGCTCGAGCGTTCCGCGGTGGTGGCGGCCCTGCGCGGGCTGCCCGAACGTCAGCGGGAGGCCATCGTCCTGCGGTACTACGCCGATCTGTCCGAGGCCGAGATCGCGAACACGATGGGGATCAGCCGCGGGGCCGTGAAAAGTCACACGGCCCGCGGCATGACGGCTCTGCGTGCAGCCCTGGGCAAGGATTAATAATGCGATCCGGTCACAACGGTAAGCCAGCGCCAGGACAGGATTTTGACGAATTCCTGCACCACGCGCTGCATGCCGCCGCGGACCAGATGGAGCCGCACCCGGACGGCCTGGACCGGATCCGCGCGCGGGTCCGGTCGCAGGCCGCCTACGCCAATGCAGCCAACACCAGCGCAGCTAACACCGACGCCGCCAACGCCGGGACGGCCGGCCGGGGCGTCTTGGTCGACAGGGTCCGGCGCTGGAACGCCGGCCACGGCGGGCGCAGCTCGGGTCACCCACCGCGAACCCCGCAACAGCCATGGAACTGGCGGCTGAGCCTGATCCGGCCGGCCATCGCCCTCGCGTGTGCCGTGTTCGCGGTAGGCGTAGTCCTCGCCTCGGTGCCGCCGCTGCGCCAGGCGGTCACCTCATCGGTGTCGGCGGCCTTCGACGGCACCTTTGACGTCAACGGCGGCGCGAGCACAGCCGGCTCGGCGCCTCCGGGCCTCAGCGGCCAGGCCCCGGCCGGCACCGGCGGGGCCGGATCGCACGCCACCACCGCCAGGCACAGGCCCACGCCGCTCGCATCGTGCTCACAGGCCTCGGCGTTGGCCTCCCCCCCGTCAACGCCAAGCTCGTCGGGCCCGGCGGCTACGGCGTCGGCGACGGTTCCGGCGAGCCCAGCGAGCTCACCGGCCAGCTCGCCCATCAGCCCGGCCGAGGCGTCAAGCGGCCTGACTGGCAGCGGCAGCCCGGTCGCCACCACCAGCGCAAGTAGCAGCACCTCGCCGACGGCGACAGCTAGTCCCACCGCGACAACCAAGCCGGCCAAGCCGAAATCCGGGACTATCTGCGGGAGCCCGACCACCCAGGCCAGTGCGTCGGCCACGTCGAAGGCCACGCCGGTCACGTCAGCCTCGACCAGCCCGACCGCGCAGCCGGCCGGCAGCGCTTCCTCACCGGCCAGCTCATCGTCGGCCAGCTCATCGTCGGCCGGATCGTCGTCGGCCGGATCGTCATCGGCCGGATCATCATCAGCAAAAGGTGGCGGCACCGCCTCACCGGGCGCCGGTTCGTCCAGTGCCACCGGGACCATCCCCGGGTCGGGCAGCACGGGATCTACTGGCACAGGATCTAGCAGCACGGGCGGCTTAGGCCAGCTATCTCGTGCTGACGGCTGAGGGCCAGCTGGCTCGTGGTGAGATCGCCGCTGAGTGTCCTCGTGGAAGAAGCCGGGTCTAGACCGCCTAGAGCCAGCGAGCGGAACGGCTGAGCAGGACGGCGGCGGCTACCGTTCCGGCGGTCGAGGTCCTGAGCACGGTGGGTCCCAGCCTGCGGGCGGTGGCTCCGGCCTCGTCAAAGGCGGCGGCTTCGGCCTCGGTGATTCCGCCTTCGGGCCCGACCACCACGAGCAGGTCACCGGCCTCCGGCAGGGTCAGGAGGCCGAGTCCGGCGGCGGCGTCCGGTTCGAGGACGATCGCGCATACCGCCTCGGAGATCGCGTGGCCGACCTGCTGGGCCGAGGCGGTCTCCGTCACTTCAGGTATCCACGCGCGGCGGGACTGCTTCGCTGCCTCCCGAGCGGTCATCCGCCATTTCGCCAGCGAGCGTTCCCCGCGCGTCCCCTGCCAGACCGGAACGCAGCGCGCCGCGGCCCACGGCATGATGCGGTCGACGCCCACTTCGGTCAGCTCCTCGACCGCCAGCTCGCCGCGGTCGCCCTTCGGGATGGCCTGGACCACGGTGATGGTCAGCTCCGGGCGGGGTACCTGCCGCCTGGCTCGCACCGCCAGTTCCAGGCCGCCCGGCCCGGCGGCGGTGACGACGCATTCAGCGACCAAGCCCGCGCCGTCGCCGACATCGGCCCGCTCGCCTGCACGCAGCCTGCGCACGGTAGCCGCGTGCCGACCCTCGGCTCCGGACAGCAACACGACGGCCCGTTCGAGGTCCGCGCGGTCGGTAAAAAAGACAGGGGCCTGCGGCACCAGGCTCAGCGTCCGTTGAACGCGTCGCGCAGCCTCGAGAAAAATCTTTGCTGACCGGGGGCGAACTTGCCGGGCGGCGATTCCTCGCCGCGGAGCTTGGACAGTTCACGCAGTAGTTTTTCCTGCTCGGCGTCGAGCTTGGACGGCGTTTCGACGGTCACATGAATGACGAGGTCGCCGCGGCCATTGCCGTTCAGGTGCTTGACGCCCTGACCGTAAAGCGGGATCACCTGCCCGGATTGGGAGCCGGGGCGGATGTCGACATCGGCCGGGCCGTCCAGGCTCTCCACTGAGAGCGTCGCCCCCAGCGCCGCCGCCACCATCGGGATGGTCACCGTGCAGTGCAGGTCGTCGCCCTGCCGCTCGAAGATCTCGTGCGGACGCTGGACGATCTCCAGGAACAGGTCGCCAGGCGGACCGCCGCCCGGGCCGACCTCGCCTTCGCCGGCCAGCTGGATGTGCGTGCCGTCTTCGACCCCGGCCGGGATCCGCACCTTGATGGTGCGCCGGGTGCGCACCCGGCCGTCGCCGTCGCACTCCGGGCAGGGCCGGACCAGCACGGTACCGAATCCGCCGCAACCTGGGCACACCCGGGCCATCATGACCTGGCCGATGAAGGAGCGGGTCACCTGACTGACTTCACCGCGTCCGCCGCAGATATCGCAGGTCTGCGGGTGGGTTCCGGGGGCGGTGCCCTCGCCCGAGCAGGTCGGGCAGACCACGGCCGTATCGACGGTGAGCTCGCGAGTGGCGCCGAACGAGCACTCGGAAAGCTCGAGCTCGATCCTGATCGTCGCGTTGCGGCCGCGCTGCGCTCGGCTGCGCGGCCCGCGCGTGGCGGCACCGCCGCCGCCCGCGCCGAAGAACTGATCGAGCAGGTCGTTCAGCGGGTTGAACCCCTGCTGACCAAAGGGGCTAGCGCCCGCGCTGCTCGCGAACGGATCCACGCCCATGTCGAACATCCGGCGCTTTTCGGGATCCGAGAGAACCTCGTACGCCTGGGTGATCTCTTTGAACCGCTCCTGCGTGTCAGGATCGGGGTTCACGTCCGGGTGAAGCTCCCGGGCCAGCCGCCGGTAGGCGCGCTTGACCTCATCTTGGGTCGCGTCCCGCCTGATCTTGAGCAGCCCGTAATAATCCGCCGCCACTAGGTCTCCATCAGAATTTGGCCGACATAACGTGCCACCGCCCGCACCGCACCCATCGTGCCCGGGTAGTCCATCCGGGTTGGCCCCAGCACTCCGAGCTTGGCCAGCGGCTCGGCCTCATTGCCGTACCCCGTGGACACCACCGACGTGGCCTGAAGGCCAGCGACCTGGTTCTCCGAGCCGATCCTGACGGTCAGGATCGCGGGCTCGTTCGCCTCCCCGAGGAGCCGCATCAGCACCACCTGTTCTTCTAGGGCCTCGAGCACCTCGCGCAGACCCTTGCTGAAATCGTGCGCGGCCAGGTTCGCGGCGCCGCCGAAAACAATCTTCTCCTCGTGCCGCTCGACCATGCTGGCCAGCAGGACGGTAAACACCGCGTTCGCATTGGCCCGTTCCTCGACCGGGATCCGCTCGGACAGGTCGGTGACCATCGCCGCGGCGTCGGAGAGCTTGTGCCCGCCCAGGCAGGCGTTGAGCACCGCACGCACCTGGGAGACCGAGGCGTCGTCCCACAGCTGGGGCAGCTCGACCGTGCACTGCTCGACCCGGCCGGTGTCGGTGATCAGCACGAGCAGCAGTCTCTGCGGGGTCAGCGGGACGAGTTCGATATGCCGGATCGAGGACCTGGTGAGGGACGGATATTGCACCACGGCCACTTGACGGGTCAGCTGGACCAGCAGCCTGACGGTTCGCATGACCACGTCGTCGAGGCTGTAGGCACCGCCCAGGAAAGTCTCGATGGCGCGCCGCTCGGCCGCCGACAGAGGCTTGACGTTAGAGAGCCGGTCCACGAAGAGCCGGTAACCCTTGTCTGTTGGTATCCGCCCGGCGCTGGTGTGCGGCTGGGCGATGTATCCCTGCTCCTCGAGCACCGCCATGTCGTTGCGGATGGTGGCCGGCGACACGTCGAAATGATGCCGGTCAACGAGCGACTTCGATCCCACCGGCTCGGTGGTGGACACGTAGTCTTCGACGATCGCACGCAGGACCGTCAATTTCCGCTCGTCGAGCACGTGTACACCTCCTTGGCACTCCTAGGACCCGAGTGCTAAGTCTATTGCGTCTGACACGTTCCTGGCGCGCGGCCGCGGAGGCGAACGCCGCAGTTGATCACCTCAGAGGTGAGGTGTCTGTCACGCCATGCTGGCCAACGCATCCACAAAAATATGGTAACCCGGCAGGTGCGAACCGTGGTAGCCGCGTGTCGGCGGCCGGGCAGGCCCGTCCTCCTCGGCTACGCTTCAGGCCAGCAATGCCAGACCCGGTCAGGCCAGCGGGGTCCTGTCACGTCAGCAGGGTCCGAGCCTCAGCTGAGGAGATACCCGTGCGGAGCAGGCAATACGACGGTGATGTGCTCGCGGCCGGGGGGCTAAGCCGCCGTCGGCCGGGGCAGCGTGAGGTGCCTAAGATCGAGGCGGAACGCGGCCTGGTGGTCGAAGATGCCGAAGGCCGCTTCTGCGGCGCGGTGGTCGGCTACCAGAAGGGCGCCGTGACGCTGGAGGACCGGCACGGCAAGCGGCGGGTCTTCCCGCTCGCTCCGTCGGCCTTCCTGCTCGAGGGCAAGCCGGTCACGCTCGTCCCGCCCGCCCCGGCTACGTCCGCCCCGCCCCGCCGGACGGCTTCCGGGTCGGTGGCTGCGCCGGCGAGCCGAGCCCGGGTCGCCCGCGCGAGCCGCATTTACGTCGAGGGCAAGCACGACGCCGAGCTTGTCGAGAAGGTCTGGGGCGATGACCTGCGCGACGTTGGCGTGGTCGTCGAGTACCTGGAGGGCATCGATGACCTGCAGGCGATCGTGGCGAGCTTCTCCCCCGCGCCTGACCGTCGTCTCGGCGTGCTCGTCGACCACCTGGTGGCCGGGTCCAAGGAAACCCGGATCGCGGCCAGCATCCGCTCCCCCGACGTGCTGGTCGTGGGGCATTCCTTCATCGACATCTGGGCCGCCGTGCGGCCGTCCGCGGTCGGCCTGGCGGCTTGGCCGCGGGTTCCGCGGGGGCAGCCGTGGAAGGAGGGGGTGCTGCACGCCGTCGGCTGGCCGCCTGAGGTGCCCCGGGCCTGGCAGCGCATCCTGCGGTCGGTATCGAGCTATGCCGACCTGGAACCCGAGCTGCTGGGCCGGGTCGAGGAACTCATCGATTTCGTCACCGCGCCGGGAAGCGACTAGCGTGGCGGGAGCCGCAGATAACAGCCGAGGACCGATGACGAGCGAGCCGGACTCCCCCGCACCTGACCCGCAGGTGCGCGAGAGTGAAGTGACCTCCGCCACGTTCGGCTATCTGGGCGCCATCATCCTGGGTCCGGTCATCCCACTGATCGTCTACGTGACCAAGGCGCGAAGGTCGCCGTTCTTGCGCTACCACGCGGCCGCGGCGGTCAACTTGTCGTTGAGCTGCCTGCTGTACGCGTTGTGCTGCGCGATCGTGGGCGGGCTGCTCGCGCTGGACAGCATCACCGCCGCCCTCGTCATCGCGCTGCCGCTTGGTTTCGCGCTCTGGGTCATCATGCTGACGTATCTCATCCGCGGCGTCGTGGCCGCCAACCGCGACGAACCGTACGACATACCGCAGTGGATCTGCGCGCGCATCGTGCGCTGACCGCTGGCTCACTCGGTCAGCGCGCGGGTCACCGCGTCGGCCAGCAGGCGGCCGCGCCGGGTCAGCACGATCCGGCCGCGGGCATAGTCGGCTGGGCTGGCCAGGCCTTCGGCGACCACAGATTCGGCGTTCTTCCGGCCGACCGGTCCGAGAACGGACACCGGGCATCCCTGCACCAGGCGGATTCCCAGCATGACGCGCTCCAGCTGCCGTGCTGGCTCAGCTAGGATCTCCCGGGCCTGGGCGGGGCTGTTCCCGGCGGCGATCCGGGCGCCATAGCGGTGCGGATAGCGCACGTTCCACCACCGGGTGCCCCCGACGTGGCTGTGCGCCCCCGGCCCGATCCCCCACCAGTCGCCGCTAGTCCAGTACAGCTCGTTGTGAGCGCACCGCGACGGCTCGGACCCGTTTCCCGCCGCCCAGTTGGAGATCTCGTACCAGCCCAGGCCCGCGGCGGTCAGCACATCGTCCGCGACGAGATAACGATCGGCGAGCACGTCATCGTCGGGCGCGGGCAGCTCGCCGCGCCGCACGCGGGCCGCTAGCCGGGTACCCGGCTCCACCGTGAGCGCGTACGCGGACACGTGATCAGGCTGCGCGGCCACCGCCGCGTCCAGGGAGCACCGCCAGTCCGCCTCGGATTCTCCTGGTGTGCCGTAGATCAGGTCCAGGCTGACGTGCTCGAAACCAGCCGCCCGGGCCCACCCGGCGCACTGGGCCGGGCGGCCCGGCTGGTGCACCCGGTCCAGGGTCGCGAGCACGCCGGGAACCGCGCTCTGCATGCCGAACGAGACGCGGGTAATCCCCTGGGCACGCAGCTCGCTCAGGGTGGCGGGACCGACGCTTTCCGGGTTGGCCTCGGTCGTGATCTCCGCCCCCGGCCGCAACCCGAACTCGGCGTCGATGGCCCGCAAGATGGCGCCGAACGCGGCCGGCGACAGCAAGGTCGGCGTCCCGCCGCCGAAGAACACCGTGCTGACCGGGACATCGGTCCCACCGAGGACTTTGCGAGCGAAGCCGATCTCCGCGATCGCGAGGTCCGGGTAGGTGCCGACCGAAACCGAGGTGCCTGCGGGGGTGCCGAGTTCCGCGGCGGTGTAGGTGTTGAAGTCGCAGTATCCGCAGCGGGTCGTGCAGAACGGCACGTGCACATAGATCCCGAAAGGCCGCGTCCCCAGTCCGTCGCGCGCGCTATCCGGCAGCGTCCCGTCGGCGGGGACGGGCTCACCATCGGGCAAAACGCCAGGCATGGCAGCCACGGTACCCGCACAAACGCGGAAGGTATTCCTGACGCAATGATGGCGAACGGTACCGGGCTGCCGGATTGACGATCTGCGCGCTTAGACTGAAAGAGCCGCGTTCACGGGAGAACACGAGGCACAGGTCGCGTTGACGGGAGGCACCGGGTGGCAGATAATCAATCGCAGTGGCCGACCGAGCACCCGGGGTACGGCTGGCCTGCCGCCGAGCCGCCCTCTCCCGAAGCGGCCGGTGACCAGATCCGGCCCGCAGAATCGCGGACTCCGGTTGCTCCCAGCCCCGTTCCGCCGCCGTCCTACCAGGCCCAGGTTCCGCCCGCCGGGTACCAGGTTCCGCCCGCCGGGTATCAGGTCCCGCAGGCCGGATATCAGGTCCGGATGAATTCTTCGATGCGCGCGGCCACCGCGGACCGGGAACGTGCGGTCGACGTGCTGAAGGCGGGCTTCACCGAGGGCCGCCTCACCCAGGACGAGTACAACGACCGAATGGGGCGGGCGTACGCGGCCCGCACCTACGGCGAGCTGACGGCGCTGACGGCGGACCTGCCCGCGGGGGTCGTTTCCCCGATGTGGCAGGCCCCCCCGGTCTACCAGCCGCCCACGTCCACCAACTCGCTGGCCCGGGCATCGATGATCCTCGGCGTAGCCGAATTCTTCTCCATGGGGCTGACCGCCGTCCCCGCGGTGATCTGCGGGCACATCGCCAAGCGCGAGATGCGGCTCTCCGGTCAGCGCGGCGACGGATTGGCGACCGCCGGGCTCGTCCTGGGCTATATGGCGATCATCTTCTGGGCGGTCATCATCGTGCTGGCCGTCCTGGGCGCGGCTATCTCCATCGGACAAGGTGGCGTCCCGCCCGGCGGCTGAGCCCGGTAGCGGCCCGCGGCGGAAGCAAAAACCCCGCTCACTTCACCGTCCACGGCGAACTTCGCCCGGAACCGGATCATGTCCTGGTTTAATCCTGTGGAGCCACAGACAGGAGTCAGGACATGTCCGCGTACTACGCACCCCCGGCTGGCGCCCCGGAGACGACGGCCGGACCGCTAGCGCCCGCGCCGGTCCTGGTCGCCTTCGCCGGGCCGGCCCGTCAATCCCGGCTGACCGTCCTGGTCCGCATCTTTATGGTCATCCCGCAGCTCATCGTGCTGGGTTTGCTGGGCGTAGCAGCCTATGTGGTTACGATCATCGGCTGGTTCGGCGCCTTGTTCACCGGGCGGCTGCCCGCGTTCGCGGCCGATTTCCTCACCGGCTACCTGCGCTGGATGACCCGGGTGGACGCGTACGCGGCGCTCCTGACGGACGTGTACCCGCCGTTTTCCCTGGAAGACGCGGACTACCCGGCCCGGGTCGCGGCCGCGCCTGGCCAGCTAAACCGGCTCGCCGTCCTGTTCCGGTTCTTCCTGCTGATCCCGTGCTGGATCGTGGCAGGGGTCCTCGCGTACGGCGCGTTCACCATCGTGGCCTTCGTGAGCTGGCTGATCGTCCTGATCGCCGGCCGGATGCCGGAGCCGCTGCACGCGGCGCTGGCCGCCGTGCTGCGTTACCAGGTCCGGACCTTCGCCTTCGCCGTGATGCTGACCAGCACGTATCCCGCGGGCCTGTTCGGTGACCCGCAGCACGGGGCGCCGTCGGAGTATGGGGACGAGTCCTGGCGGCTGGTCTTGTCTGGCGCGGCGAAGAAGCTGGTAGCCGGCTTCATCGTGCTGGGAGTACTGCTCGCGGTGGGCGGCGGCGTGCTGGACGCGGTGGCGCTGGGCCACTCGGGGCCCTCGCCGGCCAACGCGAACGCCCAGGTCCTGTCGGATGCGGTCCCGGCCACCACCGCGATCAACAACTACTCGGCCAGCGTGACGGCCTGCAAGGGCAGCCTCTCCTGCGTGGCCAGCCTGGACCGCCAGGTGGCCGCGAAGCTCAGCACGTTCGCCCGGCAGCTGCCGGGCATCGCTATGCCATCGGCGCGGGCCCAGGCGGCCGACACAGCGATGGCCTCGTCGGTGTCGCGTACCGCGGCCATCTTCGCCCGGCTCGGGGCAGCCACCTCGGCGACCCAGTACATCAGCCTGGCCAGCGCGGCTGGGCTTGAGCAGTCGGTGAGCCAGCTCAACCAGGCCTACACGAACCTGGACAAGGCTATTAATTCGTAACCAGCCCGTATTGACCGGAGGCGGGGCCGGACCCGCCATTGGCACTCCTGGCGGCCGCCAGACGTCTTACACTCAGGAGAAGCGTCCGCAGGAGGCTCACGTGGCATACGGTCCAGGTCAGGCATATTCGCTTCCGCCTGCTCTACCGCCCAGCCCAGGAGCTCCAGGGCCTATCGGGTCGGGGCCGACGGTGAATCCGTCGTGGCTGGCGGCCACCGCCGACCGCGAGCGGACCGTGGGCACGCTCCGGGCGGGCTTCACCGAGGGCCGGCTCGGCCAAGACGAACTCGACGAGCGGACAGCGCAGGCCTACGCGGCCCGCACCTACGCCGACCTTTGGGCGCTGACCGCCGACCTGCCGATAGGGCCTTACCCCTTCGGGTACGGCCCCCAGGTCGTAGCGCCGCCAGGCGCGATCCTGGCCCCCAACGGCGCGGAGGCCAGCAACTGGCAATCCGCCGCCGCACTGCTCATCACCGCGCTGGTGATCTTTACGCTGGCGGCGCTGGTGACGGCGATCGTCACCGCGCACGTCCAGCCGGGCCTGGTCTCGCCGGCCCAGCAGCCGGCCGTCTTCCAGCCGTTCCAGCCGGTGCACCTAACGCCGTTCGACAAGCCGATCGGTCAGCACCCGATAGTGGGTCGGGCTGGGGGCACGCACTAAGAGTCGTTCGGCCGGAAAAAGATTGTGCTGTTACCGTTTGCTGCGGTCCGGGGGCGCGGTTGACAAAGCCGCAACGAACGCCTCCTGCGGCACGTCGACGCGGCCGATCGTCTTCATCCGCTTCTTGCCTTCCTTCTGCCGCTCGAGCAGCTTGCGCTTGCGGCTGATGTCGCCGCCGTAGCACTTGGCCAGCACGTCCTTGCGCAGCGCGCGGATGTTTTCCCGGGCGATGACCCGGGCGCCGACGGCCGCCTGAATTGGCACCTCGTACTGCTGGCGCGGGATCAGCTCCTTCAGCTTCGCCGTCATCGACAGGCCGTACTCGCGTGCGTTGTCGGCGTGCACGATCTGGCTGAACGCGTCCACCGGCAGGCCCTGCAGCAAGATGTCCACCTTGACCAGGTCCGCCTGCTGCTCGCCGTCGGGTTCATAGTCCAGCGATGCGTAGCCGCGGGTGCGGGACTTAAGCTGGTCGAAGAAGTCGAAGATGATCTCGGCCAGGGGGAGCATGTACCGGATCTCCACCCGGTCCGCGGACAGGTAGTCCATGCCGATCAGCGCGCAGCGGCGACCCTGGCACAGCTCCATGATCGCGCCGATGTAGTCCGACGGCGAGATGACCGTGGCCCGGACCACCGGCTCGTAGACCCGGTCTACCTTGCCCCGGCCCGGCTCCGAACCCCCGGGGAAGTCGCTCGGGTTGGTCACCCGCAGTTCCTGGCCGGTGTCCATGACGACACGGTAGACGGCGTTTGGCGCAGTGGAGATCAGTGACAGGTCGAACTCGCGCTCTAGCCGCTCGCGCACGATCTCCATGTGCAGCAGGCCGAGGAAGCCGCAGCGGAAACCGAACCCGAGCGCGTCGGACGTCTCCGGCTCAAACACCAGCGCGGCGTCGTTAAGCCGCAGCTTGTCCAGCGCGTCGCGCAGGTCAGGATAGTCGTCGCCGTCCACCGGGTACAGACCAGAGAACACCATCGGCTTGGGGTGAGAGTATCCGGCCAGCGGCTTGGCCGCCGGGTGCCCGGCGGTGGTCACGGTGTCGCCGACCCGGGCTTGCCGAACGTCCTTGACGCCGGTGATCAGGTAACCGACCTCTCCCGCGCCTAGGCCGTCGGTCGGGATCGGCTCCGGTGAGATGACCCCCACCTCGAGCGTCTCGTGCGCCCCGCGGGTGGACATCATCAGGCTTCGCTCACGCCTGGTCAGGCGGCCGTCGACCACCCGGATGTAGGTCACCACGCCCCGGTAGGTGTCGTAGATCGAGTCGAAGATAAGCGCCCGGGCCGGGGCGTCCGGGTCGCCCATCGGGGCTGGGACCAGGCGGACGATCTCGTGCAGCAGTGCTTCGACGCCCTCGCCGGTCTTGGCGGATACCCGCAGCACCTCGCTGGGGTCACAGCCGATGATCCCGGCTAGCTCGGCGGCGTACCGGTCGGGCTGGGCGGCCGGCAGGTCAATCTTGTTCAGCACGGGGATGATCTTGAGGTCGGCGTCCAGGGCCATGTACAGGTTGGCCAGCGTCTGCGCCTCGATGCCCTGGGCGGCGTCGACCAGCAGGACCGCGCCCTCGCAGGCGGCCAGGCTGCGGGACACCTCGTAGCTGAAGTCGACGTGACCGGGGGTGTCGATGAGGTTCAGGACGTACTCGTTACCGTCGTCGCCCTGCCACGGCAGCCGGACCGCCTGACTTTTGATAGTGATGCCGCGCTCGCGCTCGATGTCCATCCGGTCCAGGTACTGCGCGCGCATCTGGCGGCCCTCGACCACGCCGGTGAGCTGCAGCATCCTGTCCGCTAGCGTCGACTTGCCGTGATCGATGTGGGCGATAATGCAAAAGTTCCTGAGCACGGACTGATCAGTGTGGCCGGGCGCCGGGCGGGTTCTCGGGTCCGGTTTACTAAGAGGTGGCACGCGCATCCGTTCGGGTTACTCGCCTCGCCCGCTGGTTTCGCTGGCGGCCTGGGTGTTCCATAATCCCACGTCCGGCTCACTGCCCGGGCGCCGAGCCGGACGTTCCGGTGATAGACGCGCCAGATTGGGCTTATGGTTTGGGTGCGGGGGTGCGGCTCGGATAAGCTTCGTCGTCGCGTCACCCCACAGACAACCTGAAGGACTCCCACGCGTGGCGAACATAAAGTCTCAGATCAAGCGTAATAAGCAGAACGAAAAGGCGCACCAGCGCAACAAGGCGGCCAAGTCTTCGCTGCGGACGTCCGTGCGCAAGTTCCGCGAGGCGGCCGACGAGGGAAACCTCGACGAGGCGGGCACCGCGCTACGCGTCGCCTGCCGCCAGCTGGACAAGGCGGCGAGCAAGGGCGTCATTCACAAAAACCAGGCCGCGAACCGCAAGTCGGCGATAGCCAAGCGCTACGCCGAGCTTTCGCAAGCCGGCGCGAGCGCATAACCAGCGCTGCTCCCAGGTTCTTAGGGGCTTCGCGGCCTTCTGGCCGCGGGACCTTTCTGGCCGCGCGTCTTTTTTGGGCTGCGGGGCCTGTGTGGCCTACGCGTCTTCGTAAGCTGCGCGGCGCTCGGGGCTGCGCGTCTTTTGTGGGCTGCGCGGCGCTCGGGGCTGCGCGTCTTTTGTGGGCTGCGCGGCGCTCGGGGCTGCTGTTTTCTCGGACCCGAGGCGCATCACATACTCACGGCCTGCGTCAATCCCCGGCCCTGTGCCTGGTTCTCGCCGGCACAACCGTTCATCGTGCCGGCTACTGCCGGCACAACTGCTCATCGTGTCGGCTAGAGCTGGCCTGGAGGTGGTGCCTGTGGGGATGGCGGTGCCCGTGGGATGACGGTCCGCGGGATGACTTGGCCTGACCTTCGGAAAAAGACGGCGGGCTAGGAGTCTTCGCCGGCCCGGCTGGCGACGATGCGGCGCACTGCCCGTTCCAGGGCGTAGCCTGCACTGCTCGCTTCCCCTTTGACCTGGGCGTCCGCTTCTGCGACCGCGTGCAGCGCCCGGGCGATGCCCTGCGGCTGCCAGCCGCGCAACTGCTGGCGCACCCGGTCGATCTTCCACGGCGGGGCCCCGACCTCGGCCGCGAGCGCCATGCTGTTCATGCCTCGGGGCGCGGATCCGACCCGGCCGAGCAGCCGCACGCCCTGGGCCAGCGCGCTGCAGATCAGCACCGGCGAGACTCCGGTGCCAAGCGCCCAGCGCAACTGCTCCAGGGACTGCACGAGATGGCCCTCGACCGCCCGGTCCGCGACGGTGAACCCGGTCGCCTCGGCCCGGCCCCGGTAGTACCTAGCCACGACCGCCTCGTCGATCTGACCCTCAGTGTCGGCGGCGAGCTGGTCGCAGGCCGCCGCGAGCTCCCGCAGATCCGAGCCGACCGCGTCCAGCAGCGCGCGGGCGGCCCCGTCGTCGGCTCGGGTGCCCGCCCGGCGGAACTCGGCCCGGATGAAGTCCAGCCGCTCGGCGAACCTGGTGACCTTCGGGCACTCGATCATCCGCGCCCCGGCGGCCTTGACGCTAGCCAGCAGGTCCTTGCCCTTGGCTCCGCCCGCATGGGTCAAGACCAGAACGACGTCCGGTGCCGGGTGGGCCGCGTACCTGGTCAACTCGGCGGCTACGTCCTTGGTCACATTCTGCGCAGACCTGACCACGAGCACACAGCCGCCGCCGAACAGTGACGGCGAGGTGAGCGCGTCCATCTCGCCAGCGGACAGGGCCGCCCCCTCCAGGTCGTGGAGGTCGCCGCCTGGCCCCGGCTCTGGCCCCGGGGGACGGGCGGCGGCGATCAGCTCACGGACGGACCGGTCGACCAGGAATTCCTCCTCGCCGACCACGATCGTGACGGGGGCGGGTACCGCGGTGCGCGCAGCCATGACGGCAGCATGCCACGTCCCTGGCGTCCGGCCGAATCAGGTGACCGGTTCGCCGCCCAGCCAGACGCGGCGGGGCTGAAGGCCATAAGACCACACGAAGGCGCCCTCATGATCGGCGTCCCAGAGAACCATGTCGGCGAGCCGGCCGCGGACCATCGCGCCGCGGTCGGGTGCCCGCAGGGCGTGCGCGCCGCCGATGGTGGCCGCCCGGAGCGCCTCCTCGACGCTCATCCCGAAGTACGACACAGCCAGTGAGATGACAAGCGCCATCGACGTGATGCCGATCCCGCCGGGGGTGTGATCGGAGCCGAGAGCGACGGCGACCCCCTTATCGAGCAGCGCACGCACCGGCGGCCTGGCCCCGACCTGCAGGGCCGTGCCGGGGCACACCACCGCGGCCACGCCGGCCTGGGCCAGCGCGGCAACGTCCTCGTCGGTGGCTTCGTGCAGCAGGTCAGCGGACGCGCATCCGAGCTCGGCCGCCAGCCGGGCCGCGCCGGTCCGCGAGTCACCGCAGGCGTGCAGCCGCGGCAGCAGGCCCGACCGGCGCCCCGCGGAGAGAATCCAGCGCGCCTCGTCCTCGGAAAACCGGCCTTCCTCGCAGTACACGTCGACGCTGTCCGCTCCGACCGCTGACGCGTCAGCGCACCAGGAGCTCACCGCGTCGATGTAATCCGTGCGGCGGCCAAAGAACTCCGGCGGAACCGCATGGGCGGCCAGGAAGGTGACGTGGACCCGCGGCATGCCGGGCTCCCCCTCGAGCCCACGCAGCATCCGGACGTCAGCCAACTCGCCGTCCCTGGTCAGGTGGTAGCCGGTCTTGGCTTCGATCGTGGTGGCGCCGGACCGCAGCCACCGGCCCATCCGCTCGCGCACGCCATTGCACAACGTCCAGGGATCGGTGCCCCGGGTGATGGTGACGGTCGAGGAGACACCGCCGCCGGCCTGGGTGATCTCTGCAGCCGACGAGCCGTTGGAACGCATGGCGAGTTCGGCCCAGCGGTTGCCCGCGTAGACCGGGTGAGTATGGGCGTCGATAAGCCCGGGGGTAACCAGGCCGCCGCCCAGGTTCTCGACTTGATCCACGTCCACGATGTCGTCAACGACGCCGGGAATGCGCTGCGGCAGCTCGGCCGCAGGCCCGACCCAGGCAATCCGCTCGTCTCCGATCACGATGGCGGCATTGCTGAGGATCTCGGATCCCGTCCAGAGACGGCCGATGTTGGTCAGCAAACGAACAGTCACTGGCGATCCCCCCCAGGACAGTCGATCCCATGCGCCATGAGCGTTCACCTGTCATGACCCGTGCACGCCGGGATGCCGACCCGCACTGAATGAGCTACGCAGCGTGGCCGCTCCGAAAGCCATGACCGGGCGGGCACGCAACAAACGTATCGATCCAGACACGCTATTGCACCACAACCACCGCAGACAAGCCTTTCGGCAAAATGCCGAAGCTTATCCGGTGGCGCCTTTTGGGCACTGTTGGTCAAGACCAAATACCCGCCAAAGGTGACCAGTATCACCTACAAACAGACACCTTCGTCCGATCGCCGGGTGGGGGGTGGCGGGCGCCGTTATGGCACGGGTGCGGCCGCGGCGAGGGCAACCGCCTCCAGTTGCGCGGCCAGGCCGGGCAGCACCCGGGCCTGCAGCAAGGTGCCGTCATCGACATGGGTAGCCGTCAGCACCTCGCCCTCGGCGTGCGCGCGGGCGACCAGGTCACCGCGGCTGTACGGGACGATGACCTGAACCTGCACGTCAATCCGGGGCAGCCGCGCCTCGATCGCGTCACGCAAAGCGGGCAGGCCCGCCCCGGTCTTGGCCGAGACCAGCAAGCTGCCCGGTTCGCGGGCCCGCAGCGCCTGCAGCACGACAGGGTCCGCCGCGTCGATCTTGTTGACCACGATGATTTCGGGGACGCGTGCCGCGTCGACCTCGGCCAGCACGCCACGGACCGCGGCGATCTGCGCCTCAGGCTCCGGATCCGACCCGTCGACCACGTGCAGGATCAGGTCCGCCTCGGCCGATTCCTCCAGCGTGGACCGGAACGCCTCGACCAGCTGATGCGGCAGATGGCGGACGAACCCGACGGTGTCGGTTAGCGTGAAGCCGCGCCCCGAAGGCGTCTGGGCGCGCCTGACCGCCGGGTCGAGGGTGGCGAACAGCGCGTCCTCCACCAGCACCCCGGCGCCGGTGAGCGCGTTGAGCAGGCTGGACTTGCCCGCATTGGTGTAGCCGGCGATGACGACGGACGGCACCTCGCGGCGGTTACGCTGCGCGTGCTGCACCTTACGGCCGGTCGACATGCCGGAGATGTCCTTTTTCAGGCGGGAGATTCGCGTCCGCAGCCGCCGCCGGTCCGTCTCCAGCTTGGTCTCGCCCGGACCGCGGGTCCCGATTCCGCCGCCGCCGGCCACCCGGCCGCCGGCCTGCCGGGACAGCGACTCGCCCCAGCCGCGGAGCCTGGGCAGCATGTACTGCAGCTGGGCCAGCTCCACCTGCGCCTTGCCCTCGCGGCTGCGGGCGTGCTGGGCGAAGATGTCCAGGATCAGCGCGGTCCGGTCAATCACTTTGACCTGCACGACGCCTTCCAGCCGTCGCAGCTGGCTCGGGGTGAGCTCGCCGTCGCAGATCACGGTGTCAGCGCCGGTCGCCGCCACGACGTCGGCCAGCTCACGTGCCTTGCCCGAGCCCACGTAGGTGGCCGCGTCGACATGGCTGCGCCGCTGGATAAGGGCATCGAGCACCTCAGAACCCGCCGTCTCGGCAAGCCGGCTCAGCTCGCGCAGCGAGTTCTCCGCGCTGGCCTGGCTGCCCTCGGTCCACACCCCGATGAGCACGACCCGCTCGAGCCGCAGCGCGCGGTACTCGACCTCGCTGACGTCCTGCAGTTCGGTGGACAGGCCAGCTACCCGTCGCAGCGCGTGCCGGTCCTCCAGATCCATGTCGCCCAGGTCTGGCTGCTCGTTAAAGACTGTGCTCATTGTCCTCCGACATTGATGCTTGCTTGTCCCCCGATGGTGCCACGCCGAGCGCGGCACCGCATTTAATTAACACCTGGGCCACGCCAAATGTGCCCGCCACCGCGTTCTGGCGGTCTGGCTTATTTCCGAACGGGTGTCTTCGACGGCTTACCGGAAGGCGCCCTGGAGAAACGCGGCCCGGGCGGCGGCGCGGCCCGCATCGAACGCGGCGCGCAGCAGCGGCCCGTCCGTGGCCAGGCGGCTCACCAGGGGCGAGTCGGGGGCAGGGCGGATCGAGAACACCGCGGGCGCGGAGGCTTGGACGGCGGGCGCGGGCGCGGAGGCTTGGACGGCGGGCGCGGGC
>JALYVS010000246.1 GCA_030853115.1 Actinomycetota bacterium
GGGCGGTGACGGCGCCGACCCCGGCCGGGCGGCGCTTCGCCGCGTTCGGCCGCGGGTCGATGGCGGCCTTCCCGCCGGGGTCGGTGTTCGGCGAGGCCTCGATCGCGATCGGGGCGGACACGCTCATCGGCGCGCTCGTCACCTTGTCGGCCGGGATGGTACCCGGACAAGATCTCGGCCCGGCGCCGGTGCTCCGGATCGGCGACCGCTGCGTGATCGGCCGCGGCAGCCACATCGTCGCGCACCAGTCGCTGGTGATCGAGGACGACGTGTTCACCGGCCCGTACGTCTATATCCCTGAGCATTCGTAGACGTAGGCTATTCGCATGGGTACCGAACGGCGCGGCAGTGCAGGTGAGCAGGGTCTCCACTGGGGCGGGGACGTGCGCATCTCTGAAGACGAGTGGGTCAAGGACCTGAAGACGGGCGAGATGCGCCTGTCCGAGAAGGGTATTACCCGGCAGAAAGAGGACATCGCCGAGCTAGCCGACCGGCTGGGCGGGGAGATTGCCGAGTGGTACCCGGAAAACGATACGTCGGCGTACAAGAAGCGGCGTATCAAGCTTCCGAACGGGCGTAGCGTGTGGCGGGTTTACCGTCCGGAATTCCGGCGCATGCTCGCTGACTACGAAGACGGGAAAATAGAGGGGATCATCTTCTACGACATTGACCGTCTCGCCCGTCAGCCGCGCGACCTGGAAGACCTGATCGACCTAGTCGAGTATTACAAGCGGCCCGTGGAAACGGTGACCGGAGCTATCGACTTGCGCACGTCCAACGGTCGCGCGATGGCGCGCGTGCTGGTGGCTATGGCAAACAAGTCGAGCGAGGACACTGCGCGGCGCGTGGCCCGTGCGCGTCTCCAGGTGGCGCAAGAGGGAAACGGCAGCCGTTTCACGGGTAGCCGCCGGCGTTTTGCCTACCGGCAAGACGGAAGCCTTAACGAGGCGGAAGCGGCGCTTATCCGTGACGCGGCGAAAAGGTTCATGGCTGGTGAGTCGTGGAACGGTATCGCCAAGCATTTCCGTTTCTCGGGAATCCGGCCGGTTTACGCGAATATCTGGTCAATGACTTCTATCCGCCAGGTTCTTCTGTCTCCCTCCATCGCGGGCATCGCAGTGTATAACGGTTCGCTGCGTGAAGAAAACAAGACGGGCCGTCCGAAAAACCTCTATTCAGACCCAGAAGCCGTCGCGCTGAAAGACGCGGGCGGCCGGTACCTGATGGGGAACTGGACGCCGGTCCTGAAGGTTGACGAGTGGAAAGCACTCGTAGCTGAATCAGAGGCGCGGAGGAAAGGACAGGCTTTCAGTGCTCAGGGAACACGGAAATACTTGCTAACCGGGCTCTTGCGGTGCGGGCGCACTCACGACAACGGAGTGGTGTGCAACCGGTCTATGGCTGGCTTCAGATACACTAATAAAGCCGGTACGCTCTCTTACGGCTATCGGTGCCCGGACAAAATACAGGGCGGTTGCGGCGGCCTCCAGCGGAGCATGCCAAAACTCGACAAACTGATAGAAGACCTGCTTTTCGCGCACCTAGCGGAAAACGCGCCGGACGGTGCGGACGAAAGCACTGGTACAGACGAGACCGATCCTGACGCTATCCAGCTAGCCGAAACACAGGAAAGCATACGCAAGCTCCGGATGGGGTACGCGGCGGTTCCCCGGACAGTCAGCGATGACACGATGTTCAGCGTGCTGCCGCAACTGGAAGCCACCGAACGCGACCTGAAGGCAAAGCTGCGGAAAAAGGCCAAGGTACGTATGGGCCGGGTTTCCCTTGCGAAGACGCCGGAAGAAGTGCGCCGCGAATGGGACGAAGCCAATGATAACTTGGTGCGCCGCGCGATTCTTTCCCGCTACCTGAAGGCGGTTATTATCCGCAAGACAGAGCGGCGTGGCCCGGGAGACCTGGATTATTCCGCAATCGAGCCGGTATGGCGCGAAGACGGAGAATACGCGCCGCTTGATTATGTGATTTATTAGCAGCGAAAGCGAAAGACGCCGGCTGTTCGTGCGGTCGGCGCATTTCGCGTGTTCAGGATGCCTTTTCCTCGTCCTGGTTGTCATCGCCGGTTTCCTGATTCCCGTAGTGCAGCAACAGGAGCATGTCAGCCCATTGCCGTTGCGTGATCTTGGGTGCGCGTGCAACGTGGTAAGCGATCCACTGTTCGCGGGTCATCGGTTCTGCGGCCGGCGTGCTGTCGTCGTGCGGGGGGTCGCGTCCCTTTGTCCCTACGTCCCTGTCCTGCCCGTTACGTGCAGACGCGCGTGAGGGAGGGACGAAGGGACGATCACTCACCGTGACTCCGGGCGCGCCACCGGCCGCGGCTGACCTGGTAGGCGCGGCCCTCGCCGGCGAGGTTTTGAAGGTAGCGGTAGAGCGGAGACCGGCTCATTCCGGTAATTCGCATGAGGTCGCCGATTTCTAGTCCCTCTTCGGGTGCGCGGCTAAGTGCGGCCCATAGGGTTTCTTCGGGTGACTGCTCGAATTTCCGGCCGGGCATCTGCGGAAACTCGGCAGGCGCGGCGAGCAGGGAATTGCGGGATACCTGGTCAAGCCTGTGGGGTATCTGCGAGTGCAGGGCTGCCGTTTCGGTGACCATCTCGTCTGTCACGAGATAGGCGCGGGCCGGGCGCGGGATATCGTGCTCCGTTGCGGAGGCAAGGAACTTCCCGGGCGCGTTCAGCTTGTGCGCGTTCCATCCGGCGCTAAGCATTCCCTGCCCTAGCACGAGGTCTACGTCTCGCTGCTCTCGGACGCGGAAGCATATCCGCAGGTCCATTTGCGACCGTACCGCGCCTTGTCCCATGACTTTTTGCGTCGGACGCTGTGTCGCCGCTACGAGCGTCACGGCCAGCGCGCGGCCTAGCCGTGCTATCTCGTCGGTGTACTGCATCGCTTCCGGTGCTTCCTCGGACAGTTCGGCGTATTCGTCGATAATGATCACCAGCGCGGGCATTTCCGGGGTTGGTTCCCATGTCCGCCGGCCGGCCGACGCGAGGAATTCCGCGCGCCCTTTGAGGATTGCCACCGCGTCGCGGAGCAATGCGGTTGCCTGGTCGGGGGTGGTGGCGAGACGGTCTATGCATTCGGTCCACGGGCCGAGTTCCATTCCCCTTTTCAGGTCGATAGCCCAGATGATCACGTCCGGGCACGCGGTCAGGTTCCCCATGAGCACGTTCAGCCCGCCGCTTTTCCCGGAACCGGTTGACCCGCCGAATACCGCGTGCCGGCGGAGGAAGAGCACCCGGCACGGCGTCGCATCCTCGAACGGGCCGAGTTCGGCCGGCTCGGTGACCGAGGCGATAGACGGGCCTGGCCACGGGATCGCGTCGGCGTGCGGGTCGGTGTCGAGTACCCGCAATTCAAATCTGTTTGCCCGGTCATCGGGGGTGGGGTAGACGCGGACCGCGCCCCGGAAGGTGCCGAGCGCTGATTCGATCGCGGGCATGCGGGCGATGACATCGGTGATGGTCTGGCCGCGTGCCAGGCGGAACCGTGCCCGCCACCCCCACAGGTCCACCGTGGCGGACATGACCGCCGAGCCGGCCAGGCCGACCGCCGTAGCGATGACCGGCCACGTGGCGATTGTCCGTTCGACGCGGACCTTCGCGCGGCGCCGCCGGTTCGCCCACCACGGCACCGACAGCACCAGTCCACCAATGGCCAGGGCGAGCGGCAGCGGCGGGGTGAGCGGACCGAGCACGGCGGCGAGCGCCAGCCACGCTCCGCCCGCGAGGATCACCGCGCCGGCGTAAGCGCGCTCGGCAACCGGGCGTAGACCGATCTTCGCGCCGAACGCCACTACGGTCGCCGCGCCGGCTAGCGCGGCGGCCAGCACCGGCACCGCCGCGACGGGAAACGCGACGTGCGCCCATGCTCCGGCGGCGGCCAGCGCCACCGCGACGGCGGCCGGCGCCAGCTCGGAGCGGTAGCGCCGCACCAGGCGGGCGATGATCACGATGGCCAGTTCGGGCAACGGGTCACCGGAGTTGACGACGATCAGGGGCTGCATGCCCGCACGCCGCGCCTGCCGGGCATGTCGGCGCATCTGCCGGTAGCCGCTCACGATGCCCCCCGGTGGCCCTGGCGTGCCTGCAGCTCGTCGCGCAGGTAATACAAGGGGTCCGGTTCCCCGTCCGCGTGCGCGCCGATGGTGGCACGCATGGCCGCGAGCAGGTTCGCCTGGTCCAGCCGCGCCGCCTCGAGTTCCGCCCGTGTCCGCTGTAGTTCCGCGAGCACGGCTGGCACGTCGGCTAGCGCCGAGTCCACGAACCCGAACACGCCCGCCAGCGTGGGCGCGGCGGAGGCGAACCCGGCGATGATGTCGCGTGCGATGTCGTTTCGGGTGGTGATCTCGGCATAGCTGTTGCTGGTCATCATCGTGCGCCCTCCTGCCTGCCGGCGACAGCCCGGGCGAGCCGGCCGGCGGCCAGCCGCGCGAAGTCCGGCGAGATGTCGATGCCGGTAAACCGCCGGCCCAGATGGATCGCGGCCAGTCCTGTCGTTCCGCTGCCCGCGAACGGGTCAAGGACGGTCCCGCCGGGCTTGCATCCGGCGGCGATGCACCGAAGCGGCAGGTCGATCGGATAGGCGGCGAAGTGCGGCCCGTTGTAGGGACGGGTGGGGATAGACCACACGTCGCCGGGGTTGCGCCCGTTCGGGTGCCCGCGCCCGTCCCGGCCCGTCCCGTAGCGGCGGGCCGTGACGACCTCGGGCGTGCCCGGCCCGTACTTCGGCGGCCGGACAGGCCCCTCAGCGTTCCCCGGCGGGCGGGTCCGCCGGGCGCGCCGAGGACTGTCCGCATGGGGAACGCGGATGGGATCCAGGTCGAACCAGTAGGCGGGCTGCTTGGCGAGCAGGAACAGCAGCTCATGCCGGCACGAGAGCCGGTCGCGCACCGATTCGGGCATCGCGTTCGGCTTTTGCCACACGATCGCGTTCCGCAGAATCCAGCCGTCCTCTTGCAGCGCGAACGCGACCCGCCACGGAAGGCCGAGCAGGTTCTTCGCGCTCAGCCCGGCCGCCCGGTGGGTGGTGATGTGCTGGCCGAGGTAGGCATGCAGTCCTGTGGCACCCCCGCCGCTGGCCGAGTAGGAGTCGCCGAGGTTGAGCCAGCACGTCCCGTCACCGGCGAGCACGCGCCGCGCCTCGCTGAAAACGCCCCGCATCGTCTCCACGTACGCGGCGGGGGTTTCCTCGTGGCCATACTGTGCGGGGATGCCGTAGTCCCGCTTGCCCCAGTAGGGCGGGCTGGTCACGATGCAGTCGGCCGACTCGGCGGGCATTGCCGCGAGCACCGCACGGGCATCACCCACGTGCAGCGCGAACGGTGCGGCGCTCACCGGCCACCGCCGAACCAGTGGGTAATGGCGGTGATGACCGCGTTAATGTCCGGCGCTGCCCCGGTCGCGGCGAGCAGGAACCCGAGGATGATGCACACCACGGCGTGCCAGAGCCGTAGCCCCATATGCCGGTAAGCGATCCAGACGACGAGGGCGAGAATGGCGATAAGGGGAATCGAGATAATCATCAGCGCATCACTTCTTTCCGGTAACGCGGCGGGTCTGGCTTTCCGTGACTGCCACTTCTTGCGGCGGCTCCACCGGACGCGGGCCGCGCATTTCTGGCACCCGTATTCGGTGCAGTGGCGGACGACATAGGTGACGGCGATGATTTCGCTGGCGCGGCTCATACGTTTGGCCACCTATTAGCGGGGGCGGATTCCTTTTCGGGTGCGGATTCCGCAGGCGGTGCGGGATAGCGGACGCCGAGAAGAAGCCGGCGCGCGAAAGTGTCCGAACTCGAACGGGGTCCGCTTGCCAGGTGCCGGCGGTCACCCCGCCGGATTCCGATGGTCAGGACGGCGAGGGTCACGGCCGCTGCCACGGCCAGGACCCCTACGCCTGCCAGGACGAGGATTGGGGACATTGGCTTACTCGCTTCGCTCGTTGTCGTTCTTAGGCGGGATGGCGACTGCCCGGTACTCGACCGGGCCGAAGCGCCGTACGGCGACGTAGTGGCCGCCTGTGGTTGGGTCGGCAGTGACGCCGAGCCGCGCGGCGGTAGCGTCGATTTCGGCGCACATTTCCGCCCAGTCGTCGGCCGACGGGAATTTGTACAGGACCGGATAGGCGGGGGGCGAGACTTCCGGGTTGGATTCCAGGTAATCGGCCAGGGAGCGGAGTCCGCTGATAAGCGCGGCGCGTTCGGTGGAATCGGCATGGTTCATCGGGCATCACCTCTTCGCATTGGCGCTGGAATAAGCCCGGGTAGCTTCTCCAGCGGCTGGTATTTCCATGGCTTAATTCCACCGAAAATGGCGCACGGTTCCGAGGCGGTTCCAGGCTGGTTCCAGGCTGGTTCCGGGTCGGTTTCAGTGCGGTTCGCCTATTCCGGGCCGGTGAATATGCGTTTTGCAGGCAATTCGCGAGCGCGCGCCGGCCTGCTACGGGAAGCCGTATCCGGGGAACGCGCAAACGCGCATTCCCCTGGGGGGAATGCGCGTGTTTTAGTGCGTTACGGGGAACTACGGGCTACGCTGGCGATGACGGCGGGCGGCGGTAGCGACCATGAGGGCGGTAGCCCGTGGAGATGGTGACCGGCTGGACCGCACGGGAAGCGTGCGCGCTGCAAGCGGCGCTGCGGATGAGCAACGTTACGTTCGCCGGCCGCCTGGGAATCGGGCTGAGCACGGTCAAGGACTGGCACGAGAAGCCTGGAATGCGGCCACGGCCGGAAACGCAGCGGATTCTAGACACTGCCCTAGCGCAAGCGCCGGCCGCAGAGCGGGAACGGTTCGCCGCCCTGATCGGACAGCCCGCGCAGACGGGCAGCGCCAGGCCCGGCGAAGACGAGGCAGAGGCGGCGAACGCTGAGAACAGGCTCGATCCCCGCTCGGTCTCGATCGGAGTTAACGCCGGCGTGGTCAGCACCGGCGAGGGTGCCGTAATCGACGCTCGTGTTATCCACCTGCCAGCGGCGGCGGTCCGCGCACCGGCCAGGGTCGCGGCTGCGCCTGGCCTGCACAACCTGCCTGCCCCCGGCAACCCTGTGTTCGTGGACCGGCTAGAGGACCTAGCAGAGCTGGACGCGGTGATGAGCCACGAACCGCCCGCGTCTCCGCCCGTGGTTCACGGCCTCGGGGGTACCGGCAAGAGCACGCTGGCCCTGCACTTCGCGCACCGCAACCGCGAACGTTATAACCCTGTGTGGTGGATTAGCGCCGATTCCCCCGTTAGCGTCACCAGCGGGCTTGCCGAGCTTGCCGCCCGGCTGGACCCGTATGCGAACCTGACCGCGAAGACCAATACCGAGGCTGCCGCGTGGGCTGTCGGCTGGCTGCAAGCGCATGATGGCTGGCTGCTGGTCCTTGACGATGCGGACTCGCCGCGCAGCCTCGAATCCGTGCTTGGCCCGCTGGCCGGCGGCCGGCATCTGATCACCAGCCGCCGCGCTACCGGCTGGCACCGGGTCGCCCGCCCCTTGCCGCTGGCCCTGGCTGCCCCCTGACGCCGCACTGGACTTGCTTATGCAGGTCATCAACCCAGGCGACGATGCCGACCGGGTAGTCCTTGAACGTCTCGCCGCCGAGCTCGGGTACCTGCCGCTGGCACTTGAACAGGCCGCCGCCTACATCCAGTACACGGCGATCACCCCTACCGCCTACCTCGACCGGCTGCGCCGCTTCCCCGCCCGTATGTTCGCCGCCTCGGCCGATTCCGATGCGGCCGGCGAGTCCGACCGTCAGCGCACCATCGCCCGCATCTGGCAGCTGTCGTTGCAGGCCATCGCGGGCGAGCAGCCGCTAGCCGGGGAGATCCTGCGGACCCTCGCCTGGTTTAGCCCCGACCCGATCCCCCGCGATCTCGCCTACCAGCTGCACGATGATCCCCTGACGGTCGACGAGGCACTAGCGCTGCTGAACGCCTACAGCATGATCACCCTCACTCCCCGGTCGATCAATATCCACCGCCTTGTCCAGGCGGTAGCCCGCATCCCCGAGGCGGCCGACCCCCAGCGCACACCCGACGCGATCGGCCAAGCGCGCGACCGCGCCGCACAACTGCTACTCGATGCCCTTCCGGAAAACCCGCTGTTCAACGTCACCAGCTGGCCCCGCTGGCGCGAACTCCTGCCGCACGCCACTGCCCTCACCGAGCACATCACCCCGGACCAGGACACCCCCGCGACCGCGGGCATCCTGCGCGCCGCCTCGGGTTTCCTGCAAGGCGACGGGCACTTTGACCAGGCCGTAGCAGCCGCGAGTCGGGCCGTTGACGCCTACCAGCGGCTTCAAGGCCCCGACGCGCTCGACACCCTGACCGCTCGCAGTTTCCTCGCCAGCGCTTACCGGGCAGCCGGCAACCTCGCCATAGCCGCCCCGCTGCACCAGCAGAACCTTGTCGACACCGCACGTGTCCTCGGTGAGGATCATCCCGAAACTTTGGTCGCGCGGGCCAATCTCGCGTACCTCTACGCGATGCAGCACGAAGAACACCGCGCTCTCGACCTGCACGAACGCAACCTTGCCGACTATCAACGCGTCCATGGCCCGGACCATCCTCACACCCTCAACGCCCGTGTCAACCTGGCCAGTTCCTACCGGGCAACAGGCGACCTGCCCCGCGCTATCGAACTTCACGAGCAGTCCGTGAGTGACTATGCCCGCGTCTTCGGCCCTGACCATTCCGAGACCATCACCGCACGCAGCAACCTTGCGTACGCCTACCAGCTGGCCGGCGACCCAGGCCGCGCCGTCCCCCTCCACCGGCAAGTCCTTGCCGACCGCGAACGGCTGTACGGCCCAGACCACCACTACACCCAGCTAGCCCGCCAGCTCCTCACCACAGCCGAGCAGCAGGCATCCGCATAGAAATTCCCGGAAACCGGCCTCCAGCAACCGGGCTCCCCGTCGATCACCTTCCGGTACAGCGCCTCAGTCGCGGCGGCGACCGCAGGCCAGGCGAACCGCTCCCGCACCCGCGCCAGGCCGCGTTCCGCGCGCTCCGCACGGGCCGCCGCGTCGCCGAGC
>JALYVS010000693.1 GCA_030853115.1 Actinomycetota bacterium
GGGGGGGGGGGGGGGGGGGGTGCTGCGGCCCGGGTGCGCCGGACAGGTGCACGGCGTTGCGCCCGCCGGTCTTGGCGGCGTAGAGGGCGGCGTCGGCGGCCGCCAGCAAGTCGGTGAGGTCGCGGCTGGCTGAGCCGGCGACGGCGGCGACACCGATGGAGACGGTTACGTGCAGCGGGTCTTGCCCGTCGGCAGCGGGGATGGGCTGGCCGGCGAGGCTGGCCCGGAGCCGGTCGGCCACGGCGGCGGCCGCGGCGGCGCTGGTGTCGGGCAGGAAAATGGTGAATTCCTCGCCGCCGAAGCGGCCGAGCAAGTCATAGGGCCGCACGGCCGCGCGGAAGGTGGCGGCGGCCGCGGCGAGCACGGCGTCTCCGGCCAGGTGACCGTGCGTATCGTTGATGACCTTGAAATGGTCCAGGTCGGCGATCGCGACGGCCGCGGGACTGCCGGTGCGCTGGGCGTGGGCGAGCTGCACGGTCGCCTCGGCACGCCAGGTGGCCGCGTTCAGCAGGCCGGTCTTGGCGTCGAACCTGGCCTGGGATATCAGCTGTGCGTGCCGCAGCGACCGCTGCAGCACGATGACCAGGGGCAAAGCGGGAATGAGCATGGGCCAGCCGAGGCTCGCGACCGCGCCGGCCAGCAACAGGGCCGCGCCGCTCTCGCACAGGTCGTTGACCATGGCCTCGCGGGCGAGCAGCTGAGTGCGCACGCTGACGGTGGGGTCAGCGGTCTTGACCGCCGTCGTCATCAGGGTCTTGTTCAACGCGGACCACAGCAGGACGCAGCCGCCGGCGGCCAGCAGCCAGGCCAGAGTGCGGGCCGGAGGACCGGGCTGCAGCCAGGGCAGGCGGGCGCGCAGCAGGTGGAAGAGCACCGAGGCGGCGGCCAGGGATAGGCCGTTCGTGGCGGCGGAGAAGACCCGGCGGTGGGCGATCGTGCGCCGGGTCCGCAGCTGCAGCAGGCCGTAGGTGACCACGGGGGCGGCCAGGCAGTAGAAGGGCGGCAGCAGCAGGGCGACGGGTATCAGCCAGATGCCGTGGACATCCTTGTTCAGTCCGGTGGTCAGGGCGGTGCGCCGGGTCAGTTCCACCGTGAGGGCGCCGAACGCCACCAGCACGGTGAACAACCACAGGTCCGGGCCGCGCCATCGGGTCGACACCGCGGCGGCCCCGGTGGTGGCGGCGGCGACCCCGATGACACCGCACACGTACCAGCGCAGCCCGCGCGGCAGCCGCCACACCGCCGAGCCCGCCAGGCGGGTGAAGCAGCGGCGCGTGACGCGGGCCGGAGATGGAAAGCGGATGGACACCTCCCCACCGGACGAGGGCAGCGGGTAGCCAGATACCCGGATTACTAGCACGAAGGTAGCCGTTCTGGCCGGATCTGTCACGAAAAAGTAGGCTGCGGCTTCGGGCCGGGCCAGCGATGACGATGGCAGTGCATGTCCAGGGGCATAACCTCTCAAAACGTCGAATGGAGGTGAATGTTATGCGTGGCGAGAACTGGGGCTGACGAGGCTGCGGAGCTAGGCACGCTTGGCCTGGCTCCGTGATAGTGCCCGGGATGAGCCGTCGCTGAGCACGCGGTCAGGACATCCCGAGGCTGACCGGGCCGGCTGCGGCCAGTCCGGCAGTTTGCCGTGCCCAAGACCGGTGCGCGGCCTGATGCGCGTCCGCTGATGCGCGTCCGCTGACGCGAGCCCGCGGCGAGGCCGGGTCCTGACGTACCCGGGTGAGACGACGAGGTTAACCGTTCCGGACGAGCCGCACGGTTACGTGCGTGGGTTCCAGGGCCCGGTTTACCACCTGAGCGAGGTCATCTCGCACCGAGTCCAGGTCTACGGCGTCCTTCAGGCGGGCGGCGAACGCGGTCGCCATCGCGTCGGCGTCGTAGCGGGAACGGTTAAACCGCCGGTCCACAGCCCGCTGGACCCGGCGGCGCAACGGGTTGAACAATGCCGCCGCAGCCAGCGTGGACGCAGCCACGGCGACCGGCGACGATACAGACAGCACCCGGGTCGCCAGTAGCACCAGGCCCGCGTACACGCCGATCAGCAGACCGGTGACCATGGCGTAGGCCAGGGTGCGGCTGATAATCCGGTCAATGTCGTAGAGCCGGTACTTCAAGGTTCCCATGCCGATGCCCAGCGGTGTCGCGACCAGGCCAAACGAGAGCAGGCTGGCGACGACATGCCCAGGCCCGGAGGCGGTACCGATCTGGACGCTCAGCACCACCGAGACCACGCTGACCGCGGCGCCGCTGACGAGCCACTTGAGCTGCTCGCGCCGCTCCC
>JALYVS010000694.1 GCA_030853115.1 Actinomycetota bacterium
CGTCCCGGCCCGGGCAGCATGGCGGAAAGGTCACAACCCGCCGGCGGAGGTGCTGGATAGCGCAGTGGTCGCGCCGGACTGCATGGCTGCTGCCGCCGCCGCCGGAGAGGCCGATCCAGCCAGGGCGCCGTTCAGGTTGGAGTAGATGGCGGTGGAAAGCGCCGGGTAGTCAGGCGTGCCCGCGGGCCGCGGGACCAGCTTGGTGGTGGGCACCACGGCGAAATTGGCGTTCGAGGCGACGACCGCGGGCGAGGAGCGGACCGCCTCGACGGTGGAGATGAACCCGTACTGCTTGGAAAGGATGTCCTGAGCCGCCGTGCCCGACATCCACTGGATGAAGGTCAGGTCCGCGCCCAGGGCCTTGCTGTGCGGGTTGATGTACAGGTTCCAGCCGCCGATGTTGGAGTAGCCGGTGCCCGACTGTCCCGCGAACGTCGGCAGCGGCGCCACGCCGATCTGGTTCGCCTTGAGCTTGCCGCCGCTGGACGCGGTCTGGGCGGCAACATAGGCGTAGTCCCAGTTGCGCAGGAACGCGGCGTTGCCGCCGCCGAAGGTGTTCATCGCCTGCGGCTCCTGGAACGTGGTCACCGCGGCCGGGCTGGCGCCGGAGGTGATCAGGCTCCGCATGAACGTGACGGCCTTGATAGCGGCGGGGGAGTTGAGGGTGGCCGTGGTGTAGGTGGCGTTGGTCGGCGACCCGCCCGCGTCGGCCAGGTACTCCATGAAGTTGCAGGTCAGACCCTCGTAAGAGTCGCCTTGCCACACGAAACCGTACTTGACGCTGCCGTTGCTGGCCAGCGTCTTGGCCTCGGTCTCGAGCTGCTCCCAGGTCGTGGGCACGGCCATGTGGTACTTGGTCAGCAGGTCCTTGCGGTAGTAGAGGAAGCCCTGGTCCTCGAACAGCGGCGAGCCGTAGATGGCCCCCTTGTAGGAGGCCCCCGTGACCAGCCCTGGAGCGAACCTAGTCCAGTAGCTCGACGGGAGGTACTTCGACAGCGGGACGGCGAGCTGGTGCGCACCGAACTGAGCCGGCCAGATCACGTCACCCATGTACACGTCGGGAGTAGTCGCGCCGCCAGAGATCTGGGTGGCTACCGTGGCCCGGTAGGTGTCGGTGTCGGTCGGCGCGGACACCAGGTTGACGTGGATGTTCGGGTACTGCTTCTGGAACGCGTTGATCAGCACGTTACGGGCGTCGTTGGCGCCGGTGCCGCTCAGCGGGCTTGCCTCCCAGGTGATGCTGCCTGATGTGGTCGAGCCCACGCCGCTCGTGCTGGCGGTGCCAGGGGTGCTGCTACCGCTACTGGTACTGCTACTGCTGCCGCCACCGCAGGCGGCCAGCGTCAGCACGGTGACGGTCGCCAGCGAGGCCAGTCCGAAACCCCCCTTCAGCCGGGCCGGGGACCTTTTCCGCAGACTTCTTCGTGACATGTGTTCTCCTCCTGGGCTATGCCCTGGGCATGCGGGCCGGATGTGATGCCCGTGGATTACTGTTTGTGCCTTCACCGGCCCCGTGGGGCGCCGGTCGCTCATGCGACACCTGCGACCGCGTATATCGCCGAACTTCTCCTGACCACGAGGGACAGCGGCAGCTCCTCTCGCAACGGCCGCACCAGCTGACCGCGGATGAGCGCGCACAGCCTGCGCGCCCCGCGGGCGCCGCTTTCGGCCAGCGGCTGGTGAACCGTCGAGAGCCCGAGCTGGGCCGCTGACTCGATATCGTCGTAACCGATCACCGACAGGTCGCCGGGGACCGAATGCCCGGACTTCTCGGCCGCGGCCAGGACGCCGTGGGCCTGGGTGTCCGAGCCCGCGAAGATCGCCGTCGGCGGCGAGGGCAGGTCGAGCAGCTCCAGCGCCATGGTGGCCGCCACCGAAGCCGAGTGGCGGCCAAGCCGGACGATCGAGGGGTCGTAGTCGAGCCGGTGGCGCGACAGCGTCCGCCGGTAGCCGGCCAGCCGCCGCCTGGTCGAGATGAACCCGAGCTCATCAGTGGGGGAGTCGCCCACGAAACCGATCCTGCGGTGTCCGAGGCTGATCAGGTGCTCGGTGGCCAGCGCGCCGCCGCGGATGTCGTCCACTACCGTGCACGGGACACCCGGCGCCTCGGTGTCCACCATGGTCAGCGGCAGGCTGCTGTGGCGCAACGCCGTCAGGTGCTCGCTGTTCAGCCGCAGGGACACCACGACGGCGCCGTCGGCTTCATGCCGCGTGGTCAGGGCGGCCAGGTGCCGGTCACGCTGGCCCGCCGTCTCGACGTTGCGGACCACGGTGTCGAA
>JALYVS010000695.1 GCA_030853115.1 Actinomycetota bacterium
AGCGTCAAAAGCCGGTGCGGCGCTGGTCAGCGGGTCGAAATCGTCGAGTGCCCGAGCCCGGGGCCGGGCTGAGCCCAGATCCGTCGAAGCGAGATAGTAAACGGACGATCGCGTTCCGTCACCAGAATGTGGCCCGCGAACCATCACACCTCCGCACGTTTCCGCTCCTGCGGGGGCAGGTGCGGCCGTCCTTTCGTGCCGGTCTCGCCGTCCATTGTGCGTCATGAAGTCTCAGTTAGGAAACGGCTACGGCTGGACACCGGGACATTTGCATGGACAAATGACCGGCAACCTTTGATACGTGGTGGACACTCAATGAGTTCAGGCAAGTTCGGAACGTGTCCGGGCTCGACCGCCCCGCTCGGTCCGTGCCCGGTCGGCCCGAATCGGTAGGCAGCCGCCCGACCAGGGAAAACGGCCACCGGCAGAGCCGGATATTACCAACTGCTTACGGCGGCGCTAAGCGAACCCAGCGGGGTAACGGCTGCGCTAGAAGAGCCGGGTGGGCTAGACGTTGAACCTGAACTCCACGACGTCGCCGTCGTGCATGATGTAGTCCTTGCCTTCGATCCGGGCTTTGCCCACGGACCGGGCGGCGGGCACTGAGCCTGCCGCGATCAGGTCGCCGAACGAGACCACCTCGGCCTTGATGAAGCCGCGCTGGAAGTCGGTGTGGATGACGCCGGCCGCCTCCGGGGCGGTCGCCCCGGCCCTGATCTCCCAGGCCCGGGTCTCTTTCGGGCCGGCGGTGAGGAAGGTCTGCAGGCCCAGCGCGCGGAACCCGGCCCGGGCCAGCTGGGCCAGGCCCGGCTCGCCCAGGCCGGCCTCGGCGAGCAGTTCCGCGGCCTCGTCCTCGGGCAGCTCGGCCAGGTCGGCTTCGGTCTTGGCGTCGAGGAAAATCGCCTCCGCCGGGGCCACCAGGGCGGACAGCTGCTTGCGCAGGTCCTCATCGCCGAGCTCGGCCACGTCCATGTTGAACACGTACAGGAAGGGCTTAGCCGTCAGCAGTTGCAGTTCACGCAGGTCAGCTAGGTTGATGCCGACGGCGGCGGCACCGGCGGACAGCGCGGTGCCACCGTTGAGCAGCTGATGCGCGGCCGCGGCGGCCTGGGCCACCTGAGCCCGTTCGGCATCTTTGGCGTACTTCGTCTCCTTGGCCAACCGGGGCAGCGCCTTGTCCAGCGTCTGCAGATCGGCCAGGATCAGCTCGGTGACGACCGTCTCGATGTCACGCTCCGGCGAAACATCGCCGTCGACGTGCGTGACGTCCGGATCGGCGAAGACCCGTACCACCTGGCAGATCGCGTCGGTCTCGCGGATGTGGGCGAGAAACTGGTTGCCCAGCCCCTGCCCCTGGGAGGCACCGCGGACCAGGCCCGCGATGTCGGTGAACCGCACGCTGGCCGGCACCACCCGAGCCGAGTCATACAGCCTCGCCAGCTCCGCCAGCCGCGGATCCGGCACGCCGACCACGCCGACGTTCGGCTCGATGGTGGCGAACGGGTAGTTGGACGCGAGCGCGGAGGCCCGGGTCAGCGCGTTGAACAAGGTGGACTTACCCACATTGGGCAGGCCGACGATGCCGATAGACAGACTCACCCAGGTGAGTTTAGCGGCGCAGCGGACGGTCCCGGTTCCGGCGAGCGGACCGGGCTCAGAACTGGGCCTCGTACTGGGCCGGGTCGATGCGTGCCTCGATGACCAGCGGGCGGGAACCTGACGAGGCGCCCGGCCGGTCCCCCAAGCCGGCCAGGGCCTTCTCCAGGGCGGCCGGGGTGTCGACGCGCACGCCGTCGCAGCCCATGGCTTCGGCCAGCGCGGCCAGGTCGGTCCCGCCCATCCGGGTCGCCGTCGGCGGGTAGCCCATCGCCTGCTGGCGCAGCTCGATCCGGTTCAGGCTGTTGTCGGTGAACACCACCACGGTGAGCGCCAGGCCCAGCGCCGCGGCGATCCGCATCTCGGTCGCGGTCATCGCGAACCCGCCGTCGCCGACCAGGGCGATCACCGGCCGGCCGGGGTGGGTGAGCTTGGCCGCGATCGCCGCGGGCACGCCGAACCCCATCGCCGACAGCCCGTTGGTCATCAGCACCGTCCGCGGTTCCCGCGCCTGCCACACCTGCCCGGCCATGATCTTGTGCGAGCCGACGTCGGTCGTCACGATGGTGTCCGGCGGGGCCGCCGCGCGAGCGATCATGACCACGTCCGCGGGGTTGAGCTTGCCCTCGGCTCGTCCGGCCAGCCACGCCGAGCGCAACCGGGCGCGGTGCGCGGCCACCT
>JALYVS010000696.1 GCA_030853115.1 Actinomycetota bacterium
CGCGGAGCTGGGCACCGGAGAGCTGGACCACGACCTTACGCGCCAGCACAGCGGCGTCCCGATCGGCGAGCGGATCACCGTCTCGGGGCGGGCGCTTGACACCGAGGGCAAGCCGCTGCGGGACACGTTGGTCGAGGTCTGGCAGGCGAACGCCTCCGGGCGTTATGCCCACAAGTGGGATCGCTGGCCGGCGGAGCTTGACCCCAACTTCTCCGGCGCGGGTCGCTGCGTGACCGACGCCGCGGGTCGCTACACGTTCACCACGATCAAGCCGGGACCGTATCCGTGGGGCAACCACCACAACGCGTGGCGCCCGGCCCACATCCACTTCTCGCTGCTGGGCCGGGCGTTCGCGCAGCGGCTGGTCACCCAGATGTACTTCCCAGCCGACCCGTTGTTCGCGTACGACCCCATCTTCAACTCGGTGCGCGACCCGGCCGCGCGCCAGCGGATGATCTCGCGGTTCTCGATTCACGAGTCCGTGCCGAACTGGGCGCTGGCCTATAAGTTCGACATCTACCTCCGGGGCCCCGGCCAAACGCCGTTTGAGCAGGCACATTGATCTTCGCCCCCACCCCATCGCAGACCGTCGGCCCGTACTTTGCGATCGGCCTGCCCTGGCCGCGGGGCCCGCTTGCCGTTCCCGAGCAGACCGAGGGAGCCATCAGGATCACAGGCGTGGTCCTCGACGGCGCCGGACAGCCGGTCCCTGACAGCGTGATCGAGACCTGGCAGGCGGATCCGGATGGGCGCTTCGCCGATCTTCACGGCTACGGAGAGCCCAGCCTCCGCACCGGCTTTCGCGGTTTTGCCCGTCACGCCGTCGAGGACGGTGACGGCACCTTCGAGATCCTCACGCTCAAGCCGGGGCCGGTGGCAGGGCTGGAGGGGAAAATGCAGGCTCCGCACATCGACGTCTCCGTGTTCGCCCGCGGCATGCTGCACCGCTGCGTCACCCGGATGTACTTCGTCGACGAGGCAGCGGCCAACCAGGCCGACCCCGTGCTCGCGCGGGTTCCCACGGAGCGCCGGGCGACGTTGCTGGCGGAACCGGCGGCGGGCGGCTACCGATTCGACATACGCCTCCAGGGCGCGGATGAGACCGTCTTCTTCTCGCTCTGAGATCCCGCCGCTTGAGCAGGCAGACACCGACGCGACGGTCCTGCCGGCCCACGACCGGCACTTCGTGAAGTCAGTCGCACGGGCTCTGGCGGTGATCCGCGCCCTGAACGTTCCCGGACGCGGCCGGACGCTGTCAGAAGTCTCCCGCGACACCGATCTTCCCCGGGCGGCGGCGCGGAGGTTCCTCCTGACGCTCGAGGATCTGGGATACGTCCGGTCAGAGGATCGTCGGTTCCTGCTGACCCCGCGGGTGCTGGAGCTCGGCTATGCCTATCTCTCCAGCCTCAGCCTGCCGGAGATAGCTCAGCCCCATCTGAGAGACCTGGTCGGCCGCGTGGAAGAATCGTGCTCCATGTCGGTGCTCGACGCCGGCGACATCGTGTACGTGGCCCGGGAACCGACCCGGCGCATCATGACGGTGGCGATCTCGATCGGCACGCGGTTTCCCGCCTACGCCACCTCCATGGGTCGCGTCCTGCTCGGCGGCCTGCCCGAGCCCGAGCTGCGGACGCTTCTGGCCCAGGCGCCACCCCAGCCGCTCACCCCCCACACGCTCACCGATCGAGACCAGCTCATCAAGACCATCCAGGAGGTGCGCCAGCGCGGCTGGGCGCTGGTCGACCAGGAGCTCGAAGATGGTCTGCGGTCAATAGCGGCGCCCGTTCGGGACGGCCGGGGGGCCGTGCTGGCGGCGGTCAACATCTCCGCCCACGCCAGCCGAACCGCACTCGATGAGCTCCGCCAGCGGATGCTGCCGGAGCTGCTGCGGGCGGTCACCGACATCGAGGGCGACGTCGCGGCGGGGCCGCGCCCGTGAGGGCATCTGGCACCGGCAGCGGCCGGTTCACCGACCAACGAAGGGAGCACCATGGCTAAGCGAGACCAGCCGCCGTTCCGTGCCGACCACGTGGGCAGCCTGCTGCGCCCGCCGGAGCTGCTCAAGGCCCGGGAGGATCACACCGCCGAACGCATCGATGATGCGGAGCTGCAGGGCGTAGAGGACGAGGCGATTCGGGAGGTGGTGGAGCTTCAGCGGAAGGTGGGTCTACGCACCGCCACCGACGGGGAGTTCCGCCGCGCCTCCTGGCACATGGACTTCATCTACTCCCTGGACGGAGTCAGCCGGGCGCCCGGGGATCTCAAAGTCGAGTTTC
>JALYVS010000697.1 GCA_030853115.1 Actinomycetota bacterium
GTGCGCGGGACGTAAGCCACTGACGGCGAACTCAGAGGATACCGATGACCGTGCTTGAGCTATCCCGATGGCAATTCGGGATCACCACCGTCTATCACTTCATCTTCGTCCCGCTGACGATCGGCCTGTCCATTCTGGTGGCCTGCATGCAGACGGCGTGGCTGGTGAAAAAGGACCCGGTCTACCTGCGGATGACAAAGTTCTCGGCACCCTCTTCTTGATCAACTTCGCGGTCGGCGTGGTCACGGGAATCGTCGAGGAATTCCAGTTCGGCATGAACTGGTCGGCCTACTCGGCCTTCGTGGGAAACGTCTTCGGCGCGCCGCTGGCGATGGAGGCACTGCTCGCTTTCTTCCTGGAGTCGACTTTTATCGGCCTGTGGATCTTCGGCTGGAACAAGCTGCCGCCGCGGCTGCACCTGGCCACCATCTGGGTGGCCGCCATCGCCACCAACCTGTCGGCCTTCTTCATCCTGGCCGCCAACTCCTGGATGCAGCACCCGGTCGGCTACCGGGCCGACCCCGGCACCCATCGCGTGGTGCTGACCAGCATCGTGGCCCTGCTGACCAACTCCACGCTGCTCGCCGCCTGGCCGCATGTGATCTTCGCGTCGTTCGTGATCGCCGGCATGGTGGTGATCGCCGCCAGCGCCTGGCAGCTGGCCCGCAACTCCCAGGTCGACGTCTTCCGCCGGGCGATGCGGATTGGCCTGGCGGTCACCCTGGCCGCCGGGATCGCGACCGCGGTAACCGGAGATATCCAGGCCCGGCTGATGGACTCCCAGCAGCCGATGAAGATGGCGGCCGCCGCGGCCCTCTATAACACCTCCGATAGCGCGTCCTTCTCGCTGTTCACCGTCGGCTCGCTGAACGGCGGCCAGGAGCTGTGGAGCGTCCGGGTGCCGTACCTGCTCTCGCTGATCGCCACCTTGAACCCGAACGGCGCCGTGCAGGGCATCAACAATGTCGAGCGCGCTTACGACAAGAAATACGGGCCGGGCAGCTACAAGCCGGTTATCCCGGTGACCTACTGGTCGTTCCGCCTCATGGTCGGCTTCGGGATGCTGGCCGCGCTGCTCGCCTTTGTCGGCCTGTGGCTGACCAGGCGCCGCCGGATTCCCCGGGGCCGCTGGTTCTACCGGGCCGCGATCTGGGGCGTCGCGCTGCCTTACCTGGCCACCACGATGGGCTGGATCTTCACCGAGATGGGCCGGCAGCCGTGGACGGTATTCGGCTTGATGACCACCGCGCAGAGCGTGTCGCCGGGCGTGACCGCGTCCTCGGTGATCATCTCGATGACCGTCTTCACGCTGCTCTACGGCGGGCTCGCGGCCATCGCCTGGTGGCTGATCGTCCAGCACGTCAAGGCGGGTGCTCCGGCCCAAGCCGAGCATCCTGACGGTGCGGAACCTCTCCCCGTCTTCTCCTACTGACCAGGGACCTACCATGAACCTCGCGACCTTCTGGTTCATTCTCATCGCGATCCTGTTTACCGGTTACTTCGTGCTGGAGGGGTTCGACTTCGGCGTCGGGATGCTGCTGTCGCTGCTGGGCCGGAACGAGACCGACCGCCGGGTCATGATCAATACGATCGGCCCGGTCTGGGACGGTAACGAGGTGTGGCTGATCACCGCCGGGGGCGCGATGTTCGCCGCGTTCCCGCTCTGGTACGCCTCGCTGTTCAGCGGTTTCTATCTCCCGCTGCTGATCATCTTGGTGGCGCTGATCGTCCGCGGCGTCTGCTTCGAGTTCCGCGGCAAGGTGGACAGCGTCCGCTGGCGGGCCAACTGGGACCGGGCGATGTTCGCCGGGTCGGCGCTGCCGGCCTTGCTCTGGGGGGTGGCCCTCGCGAACATCGTGCGCGGGGTGCCGCTGAACGCCGCTCACGTCTACACCGGCAACCTGCTGACCCTGCTCAACTGGTACGGCCTGCTCGGCGGCCTGGTCACGCTCAGCCTGTTCATGCTGCACGGCGCGATCTTCCTGAGCCTGCGGACCACCGGCGAGCTCAGGGCCCGGGCGCGGCGGGCGGCGCTGAGCAGCTCGGTGGCCGCCGTCCCGCTGGCCGCCGCCTTCCTGCTGGCGACCCAGGTCAGCCACGGCGGGCCCGTCACCGACGACACCGCCGCCCTGGCCGCGGTCGCCCTGCTCGGCGCCGTGGCGGCCGCGTTCGGTGGCCGGGAGGGCTGGGCGTTCGCGGGTACGGCCCTCACGCTCGCGCTGGCCGTGGCCACCCTGTTCGGCGACCTGTGGCCGAACGTGCTGCCCTTG
>JALYVS010000029.1 GCA_030853115.1 Actinomycetota bacterium
TACCCCTGATCCTGGGATCAGGCTAGAGATGGTTTCCGCTTGAAGGGCATCAGCGGTGGCCGATTGAAATCGCGATCGAGGACGCGAAACAGGTCTTCGGCACCGGGCAGGCCCGCAACCGCACCGCCCGCGCCGTCCGCCGCACCGTCCCCTTCCAGCTCGCCTGCCAGACCCTCACCATGCTCTGGTACGCCACCGCCGGCCACGACCCCGCCGGCATCACCGGCCGCCGCAGCCTCGCCCCCTGGTACACCGCCAAGACCGAGCCCTCCACCGCCGACATGACCGCCAAGCTCCGCCGCGTCATCATCGCCGCCACATTTAAGGCACTTCGCCCGGACCAGCCAACATCCGAAGAAATCAGCGCCATCCGACTGGCCTGGGAAGACGCCGAAGACCTCGCCGCCTAAACCGCGAAAGTCGAGCTACTCCCGCGGTGGCGCTAGGACCGCCCGTGGAGGCTCCGGACGGCAGGATGATGTTCCGGGTGCTGGACCATCGAGTCCACTGTGTCCCAGCGGAAAGGTAATATTCCGCCAGGGTGGGATCTTCCACCAGCAGACGTCCGGTACTGTCATCCACCAGCGGGCGCAGGACCGACATAAAGCCGGCCGAGTCTGGCCAGCTCGCGGAGAACATGCTTGATTGGCCGGCTCCGAGTGACACCGGAAAGGAAAGCGCGACAACGCAGGCTCCGACGGTAACGGTGCGCATGTTCCCGGCGGGCGCAGCCACAGCGAACTTGTCGGCCGCATAGCCCGCGGCGATGGCTGCGAACCAGAGGCCCAGAGCCACATGCTTGTTCAGCGAGGCGGTGGTGTGGAGGCTGGCTTGCTCAGCCGGAACCAGCAGGACAGCGGCGGCCACAAGGGTCAGCAGCCAAGTCTGGGGATGCCTGGGACGGCTGATCCAGCTGACGACGACCCCGCATATCGCGCCGATGACAATAACGCCGGTCCATGCCCAGGAATCGGCTAGGACGGTGAACACGGAGTCGGCGCCTGCTACCCGGGTCAGTGTGGTCGCCTTGACTCCGTGGATGTAGCGGCTTCCGCCGATCAGCAGGCCCAAAGTGACCAGTGCGGCCACGATGCCCAGCAGAGCCAGGGCCCGCGCCGCCGCGACTTTGCCCCCTGGCTTCGGAAAGGCAATGACCAGGGCAAGCAGGATGACGATGGGGTCGAACAAGGCTGACGCGTACGAAGTAGCGTTGGCTGCGACCAGGATTACTGCGGCCGCCACCATCCAGAAGGTCGCATCCTGCCGATCACCGGCCCGGACGACCAGCCATGCCGCCAGGGCGACCAGAAACACCAACATAGCGTCGTAGGTGGCGAACGAGCCCAGGTGCAGGGTCGGGCCCGTGATGGCGAACAGTGCAGCCGCGAAAAACGCGGCCCGGCGCCCGTGTAGCCGGTTGGTAACGGACCACAGCGCTACGGTCGCTCCTAGCATGAAGACAAGCGACAAGATCCGGGCCGCCGTCAGCCCCCGACGCTGTCCGCGAGCGCACCGAGCGGCGGATATATAACCGGTGCCCCGGAAAAATACGCGGGGAACGGGGGCACCGACGCACCATGCAGCACGTGCGCCCATTCCAGATGTCCGGCCCATAGGTACGTAGCCTCATCCAGGAACGCCGTGTTAGCCCGCGCCAGCCGAAGTGAAAGGAGCGTTTGAACAGCAAGTATAGCCGCCAGCGGACAACCGCGGATGATGCGCTGCCGTGCGGTCGGCCGGACCCCATCCGAGACAGGCACCGTGTTTTCCGGGACAGGGGTGTCCGAGGTGGAGGGCTCCGCTGACTGCTGGGTCGCTGGGCCAAGATCCCTTTGGATGCACCTGCCTGGTAATAAGAGACATATCAGGGTGCGTCGATAGCCCCCCACAGCTCACGTAAAGTATTGATAAGTTCACATAACGCAGCGCTCCGTATGAATGTGGACATCGCAAACAGACGGTAACGTTAGGCGTCGGCCTAAGAAGGGTGTTTCCGGGATTTCAGGGAGAAGGTCCTCTGCGATCGCCTCCGATGTCGGCGCCGCAGGCTCGTGCTGGACTGAATCGGCATAAAAGCATCACAATTCGTAGTCTTGCTTGTATAACCATCAATCCTGTGCTCCGCTATACCGTGCGGTTCGCATCGCCCCGTGTGCGTGCCGCTTCTGGGGGTTTTGACCTCATGGGAGATGAGGACGGCAGCCGGGAGCTGCCTCAACGTTCGCGAGGTCCGGCTCGAGGCGGGTCGGACCGGTCTGGTTCGTCTGCCCCGCCAGTGTTGTCAGAGGAATTGCGGCAGCGTATGCGGGCGGCGGTCCAGGCTGAGCGCGCGCAAGCGGCATCGCGAGACCGCCCTGATGCCACCGAGCCGGGCGGGCGGGTAGCTGCGTCAACGCCTGCCAACGGCAGGACGGCAGGTCCGTCGGTCAACGGGATTCCCGGCCAGCGCAAGCACGCCGCCAAGCTTGAGAAGACCGCCAAGCCTGAGCGCGCCGCCAAGCCAGAGCGCGCCGCCAAGCCAGAGCGCGCCGCCAAGCCAGAGCGCATGGCCGGGTTCAAGGTGGCCCAGGCCGAGCCCGCCACGGAGAACGACACCGGCGTCAAGCTCCCAGCCGCCGCAGACGTGCCGTCCCGTCACAAGCCAGCCGCCCCTGGACGCGGCCAAACCCGAACTCAAGGCCGGGCAGAACGGCCGCAGCCACCCGAAGGGGGCGCGCGGGAGGAGTCGCACGGCCGGTTTTTCGCCCAGCTTCGCCTGGCCGTCATGGCTATTGTCCTCATAGCGGCCGGGTCGCTGATTACCTTGGTGGGCCTGCACATCGCGAACTCCTCACGCGGGAGCAGCGGTACGGGGGCAGCCCTGCAGCGTCAGGAGGCCGTCACGCGGCGTCAGGCGGCGAGCTGGGTCGCTCAGCAGGTCAACCCGGCCGACGTGGTGTCGTGCGATCGGACGATGTGCGCTGCACTCCGGGCAGCTGGGTTTCCGGGCGGCAAGCTGCTCGTGCTCGGCCCTGCGTCGCAACCCCCCGTGACTTCAGCTGTGGTCGTCGTGACCCAAGTGGTCCGTGATCTGTTCGGCAGCAATATCAGCTCGGCTTGGGCGCCAGACGTCCTTGCTTCCATGGGCTCAGGTGCCGCGGAGGTCGCCATCCGCGTCGTCGCACCCCATGGAGTCCTCACGTACCAGGAGCAGCTCAGCTCGGGCCTGGCAGATCGCGAACAGAACGGGAAAGCCCTGCAGGGACTTTCGCAGATCATGCTCTCACCGGTGGCCAACCAAAAGCTCGCCGAAGGCCAGGTTGATTCCCGGCTGTTGCTCGCCCTGGCGTACCTGGCCTCGGATGAGCCGATCGACATCCTGCAGTTCGGAAACGTCGGGCCTGGCGCAAGCGCGAGCCTCCCGCTCCGCTTTGCCGACCTGAAAATGGAAGGTAATGCGGCTAAGATGACCGTCCCGGCGTACCAGCAGGCCATGGGTAGCTTTTTGAGAACGGCTAATATCGCGATCCGGCCGGTCCGCAGCCAGACCGTGGTGCTCCCGGACGGGACGGACGTCTTCCGCGTCGAGTTCACCGCGCCGAGCCCGCTCGCGCCCATCAGCGGTCAGGTATCCCCGTGAGGTTGTGGCCGCTCTAGGCGTTCCTTGAGCCCGGCCGCCATCCCGGCGATGGTCAGGAAGTCGATGAAGCCGCCAGCGGTATCGGCGAGCCATTTCCGGCGGACGGGTGCCAGCCGCAGCCGCAGGTGGATGCGCGTGTGCTCCCCGGCCGGGGAGCCGGAGACCGGCAGCGGGATCAGCGTGAGGGACCAGGTCATGGCCGTCCGCCCGCGGACGGACCGGTAGACCAGCGCGGTCGGCGGTGTGACCGCCGCGACCTCGAAGGTCGCGTTCTGGCCGCCGTAGTCGGGAATGATGTCACCGACGGCTAGGTGCTGCCAGGCCGGGTAGATGCCGCGGACCGCGCGGCCCCGGTGCGGCAGGAAGCGCTCGATCGACCGGGGCAGGTACCAGCCGGCCCGCTTCTTGCCCAGCTGCGCTATCCACGGCCAGACGGCGGCAACCGGCGCGGCCACCGTGAACGCGCGGTCCATCACCACGTCGGGCCGGGCGATGATGTCATCACCCGGCCGGGTCGCTTCGCGCTCCGCCGGGGTAGCGGCGACCGATGAGAATGCCCGTGTCATAGCTCAGGAGTCGAAGCCCATGCCGGCCGCGTCCAGAGCCCGGAGCCAAAGGTTCCGGCGACCGGACTGCCGGTCGGCTTGGGCCAGGGACCAGCGGGTGGCCTGGACACCCAGGTAGGCAAGGGGCTCGGGCGGGAAGGGGATCGGCTTGCTGCGGACCATTTCCAGCTCGGTCAGTTCGGTCCGCTCCCCGCTCAGCAGGTCGAGCATGACCCTAGCGCCGAACCTGCTCGCGCCCACCCCGAGCCCGGTGTACCCCAGTGCGTAGGCGACGCGGCCGTGGTGGGCGGTGCCGAAGAACGCGCAGAACCGGCTGCAGGTATCGATCGCGCCGCCCCAGCGATGGCTGAACCCGATGCCTTCCAGCTGCGGGAATGTGGTGAAGAAGTGGTCAGCGAGCGTGACCAAGCTAGCGGGCCGCTGATCGTAAGCCATCCGGACGTGGTGGCCGAAATGGTAGATGGCGTCGTAGCCGCCCCACAGGATCCTGTTGTCCGCGGTGAGCCGGTAGTAGTGGAACTGGTTCCCCGAGTCGCCGATACCCTGGCGGTTCCGCCAGCCGATCTCAGCGAGCTGAGCCGTGCTGAGCGGCTCGGTCACCAGCACGTAGTCGTAGACCGGCACGATGTAGGGGCGCAGCCGGCGCACCAGCGAGGGGAACGCGTTGGTGCCCAGCGCGGCTCGCCTAGCCCGCAGCATGCCGTCCCGGGTCCGCACCGTCACGCCGTCCGCGTCGCTGGCCAGGCCGGTGGCCGGGGTGTGCTCGGCGATACGGACGCCGATTCGTTCGCAGGCGGCCGCCAGCCCCCAGGCGAGCCGGGCGGGCTGGACCATCGCGGCGCCGTCCTTGACCCACCGCCCGGCCAGGTAGGTGGGGGAATTGACCTCGGCCCGCAGCGGGTCGGCTTCGAGGAAAGTCCCGCCGTCGGTTTCGGTGATCCGGCGGAGCTCGTCCACCTGGTGAGCCGCAGTGGCCACGTCGATGGTGCCGGTCCGCTCGAATTCGCAGTCGATACCGTGCTGGCCGAGGGCGGCCTCGATCGCGTCCAGGTTCTCCGCCCCTAGGCGCTGCAGGGTGGCGAACTCGGCCGGGAACCGCTCCCGGCCGTTGGCGGCGCCATGGGTCAGGCTGGCGTCGCAGAACCCGCCGTTGCGGCCGCTGGCGGCCCAGCCGACGCGATGACCCTCGATCACCACCACGGACCGGCCAGGGTTGGCTTCCTTGGCCAGCATCGCGGTCCACAACCCGGTAAACCCGCCGCCGATCACCACCAGGTCGCAGGCCAGGTCGCCGCGTACCGGCTCGCGGGCGGCCGGCGCGTCCGGCTGATCCAGCCAGAACGGCTTGGTCTTCGCCGCGGTGACCAGCCGGCCGAGCTCCGCTTCCCGGCTGGCCGGGTGGCCCGGCGCTAGTTTGCCCGAGCCCGTCTTTCCCGAAGCCACCGCGGTCAGACCGCGGCGAAGGCGTCTTCGAGGATGGACAGCCCCTCGTCGAGCAGGTCCTCGCCGATCACCAGAGGCGGCAGGAAGCGGATGACATTGCCGAACGTACCGCAGGTCAGCGTCACGAGCCCGGCCTGATGGCAGGCGCGGGAGACCGCCGCGGTGGTGGCAGGATCGGGGTCGAGCGTGCCCGGCCGGGTCAGCTCGATCGCGAGCATCGCGCCGCGGCCCCGGACCTCGGCGATCACCGGATAGGTCTCCGCCAGCTTGTGCAGCCGGGGCGCCATGATCTCGCTGATCCGGCGCGCCCGGCCGGCCAGGTCTTCCGCCTCCATGGTCTCGATCGCGCCAAGCGCCGCCGCGCAGGCCACCGGATTGCCGCCGTAGGTGCCACCCAGCCCGCCGGCGTGCACCGAGTCCATGATCTCGGCGCGGCCGGTCACCGCGCCCAGCGGGAGCCCGCCCGCGATGCCCTTGGCCGTAGTAATCAGGTCAGGCACCACGCCCTCGTCTTCGCAGGCGAACCAGTCGCCGGTACGGCAGAACCCGGTCTGGATCTCATCCGCGATGAACACGATTCCGTGCTCGCGGCAGAATTCAGCCAGCCCCGGAAGGAATCCGGCGGGCGGCACGATGAACCCGCCCTCGCCCTGAATCGGCTCGATGATGACGGCCGCCACGTTCTGTTCACCGACCTGGGTGTGAATCAGGCTCTTGACCACCTCGAGGGCATTCGCCTCACACGCCTGCGGGCCGCCGGGCCAGCGCAGTGGGTAGGCCATCGGCATCCGGTAGATCTCACCCGCGAACGGACCGAACTTGTCCTTGTAGGGCATGTTCTTGGCGGTGAGCGCCATGGTGAGGTTGGTCCGCCCGTGATAGGCGTGGTCGAAGGCGACGACGGCCTGACGCCCGGTGGCGTGCCGGGCGATCTTCACCGCGTTCTCGACCGCCTCCGCGCCGGAGTTGAACAGCCCGGAGCGCTTCTCGTAGCTGCCCGGCGTCCGCCGGGTCAGCTCTTCGCAGACCTCGACGTAGCCCTCGTACGGCGTCACCATGAAACAGGTGTGGGTGAACCGGGCCGCCTGCTCCGCCACCCGTGCCGCCACCCGGGGCGCGGCGTTTCCCACCGAGACCACTGCGATCCCGGCTCCGAAGTCGATCAGCGAGTTGCCGTCGGCATCCACGATGACGCCGCCGCCGGCATCAGTGACGTACACCGGCAACGAAGAGCTGACCCCGCGGGCCACTACGCGTTCCCGCCTGGCCTGGAGCTCGAGCGAGACGGGTCCGGGGATCTCGGTGACTAGGTGTCGGCGCTGGAGGAGGCGGGCATCGCCCGGTGCATGCTCTGTCATGATCAGACCCTAAATCATCAAACCTAACGGCTAAAGCATTGGTAGCCGAACGAGGACTCCCGGCGTCTATCGTGGTGACGCAGGATACCGGAGAGGACTGATCTCGGATATGCCTGACCAGAAACAGCCGAACTCGCGGGGGCTGTTCGGAGGGGTTTTCGCCCGGGGTGGCGTCGAGGCCGGCGACACTGCGTGGCTGCAAGCGATGCTGGACGCCGAGGCCGGGCTCGCCCGTGCGCTCGAGCGGGCCGGGATGGCGCCTGCGGGCTCGGGGGAAGCGGTCACGGCCGCGGCTCAGGCCGCCAACTTCGAGCTGGACGAACTCGGCGGCCTCGCCGCGCTGACCGGCAACCCGGTTCCCGGGCTGGCTCGTGAGCTGGCCCGGCGGGTGCCCCAGACGGCGGTCAGCTCCGTGCATCGCGGCGCTACCAGCCAGGACATTGTCGATACCGCCGCGATGCTGCTCGCGAGGCGGGCGATCGAGGTGATCCAGGGGGACCTGGCCCAGGCCGTGGCCGTCACGGCCGGGCTGGCGGCAGAGCACCGGTCGACGATCATGATCGGCCGGACGCTGCTGCAGCAGGCCGTCCCGGTAACGTTCGGCCTGGTCGCCGCGGGCTGGCTGACCAGCCTGGACGAGGCTCGCGAAGGGCTGGCGGCGGTCAGCTCCCGGCGGCTGGCGGTGCAGCTCGGCGGCGCGGCGGGCACGCTCGCCTCGCTCGGCGACCGTGGCCGCCAGGTCGCGGCGCTGCTCGCCACCGAACTCGGGCTGGCGCTGCCGGTGCTGCCCTGGCACACCGACCGGCTGCGGATCATCGATCTGGGCTCCGCGCTGGCCCGGACCGCGGCCTCGCTCGGCAAGATCGCCAGAGACATCACCCTGCTAGCTCAGTCCGAGGTCGGCGAGGTCAGCGAGGGCTCGATCATCCCGCGCGGTACCCAAGGCCCGGGAAGCAGACCAGGTGCCCAGTCTCCGGGTCAGGCCCCGTCTCCGGGTCAGGCCCCGTCTCCGGGTCAGGCCCAGCCACCGCGCCGCGGCGGTTCCTCCGCGATGCCGAATAAGCGTAATCCGGTGGCCGCGATCGCCATCCTCGGCTGTACCAAGCAGGTCCCGGGCCTGCTCGCTACTCTGGTCGCCGCCGCCGAGCAGGAGCATCAGCGGGCGGCGGGCGCCTGGCATGCGGAATGGGAACCGCTGACCGCGCTGCTGCGGCTGACCGGCTCGGCCTCGAGCTGGGCGGCCGAGCTGCTATCCGGGCTCACCGTGGATACCTCCCGGATGGCCGCCAACCTGGCCGCGACCAAAGGCCTGCCGCTGGCGGAGCACGTCACCTCGCTGCTGGCCGGCATCCTCGGCTCGGCTCAGGCCCACGAGCTGGTGGCCGAGGCGAGCGAGCGGGCTGTCAGCGCGGGACTGCCGCTGCGCGACGTGCTGCTCTCGGTGCCCAAGCTCGAGGACCGGCTGGCTTCAGCCGGCATCACCGCCGAGCAGATCGACTCCGCCCTTGAGCCGGCCGGCTACCTGGGTTCGACGGAGGTTCTGATCACCGCGGCCCTGGACGCCCACCAAGCCCTGAAATTGCAGGAGCCGCCCTATGGATGACGCAGACCGCGCCGAGCGCGGCATGCGGGTGCGTCGTGAGGTGCTCGGGGACGCGCACGTTGACCGCGCGATGGCCGGGACCACCCCGTTCACTGAGCCCTTCCAGGATTTCATCACGCGTTATGCCTGGGGTGAGATCTGGTCCCGGCCGGGGTTGTCTCGTCCGGAGCGCAGCATCGTGACGCTGACGGTCCTCGCGGCCCTGCAGCACGAGGACGAGCTGGCCATGCACGTCAAGGCCGCGCGGCGCAATGGCCTCACGGCGGGGCAGATCCAGGAGATCTTGCTGCAGGTCGCGGTGTACGCGGGCGTTCCGGTCGCCAATCGGGCCTTCGCGATCGCGCAGCGCGCGCTGGCGGAGGAACCTCAGGAACCCGGGAGGCCCGCGACCCCCGAGGCACCCGGGGACAGCTAGCGCAACGTGGTTGCCTAGGCCTTCGTCCGACATGCGAACGTCTGTACTCATGGCGGCCGCTCAGGAGTTATCGTGGGTTAGGCAAACAGACGGGAGAGTGATGGCCGAGATCGTCTCACTCGCTGAGGCCGTGGAGCGGGCGATCCATGACGGTGACGCCGTGGCCATGGAGGGTTTCACGCACCTCATCCCGTTCGCTGCGGGGCACGAGATGATCAGGCAGCGGCGCCGTGACCTGACGCTGATCAGGATGACCCCGGACCTGATCTACGACCAGCTCATCGGGGCGGGCTGCGCGCGCAAGCTCATCTTCTCCTGGGGCGGTAACCCCGGCGTCGGTTCGCTGCACCGGTTCCGGGACGCCGTGGAGAATTCCTGGCCCGGCCCTCTGGAGCTGGAAGAACACAGCCACGCGGGGATGGCGAACCGCTACGTCGCGGGAGCGTCGGGCCTGCCGTTCGCCGTGCTGCGCGGTTATAACGGAACCGGGCTTGAGGCGCTCAGCACGGACCTGGCCTCGGCGACCACCATCAAGCCGATTACCTGCCCCTTCACCGGTGAGACACTGACCGCGGTCTCGGCCATCCGGCCCGACGTGGCGGTCATCCACGCCCAGCGGGCGGACCGGTCGGGGAACGTGCAGCTCTGGGGGATCACCGGCGTGCAGAAGGAGGCCGTGCTCGCGTCGCGGCGTTCGGTCGTCACCGTCGAGGAGATCGTCGACGAGCTTGACTCTCGTCCCGGAGCCGTCGTGCTGCCCGGCTGGACGGTGAGTTACGTGGCCCAGGCAGCAGGCGGCGCGCATCCGTCCTACGCGCTCGGGTACTCGGTCCGCGACAATGACTACTACGTGGCCTGGGACGCCATCGGACGGGATCGCGAGGCTTTCACCCGGTGGCTGCACCAGCACATCTACGCGGTGCCCGCGGGGCGGCGATGAACCCCGGAGCGGCTCAGGCGAGCGTGGCGAACCCGGAAGTCAGCTACTCCGCCGACGAGATGATGACCGTGTCGGCGGCCCGGGCGCTACGGGACGACATGACCTGCTTCGTCGGGATCGGGCTGCCCAGTGCCGCGGCCAACCTGGCGCGCGCTACGCACGCACCCGGGCTGGTGCTCATCTACGAGTCGGGCACCATCGGGGCCAAACCCGACCGGCTGCCGCTGTCGATCGGTGACGGCATCCTGGCCGAGACGGCGAGCGCCGTCGTGAGCGTCCCCGAGATCTTCAACTACTGGCTGCAGCCCGGCCGTATCGACGTCGGCTTCCTCGGTGCCGCTCAGATCGACAGGTTCGGCAACATCAACACGACCGTCGTCGGCGGCGACTACCGTCACCCGAAGGTACGCCTGCCCGGGGCGGGCGGCGCCCCTGAGATCGCCGCTTCGTGTCGTGAGGTGATCGTGGTGGTCAGGCAAAGCACCCGGGCGTTCGTCGAGCGGGTGGACTTCGTCACCTCTGTCGGTTACGGGGCAGGCCCAGGGGACCGCGAGCGGCTCGGGCTCACCGGCAGCGGGCCGAAGAAGATCATCACGGACCTGGGCGTGCTCGAGCCCGACCGCCAGACACTCGAGTTCACGCTGACCGGGCTTTACCCGGGCGGGTCCGCCTCGGCGGCGAAAGAGCGAACCGGCTGGGACCTGGCCATCGCCGCCGAGCCTGAGATCATCGCCGCGCCCACCGCGGCGGAGCTTGCCGCCTTCCGGCGGTTCCACAGCACTGAAGCAAGGAGTCACCAATGACCGCCGACGTCAGGGCGTCCCTGACCACCACGGACTCCGGCAGACTGGTCTTGCCGTCGTACGAGCGGCCCTCGGGCCTGCACCCGCCACTGGATTTCGACGGATACCGCTCGACCAGGCTGCGTCATCCGGAACAACCGCTCGTGCTCCTCCCGCACCGGCTGACCGAGGTGACCGGGCCGCTGCTCGGCGACGAGCTGATCCTCGGCACCGACTCGGACCTGACCACGCAGCACGACGGCGAGCCGCAAGGTCAGCGGATTATCCTGACCGGGCAGGTGCTCGACTCCGACGGGCGGCCGGTCCCCGACACGCTCATCGAGATCTGGCAGACCAACGCGGCCGGACGTTACCGGCACTGGCGCGAGCACCATCCAGCTCCGCTCGACCCGAACTTCGACGGGCTCGGCCGCTGCATCACCGACTCGGCGGGCCGGTACCGGTTCATCACGATCCAGCCCGGCGCTTATCCGTGGGGAAACCACGACAACGCCTGGCGTCCGGCGCACATCCACTTCTCGCTATTCGGCCGGGCGTTCACTCAGCGGCTGGTCACCCAGATGTACTTTCCCGGCGACCCGCTGCTGCCGCTGGACCCGATCTTCAACTCGGTACCCGAGGAGAGGGCCAGGCAGCGGATGGTCGCCGATTTCGACATCGAGCTGACCCAGCCCGAATGGGCCCTGGGCTACCACTGGGACATCGTGCTGCGAGGCCGCGGCGCGACGGTTTTCACGTGAGAGGGCGGAAAGACACGTGCCAGGGCTGACTCCTTCCCAGACCGTAGGCCCGTACTTCTCGATGAGGCTGCCGTGGCCGGACGGCCCGTTCGTGGTGGCCGAGGGAACTCCCGGTGCGATCACGATCGTCGGCCGGCTTTACGACGGAGCGGGGAACATCGTCCCCGACGGGCTGATCGAGACGTGGCAGGCCGGCCCCGACGGGCATTTCGCCCACCCCGACGATCCGCGCGGCGCCACCCCGGGGGGATACCGGAGCTTCCGCGGCTTCGGCCGGTGCCCGACCGCGCCGGACGGCTCCTACCGCATCGTCACGCTCAAGCCCGGGCCCCTGCCCGCTCCCGACGGCAGCATCGAGGCGCCGCACCTGGACGTGTCCGTCTTCGCCCGCGGCCTGCTGGACCGGGTCGTGACCCGGATGTATTTCCCCGACGAGCAGACCGCCAACGCCGCGGACCCGGTGCTGTGCTCCATCGCCGAGCCGTCGCGGCGGGCCACCCTCATCGCCGCGCCCGAGCCGGAGGGCGAGCTCAGGTTCGACATCAGGCTGCAGGGGGAGCGCGAGACGGTTTTCTTTGACGTCTGAAGTCCGGGCCAGGGTCCGTTCGCATAGAAAGAATAAGCCCAGCCCCTGCTCAGCCTTGGAGGAAACCGTGCTGCCCTGGTCCGCCGATCTCGCCGGCCGCATCGACGAGCATCTCATCAGCAGCGAGCTGCTGCGCGGCAACCCGCTCGGTGACCCGCACGAGCGTCCGCTGCTGGTGTACCTGCCGCCGGGCTATGACCAGGAGCCCGACCGCCGCTACCCGGCCGTGTACGTGATCCAGGGATATACCGGGCACGCGGCCATGTGGCGGAACAGGTCGCCCTACCGGCTGCCCTTCCCCGAGGCCGCCGACGCGGGGTTCGCCCGCGGCGACATCGCTCCCGCGATCGTGGTGTACGTCGACGCCTGGACCAGCTACGGCGGCAGCCAGTTCGTCGACTCGCCAGGTACCGGACGGTACCACTCTTACCTGTGTGACGAGGTCGTGCCCTGGGTGGACGCGCGTTACCGTACGCGGCCTGATGCCGCGCACCGGGCGATCATGGGCAAATCCAGCGGCGGGTTCGGCGCGATGATCACGCCGATGCTCAGGCCCGACCTGTTCGGCGCCCTGGCCACGCACGCCGGCGACACGCTTTATGAGTACTGCTACGTTCCCGAGTTCGCCACCGCCGCCAGGCACCTGCGCCGCTACGACGGCGACATCTGGCGCTGGTGGGCGGATTTCTCCTCCCGGGTGGCCTTCACCAAAGAAGAGGACATCTCGCTGCTCAGCCTGCTCGGCGTGTCAGCATGCTTCTCCGCGCACCAGGACGGTACCGTCGATCTGCCGTTCGACCCGGCGACCGGAGTGATACGGCAGGCCGTGTGGCAGCGGTGGCTGGACTGGGATCCGGTGCGGATGGTGCCAGCGCACGCGGACGCCTTGCGGGGGTTGCGAGCGATCTGGATCGACGCGGGCACCAGGGACGAATACCACCTAGACCTTGGTGCCACCGCCTTCCGGGCCGCCCTGCGGGACATCGGCGTGGCCGAGGGACTAGTACATTTCGAGCTCTTCGACGCCGGGCACATGGGCATTGACTACCGTTACCCGATGTCACTGGCCTGGCTGTGCGACCGGATGACTAAGTAGCGGCGAAGACGCCATCGGCCGGCCAGCGGTCTGGTACCTTTCCCGCGTATCGATCGGGTGGAACCTGTGAACCTCTGAACGGAGAGACGTTATGCGCAAGACCGGGTGGGCAGCCGCGGCCGGGCTCGGATCGCTGGTGCTGCTGACCGCGTGCGGTGGATCGTCGTCGAGCGGTTCGGGTTCGACCCCCAGCACGACGGCCCAGGCGGCCGGTCAGCCGTCCACCGCGGTGGGGAGCGGCCTGCCGCAGCCCGGGTCGACGGTGCTGATCGTGCAGGGATCGGCCGTCGGCTTTGTACTTGCCGAGGCCAACGGCCAGGTTGTGTATACCTACAGCAAGGACACCAAGGGCGGTTCCCCGATGTGCACCGGCTCCTGCGCCTCGATCTGGCCGCCGGCCACGGGCAAGCCCGTGGCGAGCGCGGCGGATACGATACCGGGCACGCTGGGCACGGTCTCAGATGCGAACGGGGCCAAGCAGATTACCTACAACGGCTTGCCGCTGTACACCTTCAAGGGCGCGAAGCCACTGGCGACCAAGGCCAACGGCACGGGCGGCGAGTGGCACGTGATCAAGCTCTCCCAGAGCGACGTCAAGACCGGCTAAGGGCCCGGTTGTTCCAGCGTTCCCCCGCCGGTCATCACGACGGCCGCTGTAGCCCTTGACCGTAGCGTTCCCGGGCTGGCCCGCAAGGATCAGCCCGGGAACATTTTTCGTCCTCCGGGGCTAGGCCCCTGGTACTACCTGGTGGACATATCTCTGACCAGACGGCTGACGCGGTGGCCCGGATGGCTGGCCTAGCGTGGGTGATGTCAGACCGGGATAACCGGTACATCATCTTCCAGCTAAAGGATGTCAATGATAGAGGTCAAGAATCTCAGCAAGCGTTACGGTGACAAGCTCGCGGTTGACGGCCTGGACTTCGTGGTGCAGCCGGGGATGGTGACAGGTTTTCTCGGCCCGAACGGGGCGGGCAAATCGACCACGATGCGGCTGATCGCAGGCCTGGATGAGCCGAGCGGAGGGAGTGTCCGGGTCAGCGGGCGCGCGTACCGGTCGGCCGTCGCGCCGATGGCGGAGCTGGGCGTGCTGCTGGAGGCCAAGGCCGTGCACACGGGCCGGTCGGCCCGCAATCACCTGCTGGCGCTGGCCCAGACCAACGGGATCAGCCGGCGGCGGGTGGACGAGGTCATCGACATGGTCGGGCTGCGCGGGGTGGCCGGCAAGAGGGTCGGCGGGTTCTCGCTCGGGATGGGCCAGCGCCTCGGGGTCGCCTCGGCGATGCTGGGAGACCCGAAGGTGGTCGTACTGGACGAGCCGGTGAACGGGCTGGACCCAGAAGGCGTGCTGTGGATCCGCAACTTGCTGACGGCGCTGGCCGCGGAGGGCCGCACGGTGTTCGTGTCCTCGCACCTGATGAGCGAGATGGCCCAGACCGCGACCCGGCTGATCGTGGTGGGCCGGGGCCGGCTGATCGCCGACACCACGGTGGAGGAGTTCGTGGCCCGCGCCGCGGGCAGCTCGGTTACCGTCCGGTCACCCGAGGCCATCCGGCTGCGGGACTTGCTGCTCGGGCCGGGCGTGACGATCACCAGCGAACAATCTGACCGCTTGCGCGTTCAGGGCCTGACCACCGAGCAGATCGGCTCCGTGGCCTGGCAGGCTCACCTGCCCGTGTTCGAGCTGGCCCTGCACCAGGCCTCCCTGGAGCAGGCGTTCATGCAGCTGACCGAGGAATCGGTGGAATACCGCTCGGCCGACGTCGCGGCGGAGGTGGCGGCATGAGCACGTCCCTGACCTCCGCGCCCACCGCGGTCCCGGCGACAGGCCAGCAGGCGCTGCGGGTTACCCAGGCACGCGTCGTGCGGTCCGAATGGATTAAGTTCCGGTCGCTACGTTCGACGGTCTGGACGCTGCTCACCGCGGTCGTGCTCTCGATCGGCATCGGGGCGCTGTTCTCCGCCGTATCCGCCAGCCAGTACCACACCTTCAGTGCGGCGGACCGGGCGACTTTCAATCCGATCTCCACCAGCCTGAACGGCATGCTGTTCGCGCAGCTGGCGATCGGCGTCCTCGGGGTGCTGCTGATCAGCGGGGAGTACAGCACGGGGATGATCCGCGCCTCGCTCACCGTGGTGCCTAAGAGACTGCCGATGCTGTGGGCGAAACTGGCGGTGTTCGCGGGAGTGGTGTTCACGCTCACGCTGATCACCAGCTTCGTGTCGTTCTTCCTGGGGCAGGCCCTGCTGAGCAGCCATCACCTGAACGCCTCGATCTCGGCTCCTGGTGCCCTGCGTTCGGTCATCGGCGCGGCCTTGTACGCGACGGTCGCGGGCATGATCGGGATGGCGCTGGGCGGGATACTGCGCAACACCGCCGCCGGGATCTCCAGCTTCGTCGCCGCGTTCTTCGTCATTCCGCCCCTCACTGACCTGCTGCCCTCCTCGTGGTCGTCCCATTTCGCGCAGTACCTCCCCTCCAACGCCGGGGAAGTGCTGTTCGGAGGAGGACGCGGCCTGGCTAACCCGCTGGCGCCATGGACTGGTTTCGGTGTCCTGTGCGCCTACGCGGTCGTGCTGATCGCTGTCGCGGCGTGGCGGCTGCGGCGCGCCGATGCCTGATCCGGGGAGAGAATTGCTGAGGTGAACACGTTCCCGCTGTTCGGGCATCCACCAGCGCGCTCGGTGCGCTGGTGGATGTTCGACGTGCTGGTGGCTGTGCCGGTCGCACTGTTCTCGCTGCCCCATCTCGTCCACGCTCAGGTCGGGCCGGCGGCGCTGGCCATCCTCGTGGTGGCGGCGCTGACGGTGCCGCTGATCGTGCGCCGGATCTGGCCGAGCGCCGTCTTCGGCTGGCTCTTCGCCGTCTCGGCCGCGGCTGGACTGTGGGATGTTCGCCTGGTCGTCAGCCTGGCCCTGGTGGTCGCTCTGTATACGGTCGCGGCTCAGGAGTCCAGGCGCCGGGCTCTCACCGCGGCGGCCCTGCTCGAGGGCGGGGTCATCGTCGCGGCGATCCGGCTGACGACCAGTCAATGGTGGCAATTGGCGATCCTCGGCTCGGGCATGGTCGCGGCCGCGCTCGGTCTGGGCCTCTACTCGGCCACCCGCCGGGCCTATCTGACGGAACTGCATGATCGCGCCGCGCGGCTGGAACGCGAGCGAGATCAGCAGCAGGAACTCTCGGCCGCCGCCGAACGGGCTCGTATCACCCGGGAGATGCACGACATCGTGGCCCACCATCTCGCCGTCATGATCGCGCTCAGCGACGGGGCCGCGGCCGCGTCGGCCGGCTCATCGCCGAAGGCCGCCGAGGCCATGCGGACCGTCTCGGCCACCGGGCGCCAGGCCCTGGCCGACACCCGCCAGCTGCTCAGCGGGCCGACCGGGGCTGACGAGGCGGCCTCGGCCGAACTGGACGGCGGCCGGCAGCCCCTGCCGGACCTCAGCGGGCTCGACGCCCTGGTCGCGGGGGTGCGCGCCGCCGGCCTGCCGGTCAGCTATGAGCTTCAGGGTGACCCCGCCGACCTGTCCGCCGGAGTACAGCTCACCGTCTACCGGCTGGTGCAAGAAGCGCTCACCAACACTCTCAAGCACGGCGGGAAAGGTGCGAGCGCGGTCGTGCGGCTGCTGTACCTGCCCGGCGAGCTGCGCCTGGACATCGAGGATGACGGCGCAGGCGCTACCGCCCCCCGGCCGGACACTACCGGGCGCGGGCTCGCCGGAATGCGGCACCGGGTGCTGGCCTTCGGCGGCGAGGTTCAGTCCGGGCCCCGGTCCCCGGCCGGCTGGCGGGTCTCAGCCCGCCTGCGGCTGGACTCCGAGCTCAGCACGTGATCCAGGTCCTGCTGGTCGATGATCAGTCACTGGTACGGATGGGCTTCCGGATGATCCTCGAAGCCGAAGCCGATATCGCCGTCGTCGGAGAGGCCGGCGACGGGACCGCAGCGGTCAGCATGGCCACAGCTCTGCGACCTGACGTCGTGCTGATGGACGTCCGGATGCCCGGCGCGGACGGCATCGAGGCCACCGCCGCCATCACCGCTAGCGGCGGCCCGGCCCGGGTGCTGATCCTCACCACCTACGATCTTGACCGCTACGTGTATGCCGGCCTGCGAGCCGGCGCGAGCGGATTCCTGCTGAAGGATGCGCCGCCCGCCGATCTGCTCGCCGCCATCCGCACCGTCGCCGACGGCGCGGCCGTGCTGGCCCCCACAGCCACCCGGCGCCTCATCGACCGATTCGTGCCTCTGCTGCCCGACCCCGGCCGGGCCACCCGGCGCGACCGCCTGCTGGAGCCGCTCACCGACCGGGAACGCGAGGTCTTCGGGCTCCTCGCGCGGGGCCAGTCCAATCGCGAGATCGCTTCCGGGCTGCACCTGTCCGAAAGCACGATCAAGATCCACGTCGGACATATCCTGGCCAAGCTGAACCTCAGGGACCGCGTCCAGGCGGTGGTCCTGGCGTACGAGACCGGGCTCATCACGCCCGAGAGCCAGTAAGGGCGAGATCAAAATGCGCCACCTCGCAGGCGCCAGCTCATCTAAGTCGCTGCGCTGTGACGCGCTAGCGCAGGTATGACGCTCCGTTAAGGTCGAGGATGGTTCCGCTGGCCCATTCGGCCTGGTCGGAGGCTAGGTATACCACGGCCGCAGCGATCTCCTCCGGCACCGCGACCCGGTTGAACGGGCTCTGGGCCCGGATTTGTGCCCCCTGCGGTGAATTCAGGTCAGCCTCAGTCATCTCGGTCTCGACGTATCCCGGCGCGACCGTGCCGACCGCGATGCCCAGCGGCGCCAGCGCGCGCGCCATTGACTGCCCGAACGCGTTCAGGCCCGCTTTGCTGGCCGCGTAGGCCGGATGGCGCGGCTCACCGCGGAACGCGCCGCGCGAGGTGACATTGACGATCCGGCCCCCGGTGTCCTTCATGTACTGCACGGCGCACCAGGTCGCGTTGGCCGCGCCGGTGAGATTGACGGCGAGGGTCTGCTGCCACGTGTCTTGCCACTGCTGGTAGGACACCTCGGTGATCGGGTGGCCCAGGTATATCCCGGCGTTGTTCACCAGCACGTCCAGGCCACCGAGGTCCGCGGCCGCCGCGTCGACCATCCGCCGGACGGCCTCGGCGTCAGCCAGGTCGGCCTGGACGACCGTATGCCCGCCGCCCGGCAGCCCGGCCCGCACCTGCTCAGCCAGCCCGGCCGAATCGCGGTGGTGCACCGCTACCCGGTCGCCGAGCTCCGCGAACGCCTGCGCGACCGCCCGGCCGATGCCCCGGGATGCACCCGTTACCAAGACCGCTCGTTTCGTCACTGACTCTCCTTAGGGGCGTGGCCTGCTTGTCGAAGGGGCCGTGGCCTACTTCTCGTCGCTCAGGGACAGCAGCTTGGTCGCGGTGGCCCAGTTCCTGGCCGTGGCCACCAGATTTTCTGTCTTCTGCTTGCCTGGCGCGCTGATGATACGGAACACGGCCTGAGCCAGCTCGCTATTGCCGTAGCCGTCCGGCGTGTGCAGGAACAAGGCACGGCCGGTGGCGATGACCGTGTCCCGGCCCCCCTTGGCCGCCGCCGCGCTCTCGGCGGCCGCGATCCGGTCCAGCCGGTCCTTCGGCGGCCCGGCGCTCAGGAACACCACGTGTACCAGCCTGGGGTTCGGCTCATCGGGATACGGGTTGTCCTTCAGTACCCCGGCGAGTTCATCCCTGGTCACGACGACGACCGGAGCCCGGATCCCGAACGCGCCGGCGATAGCGGACTCCAGCGCCGAGGCCAGCTCCGCGGGGCTGATGCTCGTCGTGCTGAACAACACGTTTCCGGTCTGGATATAGGTCGTCACCCCGGTGTACCCGAGGGAGGTCACCACCTCGCGCAGCTCTGCCATCGGGACCTTGTTCCGGCCGCCGACGTTAATCCCGCGCAGCAGTGCGACGTGAGTTGCCATCCCGACATTGTGCGGCCCTGCCCCGGTGGCGTGGGCAGCCGGCCCCTGAGATCCTGTGCGCGGGCCCGCGCCCGGCTAGGGCATCCTGGGCTTATGAACCTTCCCGCAGCGGCCTGGGTGGTGGCGGGCCCGCCGGGCGCCGGCAAGAGCACGGTCGCGCGCCTGCTGCTCGCCGCCCTGGCCCCGACGCCGGCCCTGCTCGACAAAGACACCATGTACGGGCCGTTCGTGGCCGCGGCTCTGGCCTCCGCGCGCCGCCCCGCGGGCGAGCGCGAGGGACGCTGGTACGACGAGCACATCAAGGTGCACGAGTACACGGGGATGACGGCGACCGCGCGCGAGATCCGTGCGCACGGCTGCCCGGTCCTGCTCTCCGGCCCTTTCACCGGGCAGATCCACGACGGACAGGGTTGGCGGTCCTGGGTCGCCGAGCTGGGCGGCGGGACCGTGCACCTGGTCTGGATCAGGTCAGACGAGGCCACGTTGCGCCAGCGGCTCGTAACTCGGGGGCTGGCCCGGGATGCGGCTAAGGTCGCGAACTTCGAGCAGTTCGGCATCGACATGCGGCTCGGCACCGAGCCCGCCGCCCCGCATGTCACGATCGATAACCGCCTGGCCGCCGTGGCGCTCGAGGAACAGGTCGCCACCTTGATCGCGCAGGCGCGGACCCCGGCACGCTTATCCTGGAAGTGCCAGTACCGGGGCAATCAGGGCGAAAGGCGTTATGGCAAATCACGATATGGCTGGTCACGAGAAGATGCGGGCCTCCGATGCCGACCGGCAGGAGGCAATCGGGCGGCTGCGTACCGCGCTGGAGGAGGGCCGCCTGAAGCTGGATGAGTACCTCGACCGGATGGGCCAGGCTTCGGAGGCGGTGACCTACGGCGATCTCACCCCGCTGTACTCGGATCTGCCCGAGACGAGCCCGGCGGTCCGTCCGGGCCCGGCTGCGCCGGTTACCCGGCCCGTGGCGCAGCGGCCGGTCTCCGCACCGCGAGCCGGATGCCCGGCTCCGCTCAGGATCTTGTGGACCATCTGGGGAGCCGTCGTGGCGGTCAACCTGGTGATCTGGGTACTGGTCTGCGCCAGTGCCGGACAGCTCATCTACCCGTGGCCGATCTGGGTGGCCGGCCCGTGGGGTGCCGTGCTTGCGGTCCTGACGGTTTCTGTTTCCGCTGGCCGGCGTCATCCGCCGGGCCCGCACCGCCTGCCGCGCGGCAACCATTAGCCTGCCGTGCTGCCCTGAGCGGACCAGGGGAACGGCAGCAGGTCAGGCTCGACCCAGCCGACCCTGGCCGGGCCGGCGGCCAGGGTCGCCGACCGGTAGTGCTGGCTGAGCAGGCGCTTGTCCAGGAGTGCGGGATGGCGCCCGGCGAAGACGTCGAAGTCGGCGCACTGTGGCTCCAGGTCCGCGCCGAGGTGGTGGGCGACGATCTCGACCCAGGCGCGGGAGACCGTGTGGTGGTACTTCTGCGGGGCCCGCTCGTAGGCGGCGATCTGCCGGATCCAGCCGCAGATCTTGCCGACGGCCGCGGGCATGCCATAACGCTGCACCGCGAGGAAGGCCAGGTGGATGTGCTGGCGGTGCCGGAACTGCCCGGCCGGGCCGGTGATGGCAGGCAGGATCGCGGCGAGTTCGGCGTCGGGGGAGCCGTGCGTTCCCTGCGGTATCGGGTGGTGCGGCATTAGCAGGCCTCCTGCAGGGCGGTGATGACGGCGTGATAGCCGGCGATCTGGGGTGCGGACAGGCGAGCCAGCGCAACACGCTCCAGGTCCGCCACGGCGGAGAGCACCCGCTCGGCCGCCGCCTGGCCCGTCTCGGTCAGCGGCAGCCGGAACGAACGGCGGTCGGCTGGATCGAGCTCCCTAGTCAGGTAACCGCGGCCCTCCAGCCGGTCGAGCACGCCGGTCAGCGTGCTCGCCCTGGTCCCGGTCTGCTCGGTGAGCTGGCGCACGTTGACGGTGCCACCGCCACCGAGGTTGGCCAGCGTGTTGATCTCGGCGGCGCTGAGGTTCAGGTCGGCCAGCGCCGCGCCCAGCGCGTGCAGGGTGTGGTGCGTCGTTTTCTGCAGTGCGAGCACCGGCCCCGGCCGTCGGCTCCCGGATCCAGTCACTTCATTTTCGGATATCACGAAAATGAACTATACGGTATCGATGGATCGACCGCATTCCAGCCGCAAACCGGTTGCGGGCCGGGGGACAATGGCCAGGTGACTGATTCATGGATGATCGATGAACTGGCGCACGCGGGCCCCGAGCACCTGGACCCGGCGTTCGTGGCGGGTTTCGACCGCAAGCAGGGGTATCCCGATCCGGCCGAAGACCTGGCCGCTTTCGAGGCGTGCGGCCTGCACGGGACCTCCGCCGTCGTCGACCTCGGGGCCGGCTCCGGGCAGTTCACGCTGGCCGCCGCCCGTCGCTTCGGGTACGTGACGGCGGTGGACGTCTCGCCGGCGATGCTGGCGGCCCTGCGCCAGCGCTCGGCTGCGGCCGGGCTGCGAAACCTGGACTGCGTGCGGGCCGGATTCCTCAGCTACCAGCGCTCTGGGCCCCCCGCGGACGGCGTGTATACCCGCAACGCGCTGCATCAGCTGCCCGACTTCTGGAAGGCGCTGGCCCTGGACCGCATCGCCCGGATGCTGCGACCCGGCGGCGTGCTCCGGCTCCGCGACCTGATCTACGACTTCGGCCCCGCCGAGGCGCCGGAAGTGTTCACCGGCTGGCTAGGCCAGGCCGCCGCCGATCCCGCCGACGGCTACACCAGTGCGGACTACGCCGAACATATCCGCACCGAGTTCAGCACCTTCCGCTGGCTGCTCGAGCCGATGCTGACCGCGGCGGGTTTCGAGATCGTCAACGCGACCTTCCAGCGCCGGCTGTACGGCGCTTACACCTGCGTCAAGTCAACCCGATGACGCCGGCCGGCCATGACTAGCCGTTCGACGTGACCCGCGTAAACAGCTCCTGGTAACGCGCCTGGGTCGCGGCCACGATCTCGGGAGGGATAGCCGGACCGGGCGGCTGGCGATCCCAGTCCAGCGTCGAGGACCAGTCGCGGACGAACTGCTTGTCCAGTGAGCGCTGCGGGCGGCCGGGCTGCCATTCCGAGGCCAGCCAGAACCGGGACGAGTCCGATGTGAGCACCTCGTCGGCCAGCATCACGGTTCCGTCCTGGAGTAGGCCGAACTCCAGCTTGGTATCCGCGATGATGACACCGCGCGCCGCGGCCAGCTGCGCTCCGCGCCGGTACACCTCCATCGTGGCCCGCTGGAGTTCGGCCGCCACCGGCCCGCCGACCAGCGCCACCACATCGGCTTGGGTCATCGGCTCGTCGTGACCCATCACCGCCTTGGTCGTCGGCGTGAAGACCGGTTCAGGCAGCCGGGAACCCTCGACCAGGCCCGGCGGCAGCGGCAGGCCTGAGATCGTGCCGGTTTCGTTATAGGAGGCCATCCCGAGCCCGGCCAGGTAGCCGCGGGCAATGCACTCCACCGGGAGCATCTGCAGGCGGCGGCACCTGATGGCCCGGCCCGCCCACTGCTCCGGTACGTCGGTGCCGGAGATCACGTGATGGGGGATCACGTCCCTGAGCTGCCCGAACCACCACAGCGAGAGCTGAGTCAGTACGTTGCCCTTGCCCGGTATCGGGGTGGGCAGGACGACGTCGTAGATGCTCACCCGATCCGACGCGACCATGATGAGGTCGTCGCCGTCAGCGTACAGCTCCCGGACTTTTCCGGAATGCACAAGTTCCACGCGCTCTTCTCCCCGCCCTCGCCGCGGCTCAGCGGCGTGCGGACAGCGTACTAGGGCCCGCGGGGCGTAGCATCATGTGCCATGGTGGACCTTGAGGGGCAGTACCTCCAGGTGCAGACGACGACCGATTCGCGGGCCGAGGCGATGGAGCTGTCCCGGGCCGCGGTCGAGTCTAGGCTGGCCGCCTGCGCCCAGGTGGCTGGCCCGGTGGCGTCGATGTACTGGTGGGACGGAGAGCTGGAGCGAGCCGAGGAATGGCTCGTGCTGCTCAAGCTCCCGGCCGACCGGTACGACGAGCTGGCCGCCTTCATCACCGAACGGCACAGCTACGACGAGCCGGAAATCGTCGCGCTGCCCATCGTGACGGGGTCGGCGGCCTACCTGAGCTGGATGCGCGAGGAGACCCGCCCCACCCAGGAAGCCTTAGCGTCAAGCCTCAGGGGCGGTCCTGCGTGAGCAGTGGCTGGTGAACCAGGTGAGCACGTCAGGCACCGTGCGGGATGTTCCAGGACGCGATGACCGGCTCGTCATGCTCGGTGCCGAGCGAGCTGACTGTCCCGGTGTCCAGCCGGAACAGCCGTCCGGCAGACGGCTCGAGTCGCAGGTAGCAGGCGGTGAGGACCCGCAGTACATGCCCGTGTGCGACGAGGGCGACGTCGCCTCCAGCGAGCAGCGGCATGACCCGGGCGAGCACCCGGTCAACCCGCTGAGCCACCTGCTCGACGGTCTCGCCGGGGTGCTCGGCGTTCCCGGGGATCACGCCGTCCCGCCATAGGTACCAGCCGGGCCTCTGTTCCTTGATCTGGGCTGTGGTCAGGCCCTCGTAACCGCCGTAGTCCCACTCCCACAGGTCCGGGTCCGGGCTGGCGTTGTTCAGGCCAGCCCAGGCCGCGGTCGTGACCGCGCGGCGGGCGGGACTGGTGAAGACGGCCACGATGGGCAGGTGAGACAGCTGCGGCGCCAGCGCCGCGGCCGCGGCCTCGCCGACCGGGGTGAGCGGGATGTCGGTCCGCCCGGTGTGCTTTCCGGCCAGGCTCCACTCGGTCTCGCCGTGTCGCAGCAGGATCAGGTCTCCCATAACTCGATAACATATCGGTAATGGGAACCCAGCACGTCTCAGGCCCGCTCACCGGCCTCCGGGTGCTCGATTTGACTAGAGCGCTGTCCGGGCCGTTCGCCACGATGATCCTCGGTGACCTCGGTGCGGAGGTGATCAAGGTCGAGGACGTCTGGCACGGCGACGACACCCGGCGCTGGGGTCCGCCGTTTCAGGGCGATGACGCTGCCTACTTCCTGTCCGTGAACCGGAACAAGCGCGGCCTGTCCGTCAACATGAAAGAACCCGGCGGCCGGGACATCGTCCGCAGGCTGGCCGCGGACTCCGACATCTTGATGGAGAACTTCCGGCCCGGCGCCGCCGCGCGCCTCGGCCTAGGCTACGAGGAGCTGGCCCGGCGGAACCGTCGGCTGATCTACGCCTCGATCAGCGGGTACGGACAGACCGGTCCGAACGCGGAGCTGCCCGGCTACGACGCCGTCGCGCAGGCCGTATCGGGGATGATGAGCGTCACCGGCGAACCTGGCGGCGAGCCCGTGCGCAGCGGCACCTCCTCGGCTGACATCGGCGGCGGCATGTGGGCACTGATCGGCATCCTCGCCGCGTTGCACGCGCGTGAAGCCAGCGGCCAGGGCCAGCTGGTCGACATCTCGCTGCTGGACGGCCAGATTGCCTGGCTCACCTACGTGGCGGGCAAGTACTTCGCAACCGGCGTGACGCCCGGCCCGCACGGCAGCGCGCACGAAAGCCTCACCCCGTACCAGGTGTTCCCGACCGCCGACGCGCCGCTGATGGTGGCGGTCGGCAGCGACGGGCTGTGGCGCCGGTTCACCGCGGCGACCGGGCTGCAGGAGCTGGCCAGTGACCCGCGCTACGCCACCAACCCCGACCGGGTGCGCAACCGCGGCACGCTGATCCCGCGTATCGAGGCGGCCCTGGCGGCCCGGGGCTGCGCGGAATGGACGGACCTGCTGAACGCCGCCGGCGTGCCGGCCGGCCCGGTCAATACCGTGGCCGCCGCCTTGGACCAGCCGCAGGTCGCGGCGCGCGAGATGGTGGTCGAGATCGAGCATCCGGTCGCCGGGACGATCAAGACGCTGGGGTCCCCGCTCAAGCTAAGCGCCCAGCCGGCCAGCATCCGCCGGCCGCCGCCGCTCCTAGGCCAGCACACCGACGAGATCCTCGCCGAAGCCGGCTACACCGCCGCGCAAATCGCCGAGCTGCGCGAAGCGGGCGTGGTCAGGTAGCGCGGTGCTCCGCTGGGGAGCATCGCTCCCCACCTCGGTACCCAAGATGACGGCCTTCGCGGGAGTGATCGCGGTGGGCATAATCCTGCTGGTTGTCGCGCTCGTGCTCGCGGTGCGCCGTCGCCGCCCGATCCCGGTGCCCGCCGCCCAGCCGCCCCGGCACGCGGCGCCCTTCTAGCGGGACGTCCGTTACAACAGGCGACGCAGCGCGAGCAGGTCTCGCATGCTGGCCTGCACCTTGACCCGGCCGGAGAGCCACATCCGGGCAATGTTGGCCGGAGTCGCGGACAGCGTGAGCACGTCGTCGCTGACCGCGGTCAGCCGGATGTCGGCCGGCGGATCGTCCGGCGCCGCCTCGATGACCGGTTCTGCGCCCTGGTCGGTGAACCTGGTTATGAACGTCACGTCAAGATCGGTTACATGGCAGCTCATCGACCGCTTGCCGAAGTAGCTGGACCGGTCCTGGGGGCTCATCTCCGCCAGCCGGATCGTCAGGGTCTGCAGCGCCTCGCGGCACTCCTGCGCTGAAGCCATGTGGCGCCTCGCTCTAGTCAACATCGGACGGTAGCGTTCCACGCGGAGGGTAGCGCACATGAACGAGAATTACTCACACGAGGGCCCCCTGCCAGAGGACCCCGGGGGCTCGCCCCCGCCAGGGGGGTACGGGGGGGCGGGCAGCCCCCCCGTGATCGGGGTGTCCCGGGCGGTCGCCCCCCCGGAACAGAACGTTTCCCTGCCGCCGACAGGTGACGACCGGGTGGACGGTGCCGTGGCCGGGCTGAGCCGCCTGCCGGGGCTGCCTGCCGCTGAGCATGTCACTGTGCTCGAGGAGGTGCACGGGCGGCTCAGGGACATCCTGGGCGAGCTGAGTGAGGGCAATAGCGGGCCGGGCCGGCCTGACCGGGGGGAGAGCCGACCTTGAGCGCGGCACGCGCGAGGCTCGACGCCGAGCTGGTCAGGCGCGGCCTGGCCAGGT
>JALYVS010000698.1 GCA_030853115.1 Actinomycetota bacterium
GCCCGCGGCTCACGGCGGGCCGTCCGCCGGTAACCGCGCCGCGGGCGCCAGCGGGGGCGCCGGCGCCGGGCTGACTCCTTCGCCGTCGCGGACCGGTGAGGTGACCTCGCTCTCTCCGCGGGGAACCCCCGGCACGCCGGGCTCCGCGACGTCTCCGACCTCGGTCGTCTCGGCCGGTTCATCGCCTTCCGCGGTCTCCACCGCGCCGGGCCGCTCGTCCTCCTCGTCACCGGCGGTGCGGCAGGGCACCCTGACGATCTCGCCCGCGACCCTTGATTTGGTCTCGGTCAACGGCACGGCCACCGGACAGCTCACCATCACCGCGAGCGGCGGGCCGGTCAGCAGCTACTCCATCACGGCCGGATCCGCGCTGGCCGGCCACCTGACCGTCTCCCCAGCCTCAGGTTCGCTGACCGCTGGCCAGAGCGTGACGATCACGGTGACCTCGACTAGCCTGATCGCCCTGGACGGTCAGCTCACCGTCAATCCCGGCGCCGGGAATGTCACGGTGCTGGTCAGCGTCGGACTCTAGCCGATCTGCGACTCTGCCCGTCAGCTCAGGCGCCCGGCCCGCTCGTAACGATGCCGGAACGTTCGGCCGATAGCCTCCGGCAGGTGGAAGGACACCAGGACCGCGCGCTAGCTCGTCGTCGCTGGTCGCCGCGCGGTCCGCCATCGGGATCGGAACGCTGGCCTTCGCGGTCAATGTCGCCGCCTTGGTCCTGAGCGCGTCATCGGGGGCTTCCACCAGCCAGCTTCTGGCGACCACGGCCCTGCTCCGACGGTCGCGATCGGGATGCTGGTGGCGGTACGGCGGCCTGGCCACCCGCTCGGCTGGATCCTGCTCGGGGCCGCCATCTTGTTCTCCGTCGACCGGGGTGCGGTGGCTTACTCAATCCTTGATTACCGGCTCCATCGCGGCGCGCTGCCGCTCGGCCGCCTGGCTCTCGCGCTCCAGCCGGCCTGGGCGGGCGGTCTCGTCCTGATCGCGGGCTGCTTGTGGCTTTTCCCCGACGGGTGCCTGCCCTCCGGTCACTGGCGCCGAACGGGCGGGATCCTGTTCGCGGCCGGCCTGGCCTACGGGGCGCTGATGTTCGTGCCATGGACCATCGCCGCGCTCGGGCAGCCGCTGAAGGTCTGCCGACGGGACGCCGGCCGGCATCGAGCATCCCAGCGGCTCGGGCCTGATCTGGCTGCTCGTCGAGAACGCGGGCTTTTTCGCGCTGTTCGTCAGCTGGGCGGTGTGGCTAGTGGCGCAGGTGCCGAAATACCGCAGCTCTGGCGGTGAGCGCCGCCTGCAGCTCAAGTGGCTCTACAGCGGCGCGGTCGTGTTCGTGCTCTGCCTGACGGTGAGCGTCCTTGAGCCGAATGACCCGCCGAGCCAGTGGCGGATCATCAGCGCGGCGGTCGCGCCGGGGATCGCGGCCCTGCCGATCGCTCTCGGGATCGGCATCTTGAAGTTCCAGCTGTACGAGATCGACCGGATCATCAGCCGCACGCTGTCCTATGCGCTGGTCACCGGACTCATCATCGGCGTGTACCTCGGTGTCGTGACGCTAGCCACCAGGGTCTTGCCGTTCCCGGGTCAGGTGGGGGTGGCGGGTTCGACGCTGATCGCGGCGGTGCTGTTCAACCCCCTGCGCCAGCTGATTCAGCGGGTGGCCGACCAGCGCTTTAACCGGGCGCACTACGACGCCGAGGCGACAGTGGCTGCCTTCGCTGACCGGCTCAGGGACTCGGTTGACCTGCCGTCGATGCAGAACGAGCTCGCTGCCACCGTCGATCAGGCCTTTGAGCCCGTCCATGTCACGGTTTGGCTGGCAGGCCAGCGGCCTTGAGGCCACGCCGGCCTGGCCCGGCCGCTACCACTCGACCAGCGTCCAGATCTCCGGCCGGGGCGGGTCGCCGACGTCGACCGAGGCGAATCGTTTCGCCGCCTCCTTAAGGTGGGCCATCGCGGCATCGCGCTGACCGTCCGCGTGCAGCAGGTCGGCCATATTCGTGTGCAAGGCCGCCACCCGGTGCTGGTCGCCGAGTTCGCGGCCCAGCTCCAGGGCCTCGGCCGCCACCGGCAGAGCTGCCTGGCCGCGGCCGGTTTCGGCGAGCAGCCGGGCGAGATTGTTCAGTGCCGCCACGGCGGCGCCGGGCTCGGGCCGTTGCCGCGCTTGCGCCAGGCTGTCCCGCAGGTAGCTTTCGGCCGCGGCGGCATCTCCGGCCCGGGCGGCGAGCATGCCCAGCACGTTGAGGGCCTGGGC
>JALYVS010000699.1 GCA_030853115.1 Actinomycetota bacterium
CGGTCACGGCCACCAGGCCCGCCGCGGCCACCGCGCTGGCGGTCAGCTGCCCGTCCCAGCGGTAGGTGGAGGCCAGGACGGCCCCGCTGGCCAGCGCCGCTGTCAGCGCCACCCCGCCGGCCAGCCCGTACGCACGGCCCAGGCCGCGGAAGAACGCCACCCGTTCCGCGGGCCCCAAGGTGGCGCGGGCGACCCTGGCCACCACGAAGATGGCGACCAGGCCGCCGATCCAGACGGCCGTCGCGAGCAGGAGCACGGCGGTGAGCGAGGTTTCGGCAGGCTGCGGTAGCGCAAGCGCCATGGCCGTGCCGGCGGTCACGGTGCGGGCTCCAGCGTGGCGCCGACGGTGACCTTCGCCCCGGCGAACAGCCGGGAGACCGGGCACAGGTCGCTGGCCTCGCCGGCCACCGTGTCGAAGGCGGTTTTGTCCAGGCCGGGGACCTGGGCGGTCACGCCGGGGTGCGAGGAGGCGATGGCAGGGACGTCGCCGGCCTGGCCGAGTGTGACGGTGGCGGTGATGGCCAGCCGTTCCGGGATGGCCTTACGCTCGCCGAGCCGCAGTGCCAGCGCCATCGCGTAGCAGGCGGAGTGCGCCGCGGCGGCCGGTTCCTCCGGGCTGGTCTTCCCGTCGGCCCGCTCGGTCCGGGCCGCCCAGGTCACGGCCAGCTCACCCGCCGCGCCGCTGCCCATCCGTACCGTCCCGGTGCCGCTGGCCAGCGGGCCTTCCCACGTCCTCTGAGCCGTTCGTATCGCGATTGCCATGGATGCTTCCTCGTGCGAGTCTGATCTCTGCTTTCCGCGCACGCCCGGTCGCTCGCGCCGCCCGTGACGGCGCAGGCGCGGAATACGCGCCCGCGCGCTCGGTCAGCTGGCTGCCTGGCGGCGGGTGACCTGCATCCGCCACCGGGCCGGTCCGTCATGCAGGGCGGTGAACTGGTAGCCGCCCGGGCTGAGCTCGCTGATCTCCCGCCATACCGGGTCCAGGCCGGTGCCGGACTGCAGTTCGACCTGCTCGCCGCGGTGCATCCGCAGCAGCCGGTCTACAGCCGCGGCGACCGCCCTGGTCTGCGGGGAGCGCGTCGAGGTCGGCCACGGGTCCCTCGGTGAGCGGGTACCACTCGTGCGGGTGGCCGCCGAGGCTCACGGTACCCGGCACGCCGCGCGCCGCGCGGCCCGGCGCGAGCAGATCGTCCTCGTTGCGCAGGTGCCGCTCGAGCTGGACGACGAAGTCGCGGACGGCGGCGGCGAGCTGGGCGGGGGACATGGGCTGTTCCCCGGCGGCCGCCCGGGCCAGCAACTCGGCGGCAGCGCGCAGCCGCACGTGATCCCTGGCCAGCCCGGCCACCGTCTGGGCGGGGACAGCGGGAAACAGCAGCGCCTCCTCGTCAGACACCTGGCGCAGCACCTCGGCCTGGGCGTAGCCGGCCAGCGCCGCCAGTTCCGTGCCGGGCCACAGGCCATGCTCGGTCGCGGTCAGCAGCTTCTCAGCGCTCGCCGTGACCTGCCACAGCAAGAGCACGTGCTCCTCGGCCAGCGTCAGCGGCGGCCGTGCGGTCAGGCCAGCAGGCCCCGGCGGCCGCCCATGCGGTGGTGTCAGGCTCACCTCAGTCATAATCACCCTCCTCGGATCTTTTTACTAAAGTCTATAGTAAAAATGAACCGCAGGTCCTGTCAACGGGCGCGTGCAGGATGATCCGGATGGAGGCCAGCACGGCGGCGATCGCGCCCCCGGGGTAGCCATCGCGGGCGCGACAGCCTCCCGCTGAGCGCGGAAGCCCGTTTCCCGCTGCCAGTGGCGCCCGGATGGCGCTGGCCGGCATTGCGCAGCCGGCCGCGGCACCGCCGTCCGTGCCGCATCGCCGGTTTTAACAAGGACGGTAGTATTAAATGAGAGGCTGGTGGCCAGGGCTGGCCGGAGAGGAACGGGTGAGACGATGGTCACGGCGGACAAGACCGCCAGGGCGGCACGGGCCCGGGAAGCGCTCATGGCCCGGCACGCTGAACTGCGGGAGGTGCTGGATCACTGGGCGGGCGTGCTGGCCGCCGCGGCGGACAGCGGCGGCCCGGTCCGCCCGGTGCGGAACCTGCTGCGTGCCTTCCTCGCGGATGAGGTGCTGCCGCATGCCCGCGCGGAGGAGCGCACGCTCTTCTGGGCGGCCAGGCGCGATCCGGACGTCAGCCTGCTGGTGCGGGCGCTGATCAGCGAGCACCAGGTCCTGGCGTCGATGGCCGGGGGGCTGGGTGAGCC
>JALYVS010000247.1 GCA_030853115.1 Actinomycetota bacterium
GCGCTGCGCGCGGCCACCCCCGGCGCGGTCCTGGCCCTCGGGGACGGTACCGAGGCCACCGTGCCGTTGCTCACCGGCCGGGGACTGGTCGACGGGGCGCCCGCCGCCTACGTCTGCCGCCAGTTCACCTGCCAGGCTCCGGTTACCACCCCGGAGCAGCTCAGGCAGGCCCTGGCCGTTCCGTCTTAGTCTTCGCCCCCGATGGCGCCATCGCTCCCAGCTGGCCTGTTCCGATCGGGTCGGCCGACCACCGCGGGGGGCTTCGGGACATATCGTGGGTAAGATGCACGCGCTCACCGACACCGGCCGCCGTATTTGGCGACGGATCACCGGCCTGGGACCCGGACGGGCCGCGGTTTCCGGCCACCCGGTTCGCGGGGTGATCAAAGTGCTGATCGGGGTCATCGTGGGTGCCGTGCTGGTCACGGCGTGCGGGGCGCCGGCCCGGGTGAGCGGGCTGCACGCCGTCGTCCCGAGCTCCAGGGCCCCCCAGGTCAAGAGCACCGGGTCGGTCGTGCCCCTGCTCGGCGGGAATACCGAAGGCCGCGGAAAGCCGATGGCGGTGCCGGTGGCCAGTGCTCCGGCGCCGGCCAGCACCACGTCGGCCCGATCCGCGAAGGTCGTCCCGTTGCACGGCCTGCGGCAGGCGGACCTGCTGGTCGTCGCGCCGTTCTCGCTCTCCGGGCAGGTCCGGGCCAGCATGGCGCGGCAGCCCGCGGTGACCAGCGTCGTTTCCATCGAAGCCGCCAAGATCAAGATCAACGGGGCTTACGCCGCCGTGCTCGGCGTCGACCCGTCCACCTTCCGTGGCTACGCGGCCCGGGCTATGGCCACCTCCAATCCGCTGTGGCAGGGCGTGGCCGACGGCGGCATCGCGGTGTCCTACACCATGGGCACCTTGGATCGGCTCTCGCTGGGCGGCGCGGTGACCGCGGCGGGACGTACCCAAAAGCGGCTGCCCGTCGTCGCGTTCGGCACGGTAGGCATCGGCGGGGTCGATGCCGTGGTGTCGGACGCGACCGCGAGGTCGCTGGGGGCCCCCGCCTCGAACGCCATCGTCATCAGCGCGCCGCCGGCCGAGGTGGCGTCGCTGCTGGTCCGGATCAAGAAGGTCCTGCCGTCCGGTGCGGCGGTCGAGGCGCTGGTGACCCAGGTGACGGCCGGCCCATCCTCAGCCGGGCTGTCGTCATCAACCGTCACCGGCGGGCCGGGCTCGACGACGGCCGGGCTGACCACGGCCCAGCTGACGACCGCGCTGCGCGCCGCGGAGAGCAGACGGGGTCTTCCGTACGTCTGGGGCGCCTCCGGGCCGGCCGCATTCGACTGCTCAGGGCTGGTCCAGTGGTCCTTCGCCCAGGCGGGCGTGAGCATGCCCCGGGTGGCCGCCGACCAGGCCAGGACCGGGCTGGCCGTGCCCGTCAGCCGGCTCGAGCCCGGCGACCTGCTCTTCTACCACACCGACCCCACCGACCCTGGCTACATTTCCCACGTCGCTATCTACCTGGGCAACGGGTGGATGATCCAGGCGCCTCAGCCCGGCATGGACGTTCAGTTGGTACCGGCCAGCTTGGGCTCGCAGTTCGCCGGCGCGATCCGGGTCAGCCCGCGGATCGCCGCCGCGGTCGCCGCGGGCCTCGCCTAATCACGGCCGCCGCTACCTCCCTACCTCCCTCCATCCCTCCCTCCTCCGCCCGGCTCCTGGGCCCGGCTCCTCCTCGGCCCGGCTCCACGGCCGGCTTGCTCCCGGCTGGTTACGCACTTCCCGGCGACCACGGCGGTATGATCCAGCACCCGGCTCAGTTCGCGACCCAGCGGCGGAGCCTGTTGCGCCCGCTGGCGACGAGCGGGCCGCGAACGCCGCAAGTGGCAAGGAGGTGACGACATGATCTTCCTCATCAGGAGGCTGCTGCGATATTTGCGACGCCGACGGAACCGGGCCTAGCGAACTCACCACCGCGGAACGCGGACAGCAATGCCACGACATCGTCAGGACCGGTCGCCAGCCTGACGGACACCTACCAAGGAGCCGCTCCCGGACGCTCTTGCCACCGCCCTGGCGTGGCGATCCGGGGTATGACGGGCGGGTCAGGAACGCCGCGATTGACGCGCTTCGGCAAAGGGTGTAATCATAATTACATGAATACAGAACAAGTAAGTCCCGGCCCGGCGGATGACGCGCCCGGTGCGGGCCACGAGACGAACGCCAGTGCCGAGACCGCCTCAGATCACGGCGGCCAGTCAGGTGAATCGGGCGGGTCCGGGCGAGCCGGTGCCGCGGAAGAAGTGCGTGGCTGGTTCGGCGGGCGGCTGCCCGCTGACTGGTTCACCGCCGCCCCCGATATTCAGGTCGACCGTGAGGAAATTACCGTCGTCGGGGCCCTAGCGGCTCCGGATCTGGCCGCGGCGTCCCCCGCGGAGCGGGCAGCGGCAGCCGAAGGCCGGATCCGCAGGTTCCGCGAGGAGACCCGGGGCCTCCGTATCGAGATCGCGCGCGAAGCGGAGCATAAGTTCCGGCGCAAGGTGTCATGGGGAGTTACCTGCGCGGATGCGGGTGAGATGTTCACTACCATGTCGGTCCCGGTGATGACTAGGCTTCGCCAGCCCGAGCGGCGGGTCCTCGACACGCTCGTCGACGCAGGCGTAGCGCGCAGCCGCAGCGACGCGCTGGCATGGTGCGTGCGGCTGACTGGAGAGAACGCCGATGCCTGGCTGTCGCGGCTCAGGGCCGCGCTTCAGCAGGTCGAGGAAGTACGGGACCAAGGACCGGGAAACGCCTGAACGTTCGGCTTAGAAAACGGTTTACACCGCCCTTCGACATCGCCCGATATCAGCGGCAAATTTCCCTTTCGGAGTGGTCGGGCGGCGCCGCGCCAGGGGCCTAAGACGAGAGCCGGCGGCCGGCATCCCAGCTCAGCAGTACACCGCTCCGCGGCCCGGGCGGTGCCCTGCTTCCTGAGGACCCGGCCGCCCAGACAGCAGTGTCCCCTCGGGTTCTAAGACAGAAACGCTCTTCTTTTTCCTCACGATTACCCGGAGCATCAACGCTGGCGCCACCGAACCGGCCCGGATATCTCGATTTCGGCGATAGGGTGGCGACTACGGTCCCTGGCGTCGAGGGTCCGGAGATCCTGCGGCCGCGAGTGCGGTACGCCAGGCAACGCCGCGGAACCTCGGTCGCGGATTGAAGCGTTCCATTCGCTGGATACGTTTCTGCTAGATCATCACGGTGATGAGGAAGGCCGCAGCATGGGACTTCGTGACCTCGCCTACCGGCTCTACGAGCGCCGGGTCGAGGCTTCCCTGTCACCGGACAGCATCCCTCGCCACGTCGGGGTGATGTGCGACGGGAACAGGCGGTGGGCCAAGTCGGCGGGGTTCCCCGATGTCAGCAGCGGGCACCGCAAGGGCGCGGACAAGATCTTCGAGCTGCTCGACTGGTGTCGTGAGACCGGAGTCGAGGTCGTTACCCTGTGGCTGCTCTCCACGGACAACCTGACCAGGTCCGAGACCGAGCTCGTGCCGTTGCTGAAAATCATCGAGGACACCGTGCAGGGCCTGGTCGTCGAGCACTGGCATGTGAACCCGGTGGGCGCGCTCGACCTGCTGCCCGGCGATACGGTCCGGGTCCTGAAGGACGCGGCCGCCGCCACCGCCCACTATCCCGGCCTGCTGGTCAATGTGGCGGTCGGCTACGGCGGCCGACGGGAGATCGCCGACGCGGTGCGTTCCCTGCTGCAGGACCACGCGACCAGGGGCACGACGATCGAGGAGCTGGCCGAGGTGCTCGACGTCGAGCACATCGCCGAGCATCTCTACACGGCGGGCCAGCCGGATCCCGACCTCGTCATCCGCACGTCAGGTGAGCAGCGGCTGGGTGGCTTCCTGCTCTGGCAGAGCACCCATTCGGAGTTCTACTTCTGCGATGCCTACTGGCCTGCGTTCCGCAAGGTCGACTTCCTGCGGGCACTTCGTTCCTATGCGGCACGCAATCGGAGGTTCGGCTCGTAACGGGCTTTCCGTCGCGGCTCTGGGGCCTCCCGGGCCACCTGGCGGCCTCTCGGAGCCTACCTTGAACGCCTTCGCCATCATCTGACACGAAATCTCGGATCCGGCACGTTACCGCAGGTTAAGCGCAGGTTTGATGGTTAGTAACCCAGCGGTGCTTTTGCCGTCACGCGAACACGGGTACCTTCGGTAGTGGTGGACGGCTCGGCGCCGTTCCCGGGAGGGCCCTCGAATCTCTGAGCTTCGCGCTTTGGGTGCAGGCGAGATGACAGAAGGGCCGGCCCGGCCCTTTGAGGGTCAGGCCCGGCCCATCCGACACGTCTGTGTCCTGTCTTGGCGCCGGGCCTGCCCCGGCGCCCAGGGGAGTCTGCGTGGTCAATCCTCAAGGTCGCCGTACGTATGTACTCGACACCAGCGTCCTGCTCGCCGATCCGGCAGCCATCACCCGTTTCGATGAACACGGGGTCGTGCTGCCGATCGTCGTCATCACCGAGCTGGAAGCCAAACGGCATCATCCCGAGCTGGGCTATTTCGCCCGCCAGGCCCTGCGGCACCTCGATGACTTGCGCATCGAGCACGGCAGGCTGGACGCGGAACTACCAGTCGGGACGCTGGGCGGCACGGTCAGAGTCGAACTCAACCATTCCGACCCGCAGGTGCTGCCTGCCGGGTTCCGGCTGGGGGACAACGACTCGCGGATCCTTTCTGTAGCACTCAGCCTGGCGGCCGAGGGCGACGATGTCGTCCTGGTCAGCAAGGATTTGCCATTGCGGGTCAAGGCCGCGGCGGTCGGGCTGGCCGCTCAGGAGTACCGCGCTGAGCTGCCGGTGGATTCAGGCTGGACCGGGATGGCGGAGCTCGACGTCGGCACCAGTGAGATCGAGCAGCTATACGAATCAGGCACCTTGGACTGCGAAGCGGCCCGGGATCTCCCTTGCCATAGCGGCCTCGTGCTCAGCTCGTCCTCCGGCAGCGCGCTCGGACGGGTCAAGCCCGATAAGTCCGTGCAGCTGGTGCGGGGCGACCGGGAGGCGTTCGGGCTGCACGGCCGGAGCGCCGAGCAGCGTGTCGCGCTGGACCTCCTGCTCGACCCGGAGATCGGCATCGTCTCACTCGGCGGCCGGGCCGGCACCGGTAAGTCTGCGCTGGCCCTGTGCGCCGGCCTCGAGGCGGTCATGGAGCGACGGCAGCACCGGAAGGTCATCGTGTTCCGGCCGCTCTACGCGGTCGGCGGCCAGGAACTCGGGTACCTTCCCGGTTCCGAAGCCGACAAGATGGGCCCGTGGGCGCAGGCCGTCTACGACACCCTGTCCGCCGTCACCACCCAGGATGTCATCGATGAGGTCATGAACCGGGACATGTTCGAGGTGCTGCCCCTGACCCACATCAGGGGCCGGTCACTGCACGACGCGTTCGTGATCGTGGACGAGGCGCAGTCGCTGGAGCGCGGTGTCCTGCTCACCGTGCTGTCCAGGATCGGCTCGGGATCGCGGGTAGTGCTCACCCACGACATCGCGCAGCGCGACAACCTGCGGGTGGGCCGGCACGACGGGGTGATCGCGGTGATCGAGAAGCTCAAGGGACACCCGCTGTTCGCTCACGTCACCCTGGTCCGGTCCGAACGCTCCCAGATCGCCGCCCTCGTCACCGAAATGCTGGAGGACCCCGGCCTGTAGAACGCCGCGACCCCGGTCTGAAGGACTGGCCCTTCGGACCGGGGTCAACACCGGCGCTGGCTGCGGTACGGTGACCAGCGTTATGGAATATCCACCTGTGTCCGCCGTGATGCCGGTCAGGAACGAGGAACGGTACCTCGCGGAGTCGGTAGGCCATGTGCTCGGGCAGGATTACCCGGGCCAGCTCGAGCTCGTGCTCGCGGTCGGGCCGTCGGCTGACCGGACCGAGCAGATCGCGCGGGAGCTTGCCGACGCCGACGCGCGGATTACCGTGATCGCCAACCCGACCGGGAAGATACCGGCGGCTCTTAACCTCGCCGTCCGGACCGGGCGGCACGCGGTGATCGCCCGGATCGACGGGCACGCCCTGCTCCCGCCCGGCTACCTGAAGGCCGCGGTCGCGGCGTTGACCGAGACCGGCGCGGCCGATGTCGGCGGCGTCATGGCGGCCGAAGGCGTGAGCCCGTTCCAGCAGGCTGTGGCCTGGGGAATGACGTCCAAGGCCGGCGTCGGCTCGGCGGCCTTTCATACCGGCGGCGGAGCCGGGCCCGTGGACAGCGTCTACCTTGGCGTCTACCGCCGGCAGGCGATCGAGCAAGCGGGCGGCTGGGACGAGGAGATGCTCCGCGCGGAGGACTGGGAGCTGAACTTCCGGATCCGGGTCCGGGGCGGCGTGATCTGGTTCGATCCGGAGCTCCGCGTCACCTACCGGCCTCGTACCAGCATCCGCACCCTTGGCTCGCAGTACTTCCATTATGGCCGCTGGCGCCGGGTGATCGTCCGCGAGCATCCGGAAACGACCAGCTTCCGGTACCTGGCCCCGCCGGGCGCGGCCGGCCTGGTCGCGGTGGGACTGGCGGCCGGCCTGGCCGGGCTGGCCGGGATAGTGGCCGGGGCGCCACCTGGTGTCCGCTGGCTGACGGCGGGGTTCGTGGTCCCCGTCACGTACCTGGCCGGGATCACCGCGGTCGGAACCAGACTGGCCCGTGGGGTGCCGGCCGTGGTGCGGATCCGGGTCCCGGTCGTCTTGGCCGTCATGCACATGAGCTGGGGCAGCGGGTTCCTCACCAGCCCGCGGAGACTGCACCGCCGCGGCCGCGAGTCCGACGCCCGTGTCGGGCAACTAGACGCGGCCGGGGAACGAACGGCCACCGCGGGGAGAGAATAAAGCATGGATTTCGATCTCCCGGCCCTGCTCGCGGCCCATCGCGGCGACGGATACGAGCTTTACGGCAAGTACCTGAACCCCCAGCAGCCGAAGGTGCTGCACACGATCGGCTTCGACAAGGTCTACGAACGAGCCGAGGGCGCTTACCTATACGACTCCGACGGCAACCAGTATGCCGATTTCCTGGCCGGCTTCGGCGTGTTCGCGGCCGGGCGTAATCACCCGGTGATCCGCAGGGCGCTACACGATGCGCTGGACGCTCAGCTGGCGGACTGGACTCAGTTCGACTGCGGTCCGCTGCCGGGACTGCTCGCGGAAAGGCTCCTGGCCAAGGCGCCCGGCCTGGACCGGGTGTTCTTCTGCAACAGCGGCACCGAAGCGGTGGAGTCAGCCCTGAAGTTTGCCAGGTACGCCACCGGGCGAAGCCGCGTCCTCTACTGCGACCACGCGTTCCACGGCCTTACCACCGGATCCCTGTCGGTGAACGGCTCGGCCGAGTTCCGGCAGGGGTTCGCCCCGCTGCTGCCCGACACCTCCATCCCGCTCGGCGACATCGAAGCCCTGGAAGCGGAACTGCGCCGGGGCGACGTCGCCGCGCTCATCATCGAGCCCATCCAGGGCAAGGGCGTGCATATGCCGCCGCCCGGTTTCCTGACCGCGGCGTCCGCCCTGCTGCGCGAGCATGGCGCGCTGCTCATCTGCGACGAAGTGCAGAGCGGGTTCGGCCGCACCGGTAAGTTCTTCGCTTACCAGCACGAGGAGGTCGTGCCGGACATCGTGACCGTGGCCAAGGCGCTGTCCGGCGGCTTCGTGCCGGTCGGCGCGATGATGGCCAAGGGATGGATCTTCGACAAGGTCTTCTCCTCCATGGACCGGGTCATGGTGCACAGCACCACGTTCAAGGGCGGCGTGCTGGCCATGGCGGCGGGGCTGGCCTCGCTAGCCGTGCTCGACGACGAGGGCCTGGTCGAGAATGCGGCGCGGACCGGGGAGGCCCTGCGCGCCGCGCTGGCGTCGATGACCGAGCGGTTCGACGTGCTGGCCGACGTGCGCGGCCGCGGGCTGATGATCGGGCTCGAATTCGACAAGCCCTCGTCGCTGCGCGCCAGGACCAGCTGGAACATGCTGCAGAAGGCCCGGGTGGGCTTGTTCGCCCAGATGGTGGTGGTGGCGTTGTTCCAGCGGCACCGCATCTTGACCCAGGTGTCGGGCGATCACATGGAAGTGATCAAGCTCATCCCGCCGCTGATGATCGGCGATACCGAGGTCAAGCTGTTCACCGAGGCGTTCGGCGAGGTACTCGAGGACGCCAGCCGGGGCAGCGGGCTGATGTGGGAATTCGGCCGCACGCTGGTGAAGCAGGCGGTCCGCGGTTAGCCGGTGCACGCGGCCCACGCCCGCCGGTGTACGCGGCCCGCGCCCGCCAAGGGTGCGGGTCCGCTGCTAGTGGCCGGGCAGTACGGTCCGCGCCCGCGGGGGCCCCTCAGCGATCAGCGGCGGCTGGATCGGCCAGCAGGGCCTCGGCGACGGCGAGGTCCTGCGGGTAGGTGATCTTGAGGTTGCGCTCGCTGCCCGGGACGATATGCACGTCGACGTCCGGCAGGTAGCGGAGCACGACGCCGCAGTCATCGGTGGGCGCGAAGTCCGGGTCGGCTGCGGCCAGCTCGTGGGCGCGGACGATCACCGGCAGCCGGAAGCACTGCGGCGTCTGGCAGCGGAACAGGGTTTCCCGGCGCGGCACCGAGTGCATCACGTCACCCTGGGTGATCACAATGGTGTCGGAGGCTGGCACCGCGACCCCGGCCGCGTCGTGCCGCCCGAGCGAGGCCACGCAGTCCGCGATGATCCGCTGGTCCACCAGCGGCCGCGCCGCGTCGTGCAGCAGCACCCCGCAACCGGTCCCAGGCGCCCCGCCCGCTTCCGCTCTGCCCGCATCCCGCACCGCGCCCGCAGCACCACCGGCCAGCGCCGCGCCGTCAATGGGTACCCCGCTGATGGTG
>JALYVS010000248.1 GCA_030853115.1 Actinomycetota bacterium
GAGACCGACGAGGTCGTGCGCAGCAAGGTCGACGCCATCTACCGTCACGGGATGCGCCCGGTCCTGTGCGTGGGCGAGACGGCCGGGGAGCGCCGTGACGGAGCTGCCGTGGCGAAGGTGCGCTGGCAGGTAGCTGCGGCGCTGGCTGGCCGGCCGGCCGGGACCGTGGCCTCGGCGGTCATCGCCTACGAGCCGCTCTGGGCCATCGGCGCCGGCCAGACGGCCACGCCCGGCGACGCCGGGGAGATGTGCTTGGCGATCCGGGAGGAGGTGGGGCAGCTGGCCGGGCCGGACGCGGCGGCGGCGGTACGGATCCAGTACGGCGGCTCCGTCACGCCCGGGACCGCGGCGGCGCTGCTCGGTGCCGACAGCGTGGACGGGTTCCTTGTCGGCGGCGCGAGCCTGGACGCCGGCCAGTTCGCCGCCATCGTGCTCGCCGGGGCCTGATCCTCATGGCGGCCGCACCCGCGCTAAGGCAAGCCCTGGCCCCTTTCCCGCAGGTCATGGACAGGAGATGAGCCGTGGAGGTTCCCCTTGTGATCGCCGCGGAGCGGCAATCGTTGCAGATCGATCTGGGGTTGTGGCGCGGCTCCGGCTACAAACGGCGTACAAGACTCGTGCCCGCGCAGCGGCCGGCAGTGCGAGGGAAAGAAATGGCTGATGATGGGCGACAGTGATGAGGGCGTGGCTGCGGCCGATGCGTTTGTGTTCTTCGGCGCGACGGGCGATCTGGCTTACAAGATGATCTTTCCTGCTCTCTGCCAGATGGTGAAGCGGGGAACGCTGGCCGTTCCGGTCGTGGGGGTCGCGTCCTCGGGGTGGGATCTTTCACAGCTCCGTGACCGCGCGCGGGACAGCATTGCGCAGGCCGGTGCCGGCATCGGCGACGGCGATGCCCTGGACCGGCTGCTGTCGCTGATGGAGTACATCGATGGTGACTACGGCGATCCCGGCACGTTCAAGGAGCTCCGGCGGGTACTCGGCGGTGCGCGCCATCTGGTGCATTACCTGGCCATTCCGCCCGCGCTGTTCGCGACCGTGATCGAGGGGCTGCGCGGCGAAGGGCTGGCCCGCGGCGCGCGCGTCGTCGTCGAGAAGCCGTTCGGGCGCGATCTGGCCTCGGCGCGGGAGCTCAACCGCGTCGTGCGGTCAGCGTTCCCGGAGCCCGCGGTCTTCCGCATCGACCATTTCCTCGGCCGGGAGGAGATCATGAACCTCCTGTACTTCCGTTTCGCCAACACCTTCCTCGAACCGATCTGGAACCGGAACTACGTCGCCAGCGTCCAGATCACCCTGGCCGAGCAATTCGGGGTGCAGGGTCGCGGTGCCTTCTATGAGACCGCCGGCTGCCTGCGGGACGTGGTGGAAAACCACCTGTTCCAGGTCGTCGCGCTGCTCGCGATGGAACCGCCCGCCTATCAGGGCTTCGGCGCCGTGCAGAGCCAGAAGTTCGACGTGTTCAAGGCGATGCGGCCGCTGGCCGCCGGTGACGTGGTCCGGGGCCAGTTCACCGGCTACCGGGACGAGCCGGGTGTGGCAGCGGATTCCGACGTGGAGACCTTCTGCGCCCTCCGGCTGTTCATCGACTCCTGGCGCTGGGCCGGAGTTCCGTGGTACGTGCGGTCGGGCAAGTGCCTGGCCCAGACCGCCGCGGAGGTGCTGATCGAGCTGAAGCCGCCGCCGCAGCCGCTGTTCACCGACTCCGCACCCGCACAGGGCCGCGCCAACTACCTGCGTTTCCGGCTCTCGCCCAACCCGGTCATCGCCCTCGCGGCCCGGGTCAAGCGCGCGGGCGAGGAATTCACCGGCGACCAGCGTGAGCTCGTGCTGCTCAACGCGCAGCCGGACGAGGAGCAGCCCTACGAACGCCTCCTCGCAGATGCTCTGGCGGGTGACGGGGCACTGTTCACTGGCGAGGACGCCGTCGAGGCCGCCTGGGCGGTCGTCGAGCCCGTTCTGGAAAACCACAACCGTGCCCGCCCCTACCTGCCGGGCAGCTGGGGGCCGGAAGAGGCCGATGCGCTCATCGCGCCGCACGGGCGCTGGCACAACCCTGTGCCCGGGCCAGCACCGGGGCCCTGACCTTACGCCGAGGGCGCCGGCCGTACCGGGTCGGTCTCGCGAACACTGCTGATGCCGCGCGCAGGCGGGAACCTCCTGGCCCGGATGATCCATCGTGTGCTCAGCAGGGCAGGAAGTGCAGTGGCGCCCTACCGCTATCTGCCCGCTGCGCGTAGGTTGGGAGAAGAGCTGCCCTGATCGCTGAGAATGGTTATCTCAGGGCAATCCCCGAAAATGTCGCTCCGGACCTTGGTGACTCGGCCGAGTCATGCGAGGAACGATCTGATGAGCGTCTATGACCCGCCCGGCCACCGTGCTCGCTGGCGTATAGCCTGCCGGTGCGGCCTTCTTCTCGATCGTGCCGCCGCCGGGTTCACCGGCGCCGCAGCTGGCAGAGGGCCGCTGCCTGAAGCAGATGACGCGCGGTCGCCTGGCCGGGTGGCGTCAGGATCTGAGTGCGACCACCTGGTGCCGGCGGGAGACCGCGGCCGACGCGCCCGCCGCCGCGGTGAGATGGCTGTCACGGGCCGTCCTCGCCTCTCCGGTGACCGGGTTCCTGCCGGGCGGTCAGCCCGGGGAACCAGCGCCTGCCCGCAGGAATGCCACGACAGCCAGATGCCAGCGGGTGACCGCATTGCCGTCGCGGCCGGGAGAAACGCATGAGCACTGTTAAGGAAACCGGGGCCGCCCGGGCGGGGGCTCCCGGAGGCAAGCCGGGCCCGGAGCCGGATGCGAAGGATGACCTGAAGTCCCTTCCGGTGCCGGAGGTGCAGAAGCGGCTGTCGTCGTCACCGGATGGCCTCAGCCAGGCTGAGGCGGGGAAGCGGCTGGCCAAGTACGGCCCGAACGAGATCGCGGAGAAGAAAGATAATCCGCTGCTGAAGCTGCTGACGTATTTCTGGGGTCCGATCCCGTGGATGATCGAGGCGGCGGTGATCTTGTCGGGGGTGCTGCGGCACTGGCCGGATTTCTTCATCATCTTGGTGCTGCTGGTGGCCAACGCCGCGGTCGGGTTCTGGGAGGAGCATCAGGCGGGGAAGGCCATCGACGCGCTGAAGGCCCAGCTGGCGGTCAAGTGCCGGGTCCGGCGGGACGGGACGTGGGTGACCCCGCCGTCGCGTGAGCTGGTGCCGGGTGACGTGATCCGGATGCGGATGGGCGACATCGTGCCCGCGGATGCGCGGCTGCTGGCGGGCGACCCGGTGCAGGTGGACCAGTCCGCGCTGACGGGGGAGTCGCTGCCCGTCACGGCCGGGCCTGGCGCGGCGGTGTACTCGGGTTCGGTCATCAAGCAGGGCGAGATCGGCGCCCTGGTCTACGCCACGGGTGCGGGCACCTACTTCGGGAAGACGGCGGAGCTGGTGCAGGACGCCCGGACGGTCAGCCATTTCCAGCGGGCGGTGCTGCAGATCGGCACGTACTTGATCCTGCTCGCGGTGGCGCTGGTGGCGGTGATCACCGTGGTCTCGATCATCCGCGGCAACCCGGTCCTGGACACGCTGCAGTTCGCTCTCGTGCTGACCGTGGCCGCGATCCCGGTGGCGATGCCGACGGTGCTGTCGGTGACGATGGCCGTGGGCGCGCGGCTGCTGGCCAGGAAGCAGGCGATCGTGAGCCGGCTGGTGGCGATCGAGGAACTGGCGGGGGTGGACGTGCTGTGCTCGGACAAGACCGGCACCTTGACCCAGAACAAGCTGACCCTGGGCGATCCCTTTGCCGTCGGCCAGGTCACCGCCGCCCAGGTGATCCTGGCCGCCGCGCTGGCCTCCCGCGCCGATGACGACGACGCCATCGACCTGGCTGTCCTGGCCGGCCTGGACGACGATCAGGCGCTGGCGGGCTACCAGGTGACCCATTTCCGGCCGTTCGACGCGGTGCGCAAGCGCACCGAGGCCGACGTGACCGCCGCGGACGGAGCCACGTTCCAGGTGGCCAAGGGCGCGCCGCAGGTGATCATGGCGCTGACGGCCGGCAGCGGGCAGGTCAAGAACGCTGTGGACACCGCGGTCGGCGGCTTCGCGGCCCGCGGTTTCCGGTCGCTGGGCGTGGCCCGCGCCGACGGGGACGGCCCGTGGCAGTTCCTCGGGGTGCTGCCGCTGTCCGACCCTCCCCGCGTGGATGCGAAGGCGACCATCGCGACGGCGCGGCAGCTGGGCGTGGCGGTCAAGATGGTCACCGGGGACCAGGTGGCCATCGCCCGGGAGACCGCCCGGGCCCTGGGGATGGGCACCGGCATCCTGGATGCCGCCGGTCTGGGCGATACCAAGCGCGAGGAGAGCCCGGCGGCGGCGGAAGCTATCGAGAACGCTGACGGGTTCGCGCAGGTGTTTCCCGAGCACAAGTACCACATCGTCGATGTTCTGCAGCAGCGGGGCCACATCGTCGGCATGACCGGCGACGGCGTCAACGACGCTCCCGCGCTGAAGAAGGCCGACTGCGGCATCGCCGTGTCCGGCGCCACCGACGCGGCGCGCGCCGCGGCGTCCATCGTGCTGACCAAACCCGGCCTGTCGGTGATCATCGACGCGATCAAGGAAAGCCGGAAGATATTCCAGCGGATGAACAGCTACGCGATCTACCGCATCGCTGAGACGCTGCGGGTCCTGCTGTTCGTCACCCTCGTCATCTTGATCTTCAACTTCTTTCCCCTCACCGCGGTCATGATCGTGATGCTGGCGCTGCTCAACGACGGCGCGATCTTGTCCATCGCCTACGACAACGTGCACTACAGGAAGCAGCCCGAGGCCTGGAACATGCGCCTGGTCCTGGGAATCGCGAGCGTGCTCGGCACCGTCGGGCCCGTCGCCGCGTTCGGCCTGTTCTACCTCGGCGACCGGGTCTTCCACCTCGGTCATCCGCAGCTGCAGACGCTGATGTACCTGATGTTGTCCGTGGCCGGGCACCTGACGATCTTCCTCGCCCGCACCCGCGGCCCGTTCTGGTCCGTGCGTCCCGCGCGCATTCTGCTGGCGGCGGTGCTCGGCACGCAGACCCTGGCGACGTTGATAGCGGTCTACGGGATCTTCATGACACCCCTCGGCTGGCGCTGGGCCGCGGTCGTCTGGGGATACGCGATCATCTGGTTCCTGATCACCGACCGCGTCAAACTCGCCGCCTACAAGATCCTCGACCCCGCGAAAAACCAGGGCACCGCGCAGGCCGGCCCGCCCGCGGCCGAGCCCAGCCCGGCCCCCGGCCGGCCCGAGGGCATCGGCACAGCGAAACCGGTCCCGTTCCACACCGATACCGATCCCAGGGACCTCGTCTACCACGACAGCAGCGATTGTCCTTACGGGCAGGAGATCAGGCGCGACGGCAACGACGAGCCGGGCACCGACGGGCGCCGCCGGTGTGACTGGTGCGCCCTGCATCCGGTCAGGGCCTGAGGGAGAGAAAGATGTCCATGGCAGAAACGGCACGGTTCGTGATCGGGGCTCAGGTCAGCTGCAGCGACGGGGCCTGCGGACAGGTGCGCCGCGTGGTCGTTGACCCGGTCGCTGAGGCGGTCACCCATCTCGTGGTCGGGCCGGAGCACCCCCACGGGCTCGGCCGGCTTGTCCCGGTCGACCTCATCGACGCCACGGGTGGCCAGGTCAGGCTCCGCTGCACCCTGGCGGAGTTCGCCCGGCTCAGCTGGGCCAAACAGACGCACTTCCTGCCGGCAAGCGGCATCTACCCGGGCTACGCCCAGGGACAGATGTTCTCCTGGCCCTACTACGGCGTGGGGGCACGCCTGGCGCCGTTCCACACGGGGAACCTCCCGCAGACCGTCGCCTACCACTCCGTTCCCCTGGGCGAGGTGGAAATCCAACGCGGCGAACCTGTCCGCGCCACCGACGGCAACATCGGCCGGGTCCAGGGCCTGGTCATCGACCCCGGTAACCACCACGTGACCCACGTGCTCCTGCAGGAAGGCCACCTGTGGGGCCGCAAGCAAGTCGCCATCCCGGTCGGCGCGGTGGCCGGCACCGGCGACGGCATCCAGCTCACGATCACCAAGCGGGAGGTGCAGGACCTGCCGCCGGCAGACATCGATCACCCCGGCGGGAGCGCCGACGGCCGGGAAGAAAGCGGATGAGCGTCTCTGACTGGACTGATCGCCGCACAGCCGCCCGGCTCGCTGCCGCACCGGATACTGGCCCTGCCACGCGCCGCCTGCTCCTCGCAGCCGCGGCGGCTCCAGGTGATCTCGGGCATGCTCGCCTTCGGATCGCAGGTGGCGCCGGATGAGCCTGCCCTACCGCCAGGAGCGGCTTCTGCGGCGTACTGATCGTGCGCTCTGCCGGTCCGATCCTGACCTCGCGTCGATGCTGTCGATCTTCGCCCGGGTCACGGCCGATGAGAAGATGCCCGCCCGGGAGCAGTTGCCACCTCAGCTGACCTGGCCCTGGCGCGTCCTGCTATGGCCTGTGGCGGGCACCGCCTTCCTGGTTGTCTTCGCCGTGGGCGGGGGATCTAGTGCCGCGCGGCGCGCCGGGACGGCATGCACCGCGGCCTCCAGGCGCTGTGTCCAGTGAGTTCCGGCGAACCCGATGACGTCGGGGGCCAGGGCGAGCCTGCGCGGCGCTCACCGGAACCGGTCATGCCCATGACCCGGCCCCGTTCGACACCGGCACCGATGGCCACCGCCAGTACGACTGATTCGCCCGGCATCGTCAGCGCCTGACAAGACTGATCAAGACTAAGAGTAAGAGGAAGATCATGGCAGGAACGGCGCAGTTCACGATCGGGGCCGAGGCCAGCTGCAGCGACGGGCCCTGCGGCGAGGTGACACGCGTGATCGTCGACCCGGTCGCCGAGGCGGTCACCCATCTGGTGGTCGAGCCGGGGCACCGGAAAGACCCCGGCCGGCTCGTCCCACTCGACCTCATCGACGCGACGGCCGGCCAGATCCAGCTCCGCTGCACCACGGCCGAGTTCGAGAAGCTCGACCCCGCTGAGGAAACCCAGTTCATACCCGGAACCGGCAGCTACGCCGGCTACGGCCCCGGCCAGGTGAGCTACTGGCCCTACTACGGCACGGGCGGCGGCGGCCTGGGCATGGGCGGCATGGGCAGCATGGGTCTGGGCAGCATGGGCCTGGCCGGCGGGATCCCCCCGCAGAACGTCACCTGCGACAGCGTCCCTTCGGGGGAGGTGGACGTGCACCGCGGCGACCATGTCCAGGCCGCCGACGGCCACATCGGCCGGGTCCAGGGGCTGGTCATCGACCGCCGCAGCGGCCACGTGACCCATGTGCTCCTGCAGGAGGGCCACCTGTGGGGCCGCCGGGAGGTAGCCATCCCGCTCAGCGCGGTAGCCAGCACCGGCGACGGCATCCAGCTCACGATCACCAAGCAGGAGGTGCAGGACCTGCCGCCCGTAGACATCGATCACCCCGGCGCCACTGCAGGCGGCGGGCAGGGAACCGGATGACCGGTCAGGACACCGGGTGGGCTGCCGGGCTCGCCGGGCCGCTGCGCGTCAAGCCGGGCTCCACGGTGCGGCTGCCGGACGACTTCGACCCAGGCGGCCGGCTGGGGCTGCACAAGAAGAAAGACGGGGCACGGCTCCTGCGCCAGGGCAAGGAGCTGCTCACCGAGTACCAGCGGCGGCTGGCCGCGCAGGACACCTACGGGGTCCTGGTCGTCCTGCAGGCGATCGACGCGGGCGGCAAGGACGGCACGATCCGGCACGTGATGAGCGGCGTGAACCCGCAAGGCGTCACGGTATCCAGTTTCAAGGCGCCGTCCGCGGAGGAACTCGATCACGACTACCTGTGGCGGCACGCCCGGCGGCTGCCCGCCCGCGGGCAGATCGGGATCTTCAACCGCTCCCATTACGAGGAAGTCCTCGTCGCCCGGGTTCACCCGGAGGACCTGGACCGCGAGAGGCTCCCCCCGCAGGCCAGAGGGCCTGGCGTGTGGAAACGCCGGTACCGGGAAATCAACGACTGGGAGCACTACCTGACCGGCAACGGCATCAAGGTGGTCAAGCTGTTCCTCAACGTGTCCAAGGAGGAACAGCGGACCCGGTTCCTCAAGCGGATCGACCGGCCGCAGAAGAACTGGAAGTTCTCCGCCGCCGACGCGCGGGAACGCCGGTACTGGGATGACTACCAGCAGGCCTACTCCCAGATGCTCAGTAACACCAGCACCGATTGGGCTCCCTGGCACGTGCTGCCCGCGGACCACAAGTGGCTCACCCGGATCTGCGCCGCGGCCGTCATCGCCGCCGCCCTGATCGAGATCGACCCCCGCTACCCGGTCCTGGACGAAGCCGCCCGGGCCGAGCTCGCCAAGGCCAAGGCCGAGCTCGAGGCCGAGGCGCCGCCCGGAGCCCGCGCCGACCCCGCCGCGGCGAAACCACGCTTCACCAAAACAGAGGACTGACTCATGACGGCAGTAGAGATAGACACCGCGGTGACGGGGCCGCTTTCCCCGGAGCTGGCCAGCAGGATGAACGCGTACTGGCGGGCGGCGAACTACCTGTCGGTCGGCCAGATTTACCTGTATGACAATCCGCTGCTGAAACGTCCGCTGGTTTTGTCCGACGTGAAGCCCCTAGTGGTCGGGCACTGGGGCACGACCCCGGGCCAGAACTTCATCTACGTCCACCTGAACCGGGTGATCAAGAAGTACGACCTGGACATGTTCTACGTCGCCGGGCCCGGGCACGGCGGCCCGGCACTGGTCGGCAACACCTACCTCGAGGGCACCTGGAGCGAGGTCTACCCGGACGTCAGCCAGGACGAGGCCGGGCTGAAGAAGCTGTTCAAGCAGTTCTC
>JALYVS010000249.1 GCA_030853115.1 Actinomycetota bacterium
GCTCGAGCCCGGGCCCGCCAACGTCGGCTGCTCGGCGGCGAGCGGGGCGGCCGCTGCGGCGCTATTGCGGGCGACCGGCGGGGTGCGACGGCCGACCGGGACGATCGTGCCCGGTACCTCCACCTCGGTGAACCTTGACCAGGCGGCGGACCAGCCATCGGCGGTTTCCGGCCACCACTGCAGCGGATGCGACCGGGGGCCGCCCACCGCCCAGATGCCGTAGAAGTCCCGCCCGCGCCCGATCTCGTAGGTGGGTCCCCGGTACGTGATGGTCACTTTGTCAAACACGATCCCAGCCTTCCTGCACGGGCGTTAGCTCGCCCCGTCATGCTCCACGTCGAACCTCATCAGAACCTAAGAAACCGGCCTGGAGACCGGCTGAGCGATCTCTCCAGCCTTGCTGACTCTTTCATCCGCGCGAGCCCGGCTGCCATGGTGTTGCCGAGATCCGGCTGCGCGCGGCGACCTGCGAGCAGCCGCTGCGGCCGGGACGCGGGAAAAATTGCCCGATGTGCGCCGGCCGCATCGCGACAGGCCAGACTGGAGGGCATGGACATTCTGGTGCTGGGCGGGACAGCGTGGCTAGGCCGCGAGCTAAGCAGGCAGGCGATCGACCGCGGCCATGCGGTGACCTGCCTGGCCCGGGGGCAAAGCGGTGCCGTGGCCGACGGGGCGGTGCTGGCGGCGGCTGACCGCCGCGAGCCCGGAGCCTACCGCCAGGTCCGGGACCGCGACTGGGACTCGGTGATCGAGGTGTCGTGGCAGCCCGGCGTGGTGCGCGGTGCGCTGGCGGCACTAGCCGGGCGGTCCGCGCACTGGACCTACGTGTCCTCGGGCAGCGTCTACGCCTCCCATCAGGCCCTCGGCGCCGATGAGACCGCGCCGGTGCTGACCGCCTCCGACCGTAACGAGGCGGAGCTGGACCAGTACGGCGAGGCCAAGGTGGCGTGCGAGCAGGCGGCCGCGGCCGCCTGCGGCCGGCTGCTGATCGCCCGAGCGGGGCTGATCGGCGGGCCTGGCGATCACACCGGGCGGTCGGGTTACTGGGTCGCGCGGGCCGCCCGTGACCCGCGCGGGCCGATGCTCGTACCCGACGCCATGGACGTGCCGACGCAGGTCGTCGACATCCGCGACCTGGCCGGCTGGCTGCTGGACTGCGCCCAGGCCCAGGTGACGGGAACCTATGACGCGGTCGGGCCTGTCGTCTCGTTCGGCAGCTGGATCGAGCAGTCCCGCGCGGTGGGCGGCCACTGCGGGCCGCTCGTGCTCGCGGATCCGGCCTGGCTGACCGGGCAGCATGTCGCGGAGTTCATGGGCCCGGAATCGATGGCGATGTGGATAGCCGAGCCGGGGTGGGAAGGTTTCAGCGCACGCAGCGGGGCCGCCGCGGTGGCGGCCGGCCTGCGGCACCGTCCCAGGAACGAGTTGCTGACCGACGTACTGGCCTGGGAACGCGAACAGGGCCTGGACCGGGTCAGAGGAGCGGGTCTCAGCGCCGGGCGTGAGCGCGAGCTGGTGGCCGCCCTCGCGGAGGCTGCGCCGCATCCCTGACTTCGTCAGCATATGTTGACGAAACCCGATCGTCAGCTTATGCTGACGTTCATGGAACCTGTACTGGAAATCGCCCGGAGCGCGACCAGCAACGATCCCGACGCCGGGTTGCGGGCGGTCGCGGCCCTGCGCGCGCTCACCGAGCGGCTGGAGATCCTGCAAGTGCAGAGCGCGCGGGATCTCGGCTGGTCCTGGCAGGACATCGCGGAGCGGCTCGGTGTCACCAAGCAGACCGTGCACCGTAAGTACGGCCGCCGGATCGGGAGGCGATGATGTTCGAACGCCTCACCCCGGACGCTCGCACCGTCGTGGCCCAGGCTGTCAATCACGCCGGACGGCTCGGGCATCGCTACGTCGGCGGCGAGCACCTGCTGCTCGCCGCCGTCTCCGCTAGCCAGCCGGCCAGCGCGGTCCTGTGCGCGCACGGTCTTACGCCCGCAAGGGTCGAGGAGGAGATCATCCGGCGGGCCGGGCTGGGCGCCGGGGCCGGCTTGTTCGCCGGCCTGGACCGAGATGCGCTGGCCTCGATCGGCATCGACATCGACGCGGTGCGAGCCAGGATCGAGGCGTCCTTCGGACCGCAGGCCCTCACCGCGGCCTCGCGAATCCTGTACCAGGAAACCCGTACCCGCCGTCGTTCCAGCCGGTGGCCCGCGCCGGTGCGCCACCTGCGCAGGCGGCGGGCCCGGCGCGCCCTCAACGCATCGCCCGGGCCCTGGACCCAGGCAGCCGGGCCCGGAGGCGCCGCACCTGGCCCAGTCGCCGGCGGTCACCTCCCGCTGACCCCGATGGCGAAGAAGATCTTCGAGCTCGCCCTGCGCGAAGCGCTGGCCATGCACGACTCCCAGGTCGGCGTCGAGCACATCGCGCTGGCTCTTAGTTCGTTCAAGCGCGGGCTGGTGCCGTCGATCGTGTCCGCCGTGGGCGCGTCAGAACCAGCGTTGCGGACCGGCATCCTCGGGCGCTACCGGCAGGCCAGCTGACGGCCGCCCGGCCGCCTGGTCAGCATCGGCTCGCTTCCACCCCGCCCGGACCCGCGGGTCGGCTCTTCTGCCGGCCCGTGCTCGCCCGCCGGTCTGCGCCTGCAAGAATCACCAGGTGGTTCCCGCCGACTTTCACGAGTTCTTCACGGCCAGCGCAAGCGTGGCCGGTGCCCTGATCGGGCTGCTATTTGTGGCTATCTCGGTGTCCAGCGCCCGGCTTGCCGACCGCGAGGCGCAGGGGCAGCTGCACCGCATACGCGCGGTCGCGGCGCTGACGGCGTTTACCAACTCGCTGACGGTGTCGCTGTTCGCGCTGATTCCCGGGGACAAGATCGGAACGACATCCGTGGCCGTGGCGGCGGTCGGGCTTGGGTTCGTGGCGGCGTCGCTGCTGTCACTGATCCGCAAGCGCCAGCTGCGGTGGGGCACCGCTCGTGACGGGTTGTTCCTGGCCGGGCTGGCCGTCACGTTCGTATACCAGCTGCTGGAGGGACTAGCTGTACCCGCCCACGGGGGCGACTCCGGGCCCGTGGACACGATCGCGATCCTGGTCGTGGTCAGTTTCCTGCTCGGGATCGGCCGTTCCTGGGAGCTGGTCAACGGGCCGTCCATCGGCATCATGCACGAGGTCATCGCGCTCGCCCGGGGTCAGCGGGTCACCGCTAACGACCCGCAGGAAGGCCCCCCGCCGGCCCGGGCGCCCGGCACTGGTTCAGCCGGACAGTAATCTGCGCCCCGCGTAGGCCGGCACCGTACCCGAGATGCTGCTGACCGGCTGCTCGGCTACGACGCGGGCCAGCCCGTCCTGACATGATCACGATCACGTCAGGTAGGCGCGCAAGCCGCTGGTCTGCCAGTCCGCACCGCGGCTGGTGATGGCGAACGCCTCGTAGCCGTCGAGGCTTTCCACCCAGTCGCGGGCACCGGGCCCCATCGCGAAGGCGGCCGTGGCGTAGGCGTCGGTCAGCGTCAGCCCAGGGCCGATCACGGTCACGCTCGCCAGGTCGGTCGCAGGCTGCCCGGTATGCGGGTTAATGATGTGCGGCCCCCGCTCAGCGACGCCCGAGGTGGCCACGGCGAAGTCGCGCCCGGCGACCACGAGCGCGAGCGTCCCCGGCCGGAGCGGGTGGGCGATCCCGATCCGCCAGGGCTGCCCGGGACCGCGATCGCCGACGCACTGTACGTCGCCGCCGCCGTTGACGCTGTGCTCAGCCGAACCGGCGGCGGTGAACAGCGCGGCGGCCCGCTCGATCGCCCACCCCTTGACGTACCCGGACGGGTCGAACCGGCCGCCGGGGGCGGCGGTGAAATACCCGCCACTCAGCGCGCCGACCTCGGCGCAGGCATCAACCACCTCGGCCAGCTCGGGCGCGCACTGGGCCAGCGCGAGCGAGCCGGCCCCGAACCGGCTGACGTCGCTGTCTGCCCGGTATGGCGAGAAGGTGGCGTCCACCCAGTGCAGCCAGCGCACCGCCTGGCCCAGCGACCCCGGCCCGCCGGGGTCGCCCGCGCAGGCAGGCACGTCGAACGAGACGACGGTACCCATCACATGTTCGGCATGCCTGAGCCGCCCCCGCCCGCCGCTGGTCATCGCGAGGTTCAGCCGCGCAGGTCCAGCGCGCTCTGCAGCGAGGCGAGGTAGCCCGCGCTGGTATAACTCGCTCCGGACACCGAATCGATCTTCGCGGTCTGCGTGCTCAGCGTCTCGCCGATCAGCTTGGGGAAGGCGAACGCGCCGATCTGGATGTCATGGATGGTGTTCATCGGCTGCTTGAGGATCGCCACCTTGACGATCTTGCTGTTCCGCATGACCAGCTGGATCTGAACCGGCCCGTACACGGTGTTGCCCACGTGGCCGGTGACCGTAGTCTCACCCGGGGTCAGCTGGGCCGCCAGGCTCCCCATCGGGAACTCACCCGGCACCGTCGTGGCCGGCGACGACGTGCCGCTACTGGTGGTCCCGCTTGTCCCGCTAGTGGTTCCGCTGCTGGTCGCCGCCGACGCCGGCGACACGGACGGGCCATGCGACTTAAACGACAGCAGGGCTACCAGGCCAGCTACCGTGCCTGCGATGGTCAGGATCACTCGGCGCATTTCGCGGATCCTCCCTTCAGAGCTCGAACGATTCGTGGTGGATGCGCCGCTTAGGCACCCCGGCGGCGCGCAGGGCCTTGACCGCGGCCGACGTCATGCCAGATGGCCCGCACACGTAGACGTCCTGCTGGTCCAGGTCCGGCGCGAGGGAGCGCAGCACCCGGGGGGACAGCGGATCACCGCCCATCTCGGCCCGCGACCCGATCACGTAATGGACGACCGCCCCGCGCGCGGCCGCGATCGCGTCGAGTTCGTCCCGGAACACCACGTCCCGCTCGCTGCTCGCGCGGTAGATCAGCGTGACATAGCCGGGCAGCGTCGCGAACAGAGCCCGCAGCGGGGTGATGCCGACCCCGCCGGCCAGCAGCACGACGCCACGGCCCGACCGGGTGGCCCGGAACGCGCCGTAGGGTCCCTCCGCCATCACCCGCGTTCCTGGCCGCAGCTGGGCGAGCGCCCCGCTGTGGTCACCGAGGTCCTTCGCCGTGATCCGCAGGAGGTCCTGGCCCGGGGCGGCGGACAGCGAGTACGGGTGCGACGACCACCACATCGACCTGGTGAGGAACCGCCAGCGGAAGAACTGCCCGGGCTCGGCCCCGAGCTCGTCCAGGCCGGTGCCGCCGATGTAGACCGAGACGACGCCCGGTCCCTCCTGCTTGACCCCGATCACGTGGAACCTGCGCCGGGCGAACGAGTGCAGCGGCACCACGAACCGGTACCAGGCGATCAGCACCGCCACGGTCAGGTACATCGCCGACCACCAGAACCGTGCGGCCAGGTCGCTGATGAACGTCGTGCCGTCGGCGAACTGATGGCTGAACGCCAAGGCGATCGCCAGGTAGGTGTACAGGTGCAGGTAGTACCAGGTCTCATAGCGCACCCGGCGCCTGGCCGCGCGCATCGAGACGATGCCGACGCCGAGCAGCGCGAAGCCGGCCACGGTGGCCATCAGCACGTCCGGGTACTGGGTGAGCAGAGCGGCCGACTCGCTCACCACGCTGGCGTGCGCCTGGACCGCGTAGCCCCAGATGATCAGCAGGGCGTGCGCGACCACCAGGCTGACGACATACCGGCCGCCCATCGCGTGCCACCGGGCGAGCTGGTCGGTGCCCAGGCCCCGCTCCAGCGGGGGAAGCCGCGCCATCAGCGCGACCAGGATAACGACGCCGTATCCGGCCAGCAGCCCCAGGATCTCGCCCGCGCCGGTCAGCCACCCGCCGAGCCCTTTGACCGCCGGCGAGCCATGCCACCACAGGGCGAGGATCACGACCGCGCCGGCGCCGATGACAGCTAGCACCAACCGCGCGCTGACCCGCCCGCTTCCTTTTCCTGGCCGAACGGTCGCGGATCTTACGGCCGGGCCAAGCGGCGAGCCGGAACGGGGCGCAGCGGGCGCCGGCCCGCGCCCTGGGTAAGCCTCAGCCCCGGCGTGGCGGGCCGGAGCCGGCCGCCTGGCAACGCTGGTCACCGCACCTCCCCTTCGCAGGTAACTGGACTCATCGCCCCGGGGTTTCCCGGGTTCTGGCCCTAGCTGGATCGTATGCTCAGCCGAGCACCAGGGCGACGTCCTCGATCGTGATCAGGAGGTTCCGGATTTTCCCCTACCTTAGTTACGACTACGCAGCACGATCCCGCATGGTTCAGCGGCCGCTCGTAAGGGGTTCGTAATTGACCCGGGCCGGGATGGGTCGTCAACTCAAGTTGACAGATCCATGGTGTCAACATAAATTGACACCATGGATAACGCACCCGCACTGGCGGCCGCGGCCGATAGCTCGGACCCGCGCACTGGCCTGCGCGCCGTCGCCTCCCTGCGAGGGCTCCTGGAACAGCTCGAAGCACTCCAGGTAGACCACGCGCGGCAACTCGGCTGGTCCTGGCAGGAGATCGCCGGCCTGCTCGGCGTGTCCCGGCAGGCCGCCCACAAGAAGCACGCGCACCGCTGAGACGGGCCGCCCTCGCGCCCGCCGCGGGCGGCTGCGCCAATCCGGGCAGACCGCGTCCGCGCAGCCGCATGGCGGGGCACCCTTACCTGCTGGTTAGGTCTGTCTATCGGCCAGGGAAGAACATATTGACTGTACGGAGAGTATCTATATGAATACGCACAGCCATAACCTGTCAAAGGGGAACATCACGGATAGGATATGGTCAAATGCTCAGAGTAAGCGACGTTTGGGAAAGAGCACTACACGCCCCCGCCGCGGCCATCACCCAGCCCGGTGAGGTCATCGTCATCCGCTCAGCTGACACCTACGACGGCAAGCAGGGAATGAGCCTGGCCACCGGCGTGAGCAGCCGCTCCGCCGGCGCGCAAGCCCTGTGTCTGCACCTGATTACGATTCCCCCCGGCACGCGCGGCGTGCCGCACGTCCATCACGGGCATGAGTCCGCCATCTACACCGTCAGCGGAGAAACCGAGGTATGGCACGGCGAAGGCCTGCGCCTGCGCACCGTGGTCAGGGCCGGCGACTTCATGTACGTACCGCCGGGAATCCCGCACCTGCCGGTGAACCGGAGCGATGTGATCACTGTGGCGGTGGTGGCGCGCACCGACCCTCAGGAGCAGGAAAGCGTGGTCACCATGAAGCTGCCGCCGCACCTATCCGAGCTGAATGCCTTTCCCGTCGCCAGCCAGTAATCAAGGGCGCCCGGCGGCGAGCGGGTCAGCAGCGTAAGCCTCGGGCGGAGGGCAGGAGCAGACCAGGTTCCTGTCGCCGTAGGCCTGGTCGATGCGCCGGACCGGCGGCCAGTACTTGGCGCGGCGGTCCACGCCGGCCGGGTACGCCGCCTGCGACGGCTCATACGGGTGTTTCCATTCTCCGGTGATGAGCATCCCGGCGGTGTGGGGGGCGTTCTTCAGCGGGTTGTCCAGCACGTCGTACTCACCGGCGGCCACCCGCGAGATCTCCGACCTGACCGCGATCATCGCGTCGCAGAAACGGTCGAGCTCGATCAGGCTCTCGCTCTCGGTGGGCTCGATCATGAACGTGCCCGCCACCGGGAAGGACATGGTCGGTGCGTGAAACCCGTAGTCGATCAGCCGCTTGGCCACGTCTTCCACGGTGATCCCGGTCTCGCGGGACAGCGGGCGCAGGTCGATGACGCACTCGTGCGCGACTAGCCCGTTCCGGCCGGTGTACAGCACCGGGTAGTGCGGCGCGAGCCGCCGGGCGATGTAGTTCGCGGACAGCACCGCGACACCAGTGGCCTGGCGCAGCCCGTCCGCCCCCATCATCGCGATGTAGGCCCAGGAAATCGGCAAGATGCCCGCTGACCCGTAGGGCGCCGCCGCCACCGGTCCCGTCTCGCCCCGGCCGGGCAGGAACTGCGCCAGGTGCGCGCGCACGGCCACCGGGCCCACGCCCGGGCCGCCGCCGCCGTGCGGGATGCAGAAGGTCTTGTGCAGGTTCAGGTGCGAGACGTCGGCCCCGAACGACGGCAGCGTGGCCAGCCCGACCAGCGCGTTGAGGTTCGCGCCGTCGATGTAGACCTGGCCGCCCGCTGTGTGCACCGCCGCGCAGACGGCGCTCACATTCTGCTCGTAGGCCCCGGCCGTGGACGGGTAGGTCAGCATGATCGCGGCCACCCGCCCGTCGTGGGCGGCCAGCTTGGCCCGCAGGTCACCGAGGTCGATGGCACCGTCGGAACCGCACTTGACCACCGCGACGCGCAGGCCGGCCAGCACCGCGCTGGCCGCGTTCGTGCCATGCGCCGACTCCGGGATCAGGCAGACATCGCGGTCCCGCTCGCCGCGCGAGGCGTGGTAGCCCCGGACCGCGAGCAGGCCGGCCAGCTCGCCCTGGGAGCCGGCGTTCGGCTGGACGGACACCGCGTCGTAGCCAGTAAGGGCGGCCAGCCGGCGCTCGAGAGAGGTGATCAGCTCGGTGTAGCCCGCGGCCTGGTCCGGCGGCGCGAACGGGTGCAGGCCGGCGAACTCCGGCCAGCTGATCGGCTCCATCTCAGCCGCCGCGTTCAGCTTCATCGTGCACGAGCCGAGCGGGATCATGGACCGGTCGAGGGCGATGTCGAAATCCGCCAGCCGCCGCAGGTAGCGCAGCATCGAGGTCTCGCTGCGGTGCTCGCTGAACACCGGGTGGGTGAGGAACTCCGACGTACGTCGCAGCGATGCGGGCAGCGGGTCCGGGCCGGGGTCGGCCAGCTGCGCGCCGGGCCGGCCGGCC
>JALYVS010000700.1 GCA_030853115.1 Actinomycetota bacterium
GGCCGCCGCGGGCGATGTGCATTTCGGCTTCGCGCTGGGCCTGGTAGGGGAGGGCCAGCGCGGTGGTGAGCTGGTCCCAGTCCGTGGCTGTCATCCCGGTCAGGGATGGGTGTGCCCAGCCGGGGCCTTCGCCGCGGCTGGGCCGCGGTGCTGGCTGTTGCGCCGGGGCTGGCGGCTCGGGGTGCAGGGTGTAGTTCCAATCGCCGTGCCATTGGTGGCGGTGCAGGGGAAGGGCCGCCATCTGGTCGTCGCTGATTGTGGCGCCGGGCGGGTAGGTCCCGGTGTCCAGTTCGGCGTGGACGTGCAGCCCGGTGCCGGTGGTGGTGGCGCAGATGGCGGCCACGATGACTTCGTGGCTGGTCAGAGGCCTGCCCCGCCAGTTCATGGTGATGTGGGAGAACAGCCGGTGCTCGATCTTGTTCCACTTGGAGGTGCCGGGCGGGAAGTGGCATGCGGTGATCTGCAGGCCGGTCTGGAGGGCCAGCGCGGCTAGCTCGTGTTTCCAGGCGCGGGTGCGGGTGCTGTTGGAGCCGCCGGAGTCGGCGGTGATCAGCAGCCGCCGGGCATGCGGGTAGGCGGTCCGGCCCGCGTCGCTCCACCAGCGGCGGATTGACTCCACTGCGAACGCGGCGGTGTCGTGGTCGGTGCCGACATTCACCCAGCCGGCGTCGGCGGCCAGATCGTAGATCCCGTACGGGATGGCCTTGCCCAGTTCCAGATCGGGGAAGTCGTGGTCCTTGACATGGACCGGCTCGCCTGCGGGCCGCCATTCCCGGCCGCCGTTGTGGTAATTGCCGACCAGCTCTTTCTTCTTGGTGTCCACGCTGATCACCGGCTCGCCGGCGTCGCGGTGCTCCCGGACCCGCTCGTTGAGGTAGCGGAATTGGGCGTCGCGGTCAGGGACCTGGTTGCCCTCGATGGTCTTGGCGTTGCCCTGCAGGCTGAAGCCTTCCTCCCGCAGCAGGTCCGCCACCGTGTCGGCGCCTGCCCGGTGACCCTGCCGGGTGAGCTCGCCCGAAAGCGCGCGCAGCGACTTGGTCGTCCACCGCAGCGGCGACATCGGATCGCCGCGCTCATCGGGCTCCACCAGCGCGAGTAGCGCCGGCCGAAGCCCAGGATCCAGGTCGGCCAGCCGCTTGCGCCCCCCGCCCGGCTTGCGGGCCCGGCCCAGCGGCTCAGCGCCGGCCTCAACCTCAGCCGCCCCCAGCGAAACCGTGGCCTCCCGGACGCCGGCCGCGCGGGCCACCACCCGGATCCCGCCATGTCCCAGGACCCGGGCCTCAGCGCCCATCAGCAGCCGCCGCTGCCGCTCATCCAGATGCGGGAAGATCGCCCCGAACTTCGCCGCCAGCAGTTCTCCAGCCCCATCCGCCATGCCCTACCGCATACCACAACTACAGGTGAAGACCAGGGAACCTACGGCTTATTCATCGACATGCCCTAGTTGCACGGTGATCTTGGTATGACTCGGAGCAGTCGCGGCAGCTCAGCTTGCCGGCCGTGAGCTGGGAGACGCGCTGGGGACTGATGCCAAGCAGGGCGGCGACATCGCGGGCTGACAGTCCCCTGGCCACCAACTCGGCGGCGGCCCCGCCGGCGCGGGCGGCAGCAGCAGCAGTAGCAGCGGCGAGTTCGCCGCTCATCGCCGCCATCCCTTTCCTAATGCGGCCTCTAGATCCCGCTCGATGGCCCGTAGGGTTCCAGCAGGGATGTCGCCCGCATGCTGGGACGGTGGTCGCCGCCTTTGTCTCCACCCCGGTGCCATCCGTGAACCACCCGTTACGTCGGTGCGAGCCGACCTGGCGGACCATGACACCGCCCCGGCGGTCATAGATGAGGCAACTCAAGCGGGCCGGATCGAGCGAGAGTGGGGCAAGCACGCAGCGATGCTCATGGTGATCCGTGACTTCATCAAGCGGCTCCCACGCGGCCTAGCAGACGATGACGTAACAGACAACCTCACCCGTGACCTTGAGGAGATCGTCGCTGCGCTCCGACAAGCAAGGCAAGATACCGGACTTGCTGCCTAGTGTGCCGCCGCCAGAGATGTGAGGTGTTGAAGGTCCGGTTGGACCCGGTGTGCAGTCAGAGTCACGCTCGGCCCAGCCCGTAGGACCTAGGCCCCCGCGGCATGGACCTCCGGCAGTGCTTTTCCGCCGGAGGTCTCGATCCAGCGCAATAGCCTAGACGTAGATGGATACGTTGCCTGCTGGTGCTTGCCCAGCGTAGCCC
>JALYVS010000701.1 GCA_030853115.1 Actinomycetota bacterium
TAACCGGGCCGTCCGGCACTCCCCGGCCGGCAGCGTCAGCATGCCCGGACACGACCTCATCGCAATAGGCCCGAATGAACTCCCATTTGACAAGTTAAGCCCTGGGGTGTCTTGCGGGCCTCGCGGTCCACGTACGCCGCCCGCACCCGGCCGGTCACGGCCTCGGTCGCGTACACCAGGTCGATGCGCATGCCCTTGTCGGCATGAAAGCTGCCCGCCCGGTAATCCCAGTAGGTGAACGGATACGGTCCCTTCATCGGGACCGGGACCACGTCGTGCAACCCGAGCGCCCGCAGGTCGGCCAGGGCCTGGCGCTCGGGCGGCGTGACGTGAGTCGAGCCGGCGAACACCGCCGGGTCCCACACGTCGTCGTCGGTCGGCGCCACGTTGAAATCACCGCACGCCGCCAGCTGCGGCTGCTGGCCGAGCTCGGCGGCCAGCGCGGTACGCAGTGCCGCGTACCAGTCCAGCTTGTAGGCGTAGTGGGCCGACTCAGGCGTGCGGCCGTTCGGCGCGTACAGCGACCAGACCCGGATCCCGCCGCAAGTGCCCCCCACGGCCCGGGCTTCGGGCCGGCGCAGGCCGGGATCGTCAATCAGCGCGGGCTCGGTGGCCTCACCCTGGTAGCCCGGCTCGCCGGGAAAGCCCAGGCTCACGTCCTCGAGGCCGACGGCCGACAGCAGGGCCACGCCGTTCCACCGGCCATCGCCGTGGGCCGCGGTCTCGTACCCGAGCTCGCCGACCTCGGCCGCCGGGAACAACGCGGCCGCGCACTTAGTCTCCTGCAAGCAGACGATGTCGGGCTTGGTCTCGTCCAGCCAGCTGAGCAGCCTCGGCAGCCGTGCCTTCACCGAGTTCACGTTCCATGTCGCCAGGCGCACCCGAATAGCCTTCCACCGCAAGCGTGACCGATGCCAGTTAACCGCCGACGCGCCACGATATGTCAGCAGCTCCGGGTGTCAGGACACCCGGAACTGCTGACAAAGCCCGACCATACCGCGCCGGCGGGATAAGCCGGAGGGGGTGCGGAGACGCTGGGGCACGGCCAGCGGGTCAGCTATTGGAGTCGTAGCGGAAGCCGTCGATGAAACGGCGGAACACCCCGCCTTCCCGCGGTAGCGGCGGAGCCGGCGGAGGGGCCTCGGGGAGTTCCCGGCCGACGGGCTCGTCGTAGTCAGCCCGCGCGATGGCGTCCACGATCTGGGCCTCGTCGAACGTGTCCGAGCCCGGGATCTCCGGCACGTAGCCGACCAGGTCCCCGTCGAGCAGCACCTCGGCTTCCAGGCCGGTGGTGCCCTCGGCGCCCCAGACGGCCTCCCGGCCGCCGCCCGCGGCCACCTGCACCGCGTACGCGTCGACACCGGACTTCTTCAAGTGCGCGTTGATGCCGCGATCTCTGAGCGCGTCGGTGATCCGGCGAGCACGGTTCTCGTCCATGCCAGTCAGGGTACCCAGGTCAGGCCGTAGTGCGGTGACGTAGGCGGCGGTCGACGGCGCGGGCGGTTCGGCAGGGCCAGGCGGCTGGGCTGGGCGGCTCGGGGCGGCTCGGGGCGGCTCAGCTGGGCGCTGAAACCACGGCCGTTCGGGGGTGTTGATTGATACCTATAATTCCGGTGTGACGGAAGCAGAGGGCGGAGTCTTCGAACTGGGCACCGACGGGCCTAAGGTCATCCTCGTCGGGGTCGATGATTCCGTTACCTCCCTGCGGGCCGGAGCGTACGCGGCTGGGCTGGCGCGGCGGCAGCACGCCCGGCTAGTCTGCGTTTACGTGGAGCAGTTGTCCGCCATGTACGGCGCCGCGGCGGGCGCGGGGGCGGGTGCGGTCGCCGCGCAGGACGAGGCCCTCGAACAGACCGCGGCGGGCCTACGGCTGCGGGCGCAGCAGTACGCCGAGGCGGTAGGCGTCCGGCTGACGTTCGTCGCTACGCGCGGCGACCCGTACACCGAGCTGCGGCGGGTGGCCGACGAGGTCCGCGCCGATGCCGTCATCGTCGGCGCGTCGACCAAGGCCGGCCACCGGTGGGTCGGGTCGCTGGCGGTCCGGCTGGTCAAGGCCGGCCGCTGGCCGGTCACCGTCGTTCCCTAGGAGGGTCACCCACCATGGGCGTAGCCGTCGTCACCGGGGCCGGTTCCGGGCTCGGCCGGACCATCGCCCGGGCGCTGCTCGGCGCGGGCTGGCAGGTCGCGCTGGCCGGGCGGCGCACCGCGGCGCTGGCTGAAACCGCAGAGAC
>JALYVS010000250.1 GCA_030853115.1 Actinomycetota bacterium
TGCGTCATGGTGGCGGACCGGGCCGCGGATGGCGCGAGCCGGGTCGCTGCTGGCATCGGCGGCTCCGACATCGCGGCCTGGGTCCAGGCTGACGTCACCGACGCCGCCGCCGTCGGTGCGGCGATCCAGGCCACGGTCCTCGCCTTCGGCGGCGTGGACCTGGTAGTCAACAACGCCGGGCTGTCACTGTCCAAAACGCTGCTGGAGACCACCGAGGCCGACTGGGACATCCAGCATGACGTCATGGCTAAGGGTTCGTTCCTGGTCTCCCGGGCCGCGGCCCGGGTGCTGATCGAGCAGGGCCTCGGCGGCGACATCGTCTACATCTCCTCCAAGAACTCCGTCTTCGCAGGCCCGAATAACGTCGCCTACGGCGCGGCCAAGGCCGACCAGGCTCACCAGGTGCGGCTCCTGGCGGCGGAGCTCGGCGCCTTCGGGATCCGGGTCAACGGGATTAACCCCGACGGTGTCGTCCGCGGCTCCGGGATCTTCGCCAGCGGCTGGGGCGCACAGCGGGCCGCCGTCTACGGGGTCGCCGAGGAGGACCTGGGCGCCTACTACGCCGGCCGTACCCTGCTCAAGCGCGAGGTGCTGCCCGAGCATGTCGCGGCCGCCGTCCTGGCCCTGACCGGCGGCGAACTTGAGCACACGACCGGCCTGCACATCCCGGTGGACAGTGGCGTCCCCGCCGCTTTCCTGCGCTGACCCGGAGCCGGGTATTTTGTGCCCATCATGGGCGTCTACTTCGTCAGCGGCGCAGGCGGTCACGCTGGCCGCCCTGGAAGCCGATCCGCACCCGGTGCTCGCCCGGCTGCGAGCCACCGCACCCGTCTGCTGGGTGCCGGCCCTCGGCGGCTGGCTGGTGACCGGGTACGACGAAGCGGTCCAGGTGCTGCGGGACGCCCGGAGGTTCACGGTCGATGACCCCCGGTTCTCCACCGCCAAGGTGGTAGGCCCCAGCATGCTTTCGGTCGACGGCGCACGGCACGGCCACCACCGGGGGCCGTTCGCCCGTCCTTTCCGCTCCGGCGAGATCCAGGCCCGGCTCGCCTCCTTCGTCCAGGCCCAGGCCAGCCACCTGGTCTTGGCCATCGAGCCGCACGGTGAGGCTGAGCTCCGGCGTGCCGTCGCCGGGCCGCTGGCGGCCGCCGTCATGGCCGAAACCCTCGGCCTCGGCCCGGCCGATCCGGCGAAGATCCTCACCTGGTACGACGAGATCGTGGCCGCCGTGCAAGCCGAAGCCGCGGCCAGTGACAGCAGCCCGGCCAGCGCCGCCGCTGACTGCGCGGGAAAGGCCGCGTTCGCTGATCTGTCCGGTCAGCTGCACGAGGTCATCGCCGCGCGGCAGGCCTCGTCCTTGCTAGCCGGGGTGACCGGGCCAGGCGGGCCGCTGACCGAGGCCGAAGCGATCTCGAACGCGGCCGTCCTGATGTTCGGCGGCATCGAGACAACCGAAGGCATGATCGTTAACGCCCTCCTGCACCTGCTCTGCCACCCGGCCGAGCTCGCGCTGATCCGCACCGACCGCGGGCTGATACCAGCGGCGGTCGAGGAATCGCTGCGGCTCGAGCCCGCCGCGGCCGTCGTCGACCGGTACGCGACCTCCGGCGGCCCGCTGGCGGGCGCCGCCATCAGGGCGGGTGACCAGGTGACAGTGTCCATCACCGCGGCCAACCGTGATCCCGCGGTCTTCTCCGATCCAGGCACATTCGACGTCCGCCGTCCCAACGCCGCCCGGCACCTGGCCTTCGCCCTCGGGCCGCATTTCTGCATCGGCGCCCACCTGGCCCGGCTTGAGACGCAGGTGGCGATCGGTACCATCGTGGACCGGCTTCCCGGCCTGCGCCTGGCCCCGGGGCGCCGCAGCGCCCCGCGGGGCCTGGTCTTCCGCAAGCCGCCTGACCTGGCCCGGCCTAGATCCCGCGGTCGGCGGGCAGCTGGCCGGTTTCGACGGCCTGGACCAGGCGCTGGTGGTCTTGCTCAGTCTGGTCAGCGTAGGCGCGCGCGAACCGGCACATGGCCCTCTCCAGCTTCTCCCCCGACCCGATGTATCCGGCGATCATCGACGCGCCGCTCGTCCGCGCATGCCCCTTGGCTAGCAGCTGACCACACACGCGGACATAGTCGGCCAGCGCGGCCGGGCCGAGTGCATCTACCGAGATGGCGCCTTTCATGTTGCGGAACTGCCGCACGTAGAACTGCCGGCCGGCCACGCTCGTCCAGCCGAGCAGCGGATCGCTGACCGTCTGCAGGGCCTGCTGGTATTCCACCACCCGTTGACCCTGATGGGCGTGCCAGGCGCTCCCGCCGTGCACATGCTGCGCGATCACCGAGCGGCGGGCCTGTTTCAGCTGCAAGAACACCACATCGTCCGCGCTGCTCCCCTCGCACAACGCCACGTACGCGCGCAGGCCCACGCTGCCGACGCCGACCACCTTGTGCGCCACGTCGACCAGGGTGTACCCGCCGAGTACCCGCCGCCAGTGAGTAGGAAGGGTACCCAGGTACTCATCCAGCGCCCCGGCGAGCTGGGCCGCCTCAGTCGCATCCAGCCGGGTGATCAGCGGCGGCTCCTCGACGATGCGCCGGCCTTCGGCGCCGGGTTCGGTGAACCGGGGCAAGGCACGATCGCTGATCCTGGTCCGGGCCTGCGCCGCCGCCCGCTTGATCTCCTTGCGCAGCGCGGCGTCGGACGCCGACGCGCGCAGCTGGTCGACGTCCAGCCGCTCGAAGGAGCGCAGCAGCAGCGGCTGATCGGCCAGCCAGCGCAGCTGCCGCCGGTAGGCCGCGACACACGAAGCCACCACCTGTTCGCATTGCGCCTCGGAATGCGAATTCTGCCGGCCCGCGACCCAGATGCTGGCCGCGAGACGCCGTAGGTCCCACTCCCAGCCACCCGGATGTGCTTCGTCGAAGTCGTTCAGGTCGATGACCAGGTCACGTTCGGGTGAGGCGTAGAAACCGAAGTTGCCGACGTGAGCGTCACCGCAGATCACCGGGGTGATGCCGGTGGCGGGCAGGTGAGCCAGATCCTCGGCCATAACCACGGCGGCACCGCGCAAGAACCCGTAGGGCGATGCCATCATGCGCCCCACCCGCACCGGGATCAGCCAGTCCAGCCGTCCTTCGTGGGACCTGCTGATCTGGCTGACGACGTCGGGCCGGTCAGCCGGCGGGCTCCACTGGCCCAGCATTCGTCGCGGGATCTGCTCGCGCAGCCGCCGGCCCAGGGCGTACCGCTCGGCCCGTGGCGTCGGACGGCGAAGCAGCGACGAGTAGCCCACCGTCTCGACCGACGGCAGCACGACATGCCCGGCTTCCTCTATCACCTCATCACCCGCGAACCCGCCTCTGGAGCAGGAATCCTCAGCACGGCGGGCGCGTGGCCTGCGGGATCCCGGCCTGGCGGGAGCTGCAGCTCCTGGCGTCTTTCATCATGGCGAACAGCAGGAGCCCCATGCCCAGCAGGGAGGACAGGTCCCGGGCCCCGCCGCTCAGCACGTTGAAACCGAGAACCTCGGTCAGGAAACCCGCAAGCCCGGTGATGAGCCGCCAGCGGGGCCGCATGGCCTGGGCGAGCCGGATGACCGCGACGGCCGTGAGCAGCGCCGCGGCACGGAACGGCCGGAACCGGCCGCGACGGGCCAGCCGGCGGAATTCCTGGCGGTGGATCGGGACTGCGCGGGTGCTCATGATGACCACGTTCCCGCGTCGCCATCGCCGTCTCCTAGCAAGGCCGAGGTGCATGGGAGCTGTCACCCTCCGGGTCAGTCTCGTCGTCTGCCCACCGTAAGCTCGCCGGAGACGATATTTCAAACTGCCGGTGCCGAGCCGGACGCCGTTACTGCGCTATGGCGGCCGGTTCCACGGCGAGGGCCACGCTGGCCTCGGCGGTGTGGACCAGGAACGTCAGCGACTCCTGGAAGTACAGCTGCACGCTGTGGGCGTCGTGCGCCAGGTAGCCAATCGAGAGATCCTGGCCCAGCCGCAGCTCGAAGTCCCCGCCCCGGGCCGACAGCAGGAATGCCCCGTCGATCGCCGGGGCCCAGATAATTTCCCCGTCGATCACCCGGGCCAGGTGCTCGCGGATCGGGTACCCGTGATCGGAGGTCTCGCTGACCATCGTGTAGGCGGCCGCCGACAGCAGCAGCGAGAAGGGACCTCCGACGCCGGCCAGCCGGAGCGCGCTTACTGCCTGGCTGACGACGTTCGGGTAGTCGCGCACCTCAGCGGGCAGCGTGAGCGCAGGGTTGGCGGAGCTCGGCCTGATCCCGGTGATCCCGGCGGCCGCGTACCCCTCCAGGACCGCACGGTCCTCGGCGTAGGCGATTTTCCTGACCGCGTCCTTCACTGGCTGCCAGTCAGGGTCCTGCGCCCCGCGCTCGACGTCGTCCACCTGCTGCCGGCTCACCGTGAACGGGACCCGGAGCTGGACCAGCGGCTGCGACGTGCGCAGCTTCGCGACGACGCCGTCGGCGGGGGCGGCGATGTCGCTGAGATGACCGGTGTTCGCGGAGGCCAGCGCGGGACCGTCGGGGCCGGCCAGGTCAACTACCCGCCGCGCGGCCACGTTCTGCTGGAAGGTGCGCCGGGCTTCGGTTTCGATGTCCGCCCAGGCGGCATCGGAAATCGGCGCGAGTTCGCGGTACAGGTTGTTCATCAAGATAGCGGCATGGAGATCCCGGCCTTCAGGCCCGGGAAGGAACGCCGCTCCCTCCCTTTGTCATGTCAGTGGGGCGTCTTACTTTCGGCTGCGGCTCCTCAGCTTGCCACACGAAAGATTAACGCTACGACCGCGCTCCAGCCCCGGCGGGCCGGGACTGGCCGTTGAGCCGGCTGGACACCATCAAAGGCGTCCCGCCCGGCGTCGCTAGACTGCCTTTTCATGAGCAACGAGCCGCTAGCGACGCCGCCCGCACCGACCGCAGGGACTTCCGAGCCGCCGTCAGCCAAGCAGGTTCCCAGCCCGCGTACATTCCACGGGGACACCGTCACCGACGAGTACGCGTGGCTCGCCGACAAGAGCGATCCGGACACGATCGAGTACCTGACCGCCGAGAACGCCTACACCGAGGCGGCCACGGCCGGCCTGGACCCGCTCCGGGACCAGATCTTCGAGGAGATCAAGGCGCGCACGCAGGAGAGCGACCTGTCCGTGCCGGTGCGCAAGGGCGGCTGGTGGCAGTACTCCCGGACGGTCGAGGGCAAGCAGTACGCGGTGTACTGCCGGCGCGCCGTGGCGCCCGGCGAGGTCATCCCGCCGCTAGCCACCGACGGCCAGCCGCTGGAGGGGGAGGAAGAACTGCTGGACGGCAACGAGCTCGCCGTCGGCCATGATTTCTTCTCCCTCGGCGCGTTCCGGCTGAGCCCGGATCAGCGCTGGCTGGCCTACTCCACTGACTTCTCAGGCAACGAGCGGTTCACGATCAGGATCAAGGACCTCCAGACGGGCGCCACGCTGCCCGACGAGATCCCTGACACCTACGCCGGCTGCGCCTGGTCGCGAGATGCCTCCACCTTGTTCTACGTGACCGTGGACGCCGCCTGGCGGCCCTACCGGGTGTGGCGGCACCGGGTCGGCACCCCGGCCAGCCAGGACACCATGGTGTTCGAGGAGCCCGACGAGCGTTTTCACGTGTACGTGGGCCTGACCCGCAGCCAGCGTTACCTGATGATCAAGTCCGCCAGCGTGCTGACCGCCGAGGTGCGGATGTGCGACGCGGCGACGCCGCAGGCCCCGTTCTCGGTGGTCGCACCGCGCCGGCAGGGCGTGGACTATGACGTGGAGGACGCCGGGGACCAGCTGCTGATCCTGCACAACGACGGCGCGGAGAACTTCGAGATCGCGACCGCGCCGGCCAGCCGGCCCGCGGCCTGGACTCCGCTGATCGCGCACCAGGCCGACACCCGGCTGATGGGCGTGGACGCGTTCGAGGACTTCATCGTCGTGTACTTCCGGCGGCACGGGCTGACCGGGCTGATGGTCCTGCACCGGGACGGTAGCGAGAAGCACGAGATCGCCTTCCCTGAGCCGGTCTACCGGGTCGGGCCCGGCGCGAACCCGGAGTACCAGGCCAGCCGGTTCCGCCTGTCCTACACCTCGCTGGTGACCCCGGGCTCGGTCTATGACTGCGACATGGCGACCGGTGAGCTGACCCTGCTCAAGCGGCAGCCGGTGCTGCCCTCGCCGGCCGGCGAGCAATACCGGCCCGAGGACTATGAGCAGCACCGGGAATGGGCCGTGGCCACCGACGGCACGCGGGTCCCGATCTCGCTGGTACGCCGCCGGGGCACGCCCCGCGATGGCAGCGCGCCCGCCCTGCTCTACGGCTACGGCAGCTACGAGATAGCGCGGGATCCGGCCTTTTCCATTCCCGTCCTGTCACTGCTCGACCGGGGCTTCGTGTACGCGATCGCCCATGTCCGCGGGGGCGGTGAGATGGGCAGGTCCTGGTACAACGACGGCAAGCTGCTGCGCAAGAAGAACACGTTCACCGACTTCATCGCGTGCGCGCAGCACCTGGCCCGGCAGGGCTGGACCTCCCCGGACCGGCTCATCGCGCGGGGCGGCTCGGCCGGCGGACTGCTGATGGGCGCGGTGGCCAACATGGCCCCGGAGGCCTTCGCGGGCATCGTGGCCCACGTGCCGTTCGTCGACGCGCTGACCACGATCCTGGACCCGTCGCTGCCGCTGACCGTCACCGAGTGGGAGGAGTGGGGCGACCCGCTGCACGACCCCGAGGTCTACGCGTACATGAAGTCGTACACGCCGTACGAGAACGTCACCAGGCAGGCCTACCCGCCGATCTTCGCGCTGACCGGGCTGAACGACACCCGGGTGACCTACCACGAGCCGGCCAAGTGGATCGCCCGGCTGCGCGCGGTGGGCCAGGGCGGCCCGTTCCTGCTCAAGACGGAGATGGAAGCGGGCCACGGCGGCCGCAGCGGCCGCTACGACGCCTGGCTCGAAGAAGCCCTGGTCATCGCCTGGGTGGTGGAAACCACCCAGCACGGGGCTAGTGGTCGAACAAGGAGCTGACCGACTCGCCGTTGTGGATGCGGTTCATCGCCTCGGCCAGCGCGGGGGCCACCGACAGGACACGCAGCTTCTCGTGCTGGGCCGGGACGGGGACCGAGTTCGTGCAGACGATCTCGGTCACGTCGGTGGCGGCCAGCTTGTCCAGCGCCCCGTCGGCGAACAGGCCGTGCGTGCAGGCCACCGCGACCGAACGCGCTCCCTGTCTGCGCAGCAGGTCAAGCAGCTCCAGGACGGTGGTGCCGCGGGCGATCTCGTCGTCTAGGACGATCACGTCCCGTCCGGTGACGTCGCCGATCAGGGCGTTGATCGACACCGCCGAGTCGCTGAGCCGCTCTTTCGCACCCGCCGCGACGGGCACGCCGAGCCTGCGGGCGAACGCCGCCGCGCTCTTGGCGTTGCCCAGGTCCGGGGAGACCACGATGGCCCGGGACAGGTCCCGGGCGCGGAAGTGGACGGCCAGCTCGCGCAGCGCGTGCAGGTGGTCGACGGGGACCGAGAAGAAGCCGTGCACCTGCGGTGAATGCAGGGTCAGCGTGAGCACCCGGTCGACTCCGGCGGTGACCAGCAGGTCCGCGACCAGCCGGGCCCCGATGGAGATCCGCGACTCGTCCTTCTTGTCCGACCTGGCGTAAGCGTAGTGCGGCATCACCGCGGTGACCCGCCCCGCCGACGCGCCCCGGGCGGCGTCCGCCATCAGCAGCAGCTCGACCAGATGTTCTTGCACCGGCGGCACTAGTGGCTGGATCAGGAAAACGTCCCGTTCCCGGCAGTTGGACTGCAGCTGCACGCCGAGGCAGTCGTTCGCGAACCGCTGCAGCCGCACCGCACGCTGCGGCACCGAAAGGAACGCGCAGATCTCGGCGGTCAGCGCCGGGTGCGCGCTGCCACCGAAAACCGCGATCTCACGCACTCGCGGTTTCCTTCTGGGCCTGGTCCGCGGACTGCGTCTTGTCCGCGGACTGGGCCGGCGCCGCGGACTGAGCCCGGTTTGCGGGGACGGCCTGGTCCGCGGAGTTGATCATCGGCGGCAGGCCAAAGCGCTGCCTGATGGCCCGCTGGACAATCTCGGGCGCGGGCCTGGCGTCCACGGTGATGACGTACTCCTTGCGCCGGAACAAGTCGAGGGCCGGGTTGGTCTGCTCGTGATAGTCCCGGAGCCGGACCTCCAGTGCCTCCTCGGTGTCGTCTTCCCTGGTGACCAGCTCACCCCCGCACAAGTCGCACCGCCCGGGCGCCTTCGGGCTGTTCGCGATCAGGTTGTAATCCACTCCGCAGTTAGCGCACAGCCTGCGGTTGAGCACCCGGCGGCGGACCTCGGTATCGGGCAGGTCGAGCTCGATGACGCCGTCGATGTCGTAGCTCTCCAGGAAGAACTCGGCCTGCGGCCGGTTCCTGGGGAACCCGTCGATGATGAAGCCGTAGTTCCAGTCGTGCTGGGTCAGCCGGTCCCTGACCACTGACTCCACGGCGTCATCGCTGACCAGCTCGCCGGCGGCCATGACCCGCCGGACCTGCGCGCCCAGCTTGGTGTGGTTCTGCACATTCCAGCGGAAGATGTCACCCACGCTGATATGCACGAGGTCCAGGTCCGCCGCGAGCAGCTGGCTCTGCGTGCCCTTGCCGCTGCCCTGCACCCCCATGATCACGTACTTGCGCATGGTCATCAGCCTGGCATACGCAGGGGGGTGTCTGTGCCCTCCGCGGCGGGCGCGGCGGAGCTCTCCCCCGGATCGGGCAAGCTCTCGCTGGAC
>JALYVS010000251.1 GCA_030853115.1 Actinomycetota bacterium
GGCAAGCTCATCGAGCGACCCGAAGACCAGTCACCTACAGACAGCGGACCATCGCTTATTGCAGCCGAGAACGAGATCCCCGAAGCTGCCTGAAAGATCTTGATCCACAGGTCTTGACAATAACTCCAGGTAGTCGTACTGGAAGCACTGCACGTCAGTGGCGGAGCTGTTGCCCGACGGGGTGTCGGTCTCGGACAGCACGTTACCAACTTTGTCATATTTGTAGTTCAGGTCATCGACCGAGGTGTTCGCCGTGCCGGTCTGGGTGTTCTGCTCGTTGACCCGGTTGGTCTGCGGGTCGTAGGAGTCGGTGACGTAGGCCGGCTCGCCTGAGGTACCCATCTTGTACTGCAGGGGGTCACCCAGGTTGGTGTAGGACAGCGAAGTCACGTACGGGCTGGCGCCGTTGAGCGCGTTGGGTTCCCCGACGCTGTCGTACCCGGTGGTGACGGTCTCGGACGGCAAGCCGCCGGCCGCGGAATCGGTGTAGGACAGCTCCTGCCCGCTGAGCGCGTAGGTCAGCTGCTGGGTATAGGTACCCGCCAGCGCGCCCTGGACGGACGGGATGACGGTCTCCGTCTCGGTCGGCTTCTCGTAGGGGTTGTAGCCGACAACCGCCTCGGTGTAGGCCGCGCCGCCGGAATACGACGTCGAGGAGGTCAGCTGGCCCTTGGCCAGGGTGTCGTAGGTCCACGAGGCGATCTCGGTCGACGGGGACTCCAGTGCCCCGCCGGTGGTGTCGTATTCGGCGGTCCTGCGGCCGTCCGCGTCCTAGGTGTAGGAGATCGTTTTGCTTCGGGAGTCGGTGACCGTCATCAGCTGGCTGGCCGCGTCGTAGGTGTTCGTGGTTTTCCCGGCGTCCGGATCGGCGGCGGTCAGCTGATTACCGAGCAGGTCATAAGCATAGGACCAGGTGTTGGTGGCCGCGTCTTTGATCGTGGCGAGCTGCTGGGCGCCGGTATAGGTGTAAGCCGTCTGGTCGTAATCCGCGGACGGATCCGACGGGCTGGCCGGTACGCCGGTGTGGTACTGGTAGATCGCGGTGGTCAGGCCCCGGCCGTCGGTGAACGTGGTCGAGCTGGTGCCCCCCACCGGAGGCACGGTGGTCACGTAGTTCCCGCCGTAGGTGTTGTCCGTCTCCCACGTCGGCGCTCCCAGGGCGTAGGAGACCGCCCGGGTAGGCCGGCCGTCTCCGTCGTACACGTATCCCGTCTCCGACGGAGACGGCGCTAGGAGCCGCGGCGACCAGCGTGCCCGACGGCGCGCCCGCGGTGTAGTACGGGTCGGTGACGACCGAGGACCACCCATCCGAGTTGTACGTGGTGTCGGTTATATCTCGGCTACCGCCCGCGGTCGCGGTCTGGGTCTCACGCACCTGGCCCAGCGAGTCATCCAGCGTCTGGGTGGTCAGGTAGGCCCCGCTAGGCTCCTCGGTCTGCTCAGTAGTGACCGAAGGCGCCGTGTTGTTAACCGTGTAGGTGTACGTATCGTCGGCGGGACCGGACGTTGGATTACCCAGCATCCACACATCGGTGACCCGGCCGAGCGCGTCATAGGTATCGGTAGTCTGGTTGCCGGCCGGGTCGGTGACGGTCAGGGGCAGGTCCCGCGCCGGGTGATAGGTGGTCGTGGTGACCAGGTTCGCCGGATCGGTGACCTGGACCGAGGTCGGCTCAGCGCCGGTCGCCGGGGTATACGCGCTGGCCGTGGTCCGGTTGTCCGCGTCGACCGAGGTCAGCACGCGGCCGTACTCGTCGTAGGTGGCGGTTGCCTCGGTGGTGTAGGTGAAGGTAAGACCCAGGCCGCCAGACACCGCGGTCGCGACCTGGGTTTCGGTCAGGTTCCCGGCACTGAGCGTGCCTCCGTTGTCGTAGGTGTAGGACGTGTCCGACACCAGTTGCGAGGCTTGCCAGGGGAACGTGCTGCACGGCAGCTGCGCCGGCTGCACCGCGGGGACCTCGGCCCGGCGCTTGCGCAGGTAGTCACGGTAAGGATCGACCAGGGTGGGACGGTACTTCGGGACGCGCTGCAGCCGCTGCGGCTCGCTGGCCCGGTCGTAGCGCTTGACAGTGTTCATGGACAGCCCCAGCCGGCGGGAGCATTCGAGCAGGCCCAGGTTCTGAGAGCGCAGCTCGCGGACCTGCTGCCAGCGTTCCAGGGTGGTCGCGGCGCGCTTGCCTTCTTGCAAGGGCATGCCCCTGGCCCAGCAGGCGCAGTGCGCCGCAACTTCCTTCCGGACCGCCTCGGCCAGCAGGTGCCACAAGTGCCACCGGTCGCTGACCTGCACCGCACCGGGCAAAGCCCGGCGGACGGCCTCGCCGTAGGCGCCTGACCCGTCGCGGCAGACGACCTCGATTCCCGGGTGGCCCCGCAGCCACTTCTCAGCAACGTCGGCGGTGCGGCCCTCGACCGTATCGACGCGCCTGCCGGTCTCGGCGTCGATGAGCACGGTCGCGTAGACGCTGCCGCGGCGCAGCGCGAAATCGTCGATCCCGAGTACCCGCGGCACCGCAGGGGCAGGTAGCGGGATCTTGAGCAAGACACGAACCATGGTGTGCCGGGAGGAGCATATGCCGAGCGCGGGCAGCAGCCGTGCCGAGGCACGGCCTGCTAATTCGCGGGCGATCGCGCTGACCTGCCCGGTCAGCCGCGCCGTGCGCCGCTGATAACGCTCCAGGACGCCTGGAACCTGCTCCCGGAACGTCTGCCGGGGGCAGCCCGGAGCGACGCAGCGCAGCCGGCGGGCCCGCACCAGTACCTGGACACGGCGGCCGTCGACGGGCACGTCCGCCGCCGTCCGCTCGTGATAGCCATGCACGCGGGCCGTCTCGATCCCGCACCCCGGGCAGGCCACGGCCACGTCCCGCGTCCTGGCCCGCACGACGATCACCTCGCCGCCGTCTGTGACGTCCTCGATGACCAGTGCAGACAACCCCGAGAACACAGTCCCCATGAGCTCCTCAACGTCAATCATGACCGATCGTGACACATCAACACATCGTGCTACCACCGAAAGTGCGACAGAGCCCTTAGAGTGATACCCCCCCGCGTAGAGGGTGGCCCCGGCCGCTCGATGGCTGTCGCGGGTCAGCGACAGCTGCAGTTCGGTGTTGGTCGTGGGCGCGACGTGCAGCACCCGGACCGTTTCAGCGTCCAGCTCGCCCGACCGCTCCATCGCGTGAGCGAGCAACTGCTGGCGCATCAGCTGGTAGAACGGCTCGACGAAGAGGTCGGCGTAGGGAATGACGTCGGTGCGCAGCGGTCCGTCGGGGTCCTCGAACAGTGACCGGTAGCGATCGAGCCTGTCGCTCCTGCTCTTGGCGAGCGGCCGGCCATTGTAGGACTCGGTGTACTTCCATTCGATCAAGGCGGCCTCGATGCCGCGACCCGGCCGGCGGTACCTGATCGCGGCGTCGGCGCTGGTGTAGAACCGGCCACGCTCTCTCGTGATGCCCGGCTTTGCCTCACCCAGGTGATCGGCGGCACCGATGTATTCGAAGGCGAGGTAGCGACCGTCCTCGATCGGCAGCAGCTCGCCGATCGGGAGTACCTCGCCGAAGGCGGCGACGGCGAGCCGGGGACTACCCGACATCGGCATCAACGCGTTGACGCACTGGACCTGCGACGAGAGCAGGTGGTTCGTCGGTCGGCCGTCGATGGTCGCCTGCCACGCGATGTGATCTGCGGCAAAGCGCTTGAGCGCCTCGGCGCGGACCTGGGGCAGCAGGTTGTACGCCGACAACGCCGATGGCAGGCAGTAGGGATAGCAGCCGACCGGGTTCCCTCGCGGATGTACGGCGCGGACCAGGCGCGCCTGGTCCGGCACGGCCGGCGTGCGCTGCTTCCAGTCGGAGGCGTGCTGTCGGGCTCGTTCTTCGAAGGTCTGGGCTTGTGCTGTTGACACTATGCGGCTGACTTTAGCCGGGCGCTATGACAGTGTCGCGCTGCCGAACGGCGGAACGCTGACTGCGACGAGCTGCACATCGAATGCGGACGCCAGCAACCACAGATCTCCGACGCGCCGCGAGATCTTTCGCTCTACCACCTCGTCGGGCTGCGGGTAGAGAACCAGAGCCCGGACGCCGCGCTGGTCCAGCCCGACCGAGTTGAACCACTGCCCATACGGTGACGCCGTGCGGAGGAAGTGCCGGTACAGCACGGCCTGGCCGATCGCATGCCGCAGATAGCGCCCATATCCGCCAGCTCGCGAAGGCTCCTTCATCTCGACCGCCCATGCGGTCTTCTCATCGCGCAGGAGGGCGTCGAGATATCGCGGGGCGCCGCCGGGCCACCACTGGGCGGGAATCTGGCTACCGCGGGCGACACGGGATCTGGCTGGTGAGCCCGGCGGATCGGACGGGGCTACGAGCGGCTCAAGTGCCCGGCCACCGACCATGACCTTTAGTTCGCCGCGCAGCACCGTCGCCTCCAGGGCGTGTTCGGGCTGGCCGTGCTCGAGCCGGCCGCCCGCCGCGCCGTGAAATTCACCGATCAGGGCACGGACGAGCCCGGCGGCGGCCGCGACGCCGAGCTCGCCGTCGCCGGGCGATGCCGAGACGGCCTGCTGCCCGGTCCCGGCGATCTTCTTCCACGCCGTGACCGCCACGCCGCTTCCCGTTCCGGCCTTGCCGATGCCCAGATGGCCACGGGCCGAGCCGACCGCTCCTACCTGCAGACCGTCGATGCGCAGCGACCACTTTCCAGTCGCGGAGTTGCCCGACAGCGACGGATACAGGCGAGCTCGCCGATCACCGATGGCATCGACAAGATCGGCCGCGAACCCGACAGGCTGGGCGTCCCACCAGCTGCTGAGATAGCCCGCCCAGGTGGCAGCACTGCTGCTCGATGTGAACTCGGGAGCCGGCCCGTTGAATTCCCGGCTCCGCAGCGTCGCGCCGGCCTTCTCCACGAGATGCAGATAGATGCGTGGCCGGCCAGCGTGTGTGGCGACCAACGTCCGCAACGCATCCAGGATCTGGCTCGCGTGGGGGCCGTCACCGACCAGCAGGTCGGCCGCATCACCCGGCTTCCGCGCATCGACCGTCAGCTGCCACTGCCAGGCCAGCAGGTCGAGCAAGGCGTTGATCGCGGTCTCCGGTCTAGCGTCGCCGCCGACCGCGACCGTCGACCGGTTGCCGGGACGGCCACGCACCAGATAGGACGAAAGCCCGTTCTCAGGATCGGACTTGTCAGTGAACTCGACGGAGTGGCAGTCGGTGAGCCACCGCTTGAGCTCGTCCTTCGACACGACACCGTCGGCCATGATCTCTCGCCTCCTCCTACGAAACCGTCATACCACGGCAGATCGCCTCCGGGCCCACAGGAACCAAACCGGCGGCCCAGACTGCAGGCACGGGCCGCCCGACCGGACAGAATGACCTGATCTGCGCGTCCTGACTGGTAATCGCCTAGGAGGCGTGTGCCGCCCCTAACGGCGGCTCGGTGAGCGTTCTCTCTAATCTTACCAGTCACTGAGCGTGATATATCGGGTCGAATAGCTCTGGGGCAACCTGAGGACGGTCCGGTATGACTGGTCCCCTGAGGCCTGCGCCGTCCACTGCGCGAGGTGCTCTTCGATGCGGCGCCCGGCCGTAGAGACGACCACATCAGGCTTGACACAGCGCTCGACTCGCGGCAGATCCGGATGTTCGGTCAGTGAAGGGGACGCCGCTCGGCCTAGCCTTGCGGTAAAAGGCGGCACGACGCCGAGCCCCTTAAAAGGCGAGAAAGAGGCCCGAAAACGCCCGCGAAGAATGCTGCTTCACGCCTATAGCCCCGGCGAAGACCCTGAACATAAAGTTCCCTGCGGACCGCATATTGTCTGGGAAAATCGCGGTCGTGACAGAAGCGGCGGATTGCGCGATGCTTGCCGCATGGTGATCCGTGAGGCGAGAGCAGCCGACTGGCCCGCTATCTGGCCGATCCTGAAAGAAGTGGGTGAAGCGGGCGAGACGCTGACGTGGGATCCCGGGATCACCGAGGCCAGGGCACGCGCCGGCTGGATGCGCGAACCGCCTGGACGGACCGTTGTCGCCGTTGACGACGAAGGACGTGTCACCGGCAGCGCGAATACGCATCCCAATCACTCCGGGCCGGGAGCTCATGTCGCTAACGCGGGATTCGTTGTGCAACCCGCCCGGTGGCAGGAGGGCGTGGGCCGGGCTCTTTGCCGTCATGTTCTTGACCGGGCGCGTGAGGACGGTTACCGGGCGATGCAGTTCAACTCGGTGGTCGAAACCAACACGCCTGCCATCCGCTTGTGGCGCTCTTTCGGTTTTCAGATCCTCGCCACCGTGCCGGAGGGATTCCGTCATCCCGCGTATGGATACGTTGGCCTCCACATTATGTACAGGACGCTTTGAAAAGGATGACGCACAGACTCATCTCGGCAGATCCGGACGTTGCGCCATCGGTCATGTGTGTGGTGGCGTGCTGGTGACCCAGTTCGGCGCGACACTGGCTGAACGCCTCAGTAGTCAGGTCGGTGGCGTGTCGCGGCTACTGGTTAGCCTTAGCCGACTACGGTCGGCTCCATGCCCCTCGGGAACGTGGCCGGCGGCGGGCGCGACCCGTCCGGCCGGGTGGTGACGAGCATCTGCCGTCACATCGGGACCTGACGGGCCGGACACCGAGACCGCGGCGGGCTATCTGGCGGAGCTGCGGCGCCGGTCGGGTAGATCAGGGTTCGGTTATATCGGCCTTTCTCGCCGCCAGGAAGCTGGCTGCATTCGCGGGATGGGCTGGCTGGCCGTACCGCCCTGATCTTATTTAGGCTTGTGATGTAAGCGTTAATTCGATGCTGGTCTTCGGGGTGGCACGGGGCGGGCGGGCTGGGAAGTCCGTGTGTCTGCGTCCGGGCTGGCGAGCTGGCGTTCCAGGTCGGTGAATGCGTTGATGATGTCTGGGGACTCGAAGGCGCGGTTTCTGCGGCCGACGTTGGTCTGGGACAAGATCCCGGCGGATGCTAGGCGCTGGATCGCTGCGTTGGTTTGCGGGTAGCTGCGGCCGATCAGCGTGGCGGCGGCGCCGGCGGTGAGGACTGGTGCCCCGGCGATCGCGGTGATGAGCAGGTCGGCGGCGGAGCTCGCGCGGACGCGTCCTAGCCTGGTGCGCCATTGGCTCTGGATCTGCTGGATGCGTTCTTCGAAGGAGGCGGCGTCGCGGACCGCGCGCTGGCAGGCGTCTGCGAATCTGCCCACCCACAGGTTCAGGCCGGCGTGGGCGGCCTGGCCTGTTGCCGGCCCGCGGTAGCGGGTTGCGGTGAGCCCGTCGATATAGTCGCCGGATCGGGTGGCCAGGATCAGGGAGACGGGCGGCAGGACCCGGGTGGCCAGGCCCCGGCGGCGAAGGACGAGCTGGATGAGTGCACGGCCGGTCCTGCCGTTGCCGTCGGCGAACGGGTGGATGGTCTCGAACTGGGCGTGCGCGAGGGCCGCCTGGGCCACTGCGGGCAGTGATTCGCTGGCGCAGAACGCGCAGAGGTCTTCGATCAGCCTGGGCACGAGTTCAGGCGGGGGCGGGACGAAGGCCGCGGCGCAGGGGTTGTAATCGCTGCCGCCGATCCAGTTCTGTGTGTCCCGGAACCTGCCCGCGTACCTGACCTGGCGGGTGTTCTCGAGCAGTCGCTGGTGAAAGGCCAGCAGGGTGCCGGGGGTGATCGGGTCTCCCGGCCCGGTCTCGGCGATGGCCGCGCTCATGGCGTCGATGTTGCTGAGGACCTCCACGGCTGTGATGTCGCGGGTTGGCTCGCCTAGTTCCCTGGCTGCCTCCGCGCGGAGCAGGCGCCGCGCGCCGATCTCGAGCCCTTCGATCCGTGATGAGGCAACCGATTCGGCCCGCAGCAGGAGGCGTGCCACCGCCTCGGTGTCGGCCAGGTCAGACGCCTGCACGTTCAGTCTGGTGATGGCGGTCTCTGCGTCTGCGACATCGGCTGCCACATCGCCGTCGAGCGTGAAGTGTCTGCCGGCCAGCAGGTCGGGGCGGTAAGCCTCGTAGTCACAGGGAGCCCGCCCGCGTCGTGAAAGGGCATCTGGATTGCCCGGCCAGTGGCGGCGGATAGCCCCTGACATCACTCCTCCTTATTTAGGTTTATCATACAACCCTAAACGTAAGGCGTGCCGCACCGGTGCCGGTGCCGGATCATCGCGGATGATCTCGTCAGCGGCACGGCGACGGGCATCGCCACACAGAGGTCGCGTGGCGGAGGTCGGTGCTGCCTGCCTTGGTAGTTATCTACGCAGAAGAGCTGATGCGAAAAGGTTTTCCTGTGGCTTCGGTTTGTCGGATTGACAGGCGGCGCAATACATGGGAGTTCCCCCGCAGGGGAGCAAGACGGGAGCAAGCGAGCGGCGATACCGGGCTACGATGGCCGACGTGCAGCGATAGAAGCTCCTGGTAGAGCTGCATCCAGCCACACCACGAGCTGATAAATATTTATATGGCATGCAAGAGGTCAGGGGTTCGAATCCCCTAAGCTCCACTTCCTTCTGTTTTCGCAGTTCAGACGGCCTTTCTCATCCCCGAACGCTCGGTCGAGCTTGCCGATGAATCGCCAACGTCGAGCGCGTCTTAGCAGGTCAGCGCCTTGCGCCGCCGGTTTTGAGTGCTTGCGTAGCCCGCAAGCGGTCACAGCTCGCCTCCGTCAGGTTATTGGGCGTCATCACAGGCAGGGCCAATTCAAGATAGCTCTCCGTGACCTATGTCACGTTAGGTAGTCATGAACTGGAGTGCCCGTGTCCTCTCGCGGCAGACCCATTCGGTGGTTTCCTTGATGGAGTTC
>JALYVS010000702.1 GCA_030853115.1 Actinomycetota bacterium
GAGCCGGCCGGGCCGCTGCTGATCGAGGGCTGCCACCGCCTGTACAAAGCGGCCCGGCTCGGCCGGGAGCACCTGCCATCCCTCGTGCTCACCGCCGGGGAAACCCGCGCCATCCGTCACCTGGCCATCCTCGGTCCCAGCCGGGCGGCCATCCCCCGAAACGCGCCCTGGAGGACCCCGTGACCGCCTACAAGCTGAACCGCTTCACCATGACCGACGCCGAGGCCCTGGCCGGCGCCACAGCCGACATCACCGAGTTGGCCGACGACGAGCTGGAGTCCAGGGTGACCTACCGGGCCGCCCGGATCACCGGCATCGCCGGCCCGCCCAGCCCGCACCTGATCATCGCGACTACCGGCGCCCAGATCGCCGACGCCCGCACCGGCTCGGTCCTGGCCACCCGGCCAGCCGAGCCCGAATGGCACGTGATGTTCACCTGGATCTGCGAGGTCACCAACATCCGCCCGGCCGGTGCCCCCGCCCGGCAGCCGCAGGCACCGCACCCGGAAACAAGCGCGGTCACGGTCACCATCTGGCACAACATCGCCCACGACGCGCACGGCCGGCGCACCGCGATGCTGGACGGCTACCAGCCCGGCGACCCCGTGGTCCGCGTCTTCGCCTACCAGGGCAGCCCGCCGGGCGCACAGCCGAGCAGATCGCCGAAGAGGCGTATGACATCTTCAACGACCATCCCCGGAACCCCGAAGGGGAAGAGCTGGCACGCCGGTACTACCGGCACAGGCTCCTGCGGTCGCTGGCCATCGGCGACGTCGTGGTCATCGGCGAGGCCGCACTCGCGGTCGGGCGCCCCATCGGCTGGACCCCGGTCAGCGGCGGCCTGAACGAGTCCCGCGCCGACCAGCACGGCACCCACCCCCTGCCAGACCCTGGCCGGGATTCAGATACCGGCACGTAAGCCGCCCCAGATCCCCGCAACCTGCAACAACGGAAGGCATTCTGATGATCATCGCTGCGACCGGCCACAGGCACGACCGCGAAACGCGAACCACGGGCGGCGCTTACCTGTACCGCGTCACCCAGTACTACGACTACTGGCCTTTCATGCACGACTCCCGCGTCCCCGCCGGGAGCAAGAGCCGCAAGCGGGCAGAAACCTTCAAGACGTTGGAGCCGGTCATGCGCCGGCTAGCGCGCGCCAACGGCTACGCGCGCTACCAGCGCCGGAACGGCGCGGACTGGTCGGCCTTCGTGGCCGTAACCGAGCAGCTCACCCATGACGGCTGGCAGCCGCTCGACCTGGATGTCCCGCCGCCGCGCCCGGCCGCCCCGGGACCGCCGACGCGGCCAGCACGGAGGAAGACAGCACGGAACTGGCGGGTGCCGCGTGAGGACCCCGCCGACGGCCGGGGCGGCAGCACGCCGCCCCGGCCCCACCCCCGCAACCGCCAGCCATGCCTTGATGCCGGTCGCCCGTAGCGGCCCGACGTCACCGCGGACCGGGCCAAAAGCACGCCTGGTCATATGCAGACGTCCTGGCCTCCCGGATGACAGCCCGCAGGAGGCGACATAAAGGCCGCGCCAGCACGACCAGCTCCCCTCGTACCGCGACAGCGCAACCCTGAATGGAGATAACCAGTCATGGCAGATGAACTAGGCACACAGCCGCCCGCCCCCGCCGGAACCAGCCTGGTCCCGCGCACTCCGCCCCAAGCCGAGCGGGTCCATATCCCCGTCGGGTCCTCGGCAAGCCTGCTGGCGGTCGTGCCGTACCTGCTCGGATTCGAGCCGGCCAGCAGCATGGTCATCATCGGCACGCACCCCTGTACCCGCCAGATCATGCTCACGCTCCGGTACGACCTGCCCGATCCGCCTGATCTGCACGACGCCGCGGACATCGCTGCCCACGCGACCGGGATCCTCACCGGCCAGCATGCCAGCTCGGCGTTCGCGGTCGGCTACGGCCCGGCCCGCCTCGTCACCCCGGTCGCCGGGGCGCTGCGGGCGGCCGCGCCTCCCGCCGGGCTCGAGATGCCGGAGATCCTGCGGGTCCAGGGCAAGCGCTACTGGTCCAGCCCGGGCGCCGGGTACGACGACCTGGCCGAGGGGACGCCCTTCAGCACCGCCAGCCACCTGGCGGCTGCCCGGCTGACCGCCGAAGGTGCCCGGGTGCTGGCCGGCCGCGATGAACTGGCGGCCGGTGTCGCCGCCCTCGGCGGGAAGGAGGGGGAGTCGATGGACCGTGCTACCCGCCGGGCTGAGC
>JALYVS010000703.1 GCA_030853115.1 Actinomycetota bacterium
AGCCAGGAAAGCCGGTCCCGGGGTCCGCGCGCCGCAGCCTAGAAGGCGCCCTCGGGCAGGTCCATCAGGTCCGCGGTGGTCTCCTCGGCGGACTTGCGCTCCGCGGCCAGCCGGGGCAGCACGGTGGCCGCGAAGAACCGGGCCGCGCTGAGCTTGCCCGCGTAGAAATCATGGTCGGGGGCGCCGGCCGGGATCTCGTCCAGCCTGCCCTGCGCGATCTCCGCGTGGGTCACCAGCAGCCACCCGATCACCAGGTCGCCGAGCGCCATCAGCAGCCGGTTGGTGTTCAGCCCGACCTTATAGATCTCGGCGGGCTGCTCAGCCGATGCCATCAGGAAGCCGACCATGGCGCCCACCATGGCCTCGACGTGCGCGGCGCCCTCGGCCAGCGCGGCCCGCTCGGCCTTGAGCCTGCCGTTGCCGCCGTCCGCGGCGGCGCACTCCTTGATCTTGGCGAGCAGCACGCCGAGGGCCTGGCCGTTGTCCTTGACGATCTTGCGGAAGAACAGGTCCAGGGCCTGGATCGCGGTCGTCCCCTCGTACAAGCTGTCGATCTTCGCGTCCCTGATGTACTGCTCGATCGGGTAGTCCTGCAGGAACCCGGACCCGCCGAGGGTCTGCAGGGACACGTTGAGCATTTCCGAGGATCGCTCGGATCCGACCCCCTTGACCACCGGCAGCAGCAGGTCGTTGAGCCGGGCGGCGTCGTCGTCGGTAGCTCCGGCGGCCACCGCGACCTGGATCGAGTCCTGGATCGAGGCCGTGTACAGGACGAGCGCCCGCATCCCCTCGGCGTAGGCCTTCTGCAGCATCAGCATCCGCCGGACATCGGGGTGATGGATGATCGTCACCCGCGGCGCCGTCTTGTCGGTCATGACGGTCAGGTCGGCGCCCTGCACCCGGTTCTTGGCGAAGTCGAGCGCGTTCAGGTAGCCGGTGGACAAGGTGGCGATGGCCTTGGTCCCGACCATCATCCGGGCGTCCTCGATGACCTTGAACATCTGCCTGATGCCGTCGTGCACGCCGCCGACCAGGGTGCCGACCGCTGGGCGGTCCGCGCCGAACGTCAGCTCACAGGTGGTCGAGGCCTTCAGGCCCATCTTGTGCTCGACCGTGGTGACGAAGACGCCGTTGCGCTCGCCCGCCGTTCCGTCCGGCGCCACCATGAACTTGGGCACCAGGAACATCGACAGGCCCTTGGTGCCCGGGCCATGGCCTTCGGGCCGGGCCAGCACGAGGTGGAAGATGTTGTCGGCCAGGTCGTGCTCGGCGCTGGTGATAAAGCGCTTGACGCCCTCGATGTGCCAGGTTCCGTCCGGCTGCTCGATCGCCCGGGTCCGCCCCGCACCGACGTCCGAGCCGGCGTCCGGCTCGGTGAGGACCATGGTGGCCCCCCACTCGGCTTCGATCGCCTGCTCGGCGAACCGCTTCTGCTCCGGGGTGCCGAGCTCCCACAGCACCCGGCCCATCGTGTGCCCGCTGGAGTACATCCAGATCGCCGGGTTGGAGCCCAGGATCAGCTCGGCCAGCGCCCAGTTCAGCGACCTGGGGGCCGGGGTCCCGCCGAGTTCGGCGGGCAGCGAGAGCCGGTACCACTCGGCGTCCATGAACGTCCGGTAGGACTTGCGCAGCGATTCGGGAATCCGCACCGAGTTCGTGGCCGCGTCGAAGACCGGCGGATTCCGGTCGGCGTCGGCGAAAGACTCGGCCAGCGGCCCGGTCGCCATCCGCTCGAGCTCGCCGAGGATCCCGCGGACCGTCTCTTCGTCCAGGTCGGGATAGGGCGGCTGAGCCAGCAGGTCCTGGCGCCGCAGGACCTCGAAGAGATTGAACTCGATGTCCCGCAGGTTGCTCTTATAGTGACTCATCCGCTACTCCGCACGTTCGCGCTCGACCAGGCTATTCCGCTAATGCTACCCGCTAGTAACAAGGCGGGCCAGCCCGCTCCGCCACCCCCCTCGAGCCCCCGCGGTCGGGACGCAGCTGACCGGACAGGTCGATGTTGGCCGGATGTCCGTATTTTCTTCGGTTTTAACAAATTGTTGATCACCTGCGACTACGCTTTGCTTGTGTGACGGACCTTCGTGACTCCTCCCCGGGCATTCCCGCGCGGCGGTCAGGCGCGGACGTTTCGTCAGGCCAGGGGCCGATCCGGCCAGGACACGCCCGATCGGCTGGGCCCGGCTCGCAGGGTCCGGTCCAGCCCGAATCCCCCCGCGGCCC
>JALYVS010000704.1 GCA_030853115.1 Actinomycetota bacterium
GTGCGGCCGACGGCGCGGCTGTCGCGGCGCTGGCCGCCGGGGCCGTCTGGACCGGCGGGCGGGGCGGTGCCGCGTGGTGGCTACTTGCCGTGGCCTGGGCGGCTGTCCTGATACGGCAGATCCGGCTGACCTTGGCGAGCCGCCGGATCAGACGGCGGTAACCGCGCTCACTGAACGGGCCAGGCACGCCACCTCTGGTCCCGGCCAGGTTTGTCGCCGGGCCCGGCGATCAGGGCGCTGGCCCTGGGGACCGTTACCCAGGCCCGGCTGGACGGCGGCCGCGGTAACCGCTGCCGGCTCCGCGATTTCGTCGCCTGCTGCGGGCGCCGCGGCGGGCACGCTATCCCGGTTCAGCTGCTTTGTGGTCGCTGCCCCCGGATTGCGCTGCCGTCCCGGCGGACCGCCAGCCGGCGGGACGGGACGGCAGCCGCGCGGAGTAGATCGAGTATCCGTCGATGTAGTAGGCGATGGCGGTGGCGGTCACGGTAGCGGCCATCATCGGGACCATCAACCCGAAGCCGCTGTGGGTGAGCTCCAGGACCAGGGCGAGGCCGGCCAGCGGCGCCTGCATGGCCGCGCCGATCATGGCGGCGGCACCGATCATGGCATACGCGCCCGAGGGCGAGCCGGGCCAGGCCAGGCTCCAGGCCATGCCGAGGAACCCGCCGAGGACGGCACCGGTGCTCAGGGTGGGGGTGAACAGGCCGCCGGATGCCCCGCTGCCCAGGCACAGGGCGGTGACCAGCGGCTTGAGAGCGGACAAGGCGAGCAGGAGGCTGATGCTGCCCACCCCGAGGAAGGCGTCGCGGGCCATGTCCTTGCCGTTCCCGAGCAGTTCGGGGTACCAGATGCTGATGGCACCGAGGACGCCGAAGGCCAGCACCGGGGTGAACAGGGCCCTGCCCCCGGTGGCCCGGTGGTGCGACACCCAGCCGATCAGGCGGATGTACCCGGCCGAGATCACCCCGATCACCGGGCCGGCGATCAGCGAGAAGGTGAGCAGCGATCCGCTGAAACGGTAGTCGGGGATTCCCAGGTAGGTGGCGTGGGCGGGCAGGTAGATCCAGGCGGTCGCGGTCGCGATCCACGAGCAGGCCACGGCCGGCAAGATGACCGGCAGCGAGACGGCGCCCCACAGGACCTCAGCGGTGAACAGGGCACCACCCAGCGGCACGTTGTAGACAGCGGCCAGGCCGGCTCCCCCGCCGCAGGCCACCAGCAGCCGCCGCTGCTGGACCGACAGGCCGGCCCAGCCGGCCAGGACGCTCGCAGAGGCACCGCCCAGCAGCTTGGGGGCGGCCTCACGGCCGAGGGAGGCACCCATCCCGATGACCACCTCGGAGATGACGGAGCTGCCCAGGCAGCGGCGGAACGACAGCCGCCCGTCGCCGGTCCAGATCGCCTCGTCGATCTCCGACTGCTCGCCCTGGGTGTACCGGCGCAGCACGAACCACGCGACGCCGCCGAACACGCCGGCGATGAGCAGCGAGCTGACCCGCCGGACCGCCGGGGCGTGCTCGATGCCGGCCTGCAGGCTCCCGGCGTGGTAGCCGAACGCCAGGTACTGCACGTTGAACAAGATCACCATCATCAGGGCGCCGATTAGGCCGGCGGCGACGCCGGTCAGGGCCACCAGGACCCAGAAGACGGGGGTAAGAGCCGCATCCCCGTCGCTGGTGATGTTCGGCTGCTCCATAGCCCCCCGGCCGGACGGCAGCCGCCTCTTAAACAGCGGCTGAGGGCTACGCTGACGCTCGCTCTTCCCTTCCCCGCCTGCTGGCACGCTCACCACCCCCGGCTGTCATGCTCCCGTCCTAGCCGGCGCCCCGGCACAGCGCCCGCCGCAGCCCCGGGCGTGATGCCCTGCCGGGTGCGCTGGGTACGCAGCGGGACGCGAGCGGCGTTCCCCTTGCATTTAACCAGTTACACGATCTCGCCGGCCTCGAAGGGGCCCGCGTGGCAGCCGGACGCCAGGTGCTCCACGCTGAACAAGATCAGCATCATCAGGTCACCGGAAAGGCCGCCACGCCGGCCATCGCCGCCATAGCCCCGGAACGCGGGCGTCATGACCGCCTGGCCGTCGCCGGTCACGCCCGGCTGCCCGGTGGCGCCCCGGCCGCAGGACAGCCGCTGCCTGATCAGCGGCGGCGGTACACGCGGCCCCCTGCTGTCCCGCGGGCGCCCGGCCATCATCTCCCCGCCGCGCCCGCGTCTCACTCAGCC
>JALYVS010000705.1 GCA_030853115.1 Actinomycetota bacterium
GTCGGCATCCTGCACGGATGCCTCAAAACCCGCACCCTCTACCACGAGGCCACAGCCTGGGGACACCGGCAAAACCTCCCTCAATCTCCCGTGGCGGCTTGACACCTAAGCTCCTGGGATGTCTTTGGTGCTCGTCGCTTCTCCCTCAGCCGAGCCCAGCTGGTACAGCGCCAGCTTCACCAGCCCGAGGGCACCGTCTAGCGCCTCGTCGCGGTCAAGGGCGGCCGGCGCGCTCCGGGCGCCGGCGATCTGCTCCGCCGCGCTGCACAGCGTGAGCACGGCCGGCGGGCCGGCCTGCGGCAGGGGGTCGTCGTGCGCCCCGGAGAACTCGCCGTCGCCGGCCGAGCAGGGGCACCGCAGCCGGAACCCGGCATGGGCGGGGTGCGCGTTAGCCAGCCGCCTGATGTCGATCATCAGCCGCCGCAGCGCCCGCGCGGCCGGCCCGAGGACTGCCGCCTGCCCCTCATGGCCGATCCGGTGCTCCATGGCCGTCACTTCCCGGATCAGCAGGCTGAGGACGATCCGCGCGTCGCCGCCGGTCATGGTCACGCCGTCGCGGGCCAGCAGGAATCCCTCGCGGGCGCGGTTCAGGTCGACGCCGCCCCAGGGGTAGCCCCGGCATATCCACGCGGCGAACACGGGGTCGCCGAAGGCATCCATTGCCTCCCGGTACAGCGCATACCCGGTGTAGTCCACGGGCTCGGTCACTGGCCGGCCTCCTCGCTGAGCGGCATGTACCCGGCGACGCAGTGCCCGGCCGCCGCAAGGGCTGCGACGACCGTCACGGCCTTCTCCTCATTCACCGTGGTTCTCCTTCCTCGGGTCAGGTGCCGGCCCGCTGCCCTGGGCGCGGCCGGGCGGCGGGAGCGGGCTGGTGCCGTGTCGCGGGTGCGCACCTCGGTTAGGGGGCCGCTGGCTGGCTCCCAGCCGGCGGGCCGGGCGACCGCCAGCGCGACTTCACCGACGCAGACGATGTCGCCGGCGGGCAGTTCCCCGGAGAGTCCGGTGGTGTTGCGGAGCCTGGGGGCTCGGTTCCGGCGGCAGCAGGGTGCCGTAGCCACCTGGAGGGAGCTTCGTGTCGTCATTTCGGCTGCTCCCCGGCCTGGCTGCGGGAATCCGGGCCTGCGGTGCCGTCGCCGGCGCTCCGGTGCCGGTTTTCCCAGTCCGCGCGTCGCCGGGCCATCACGGCGAGGGCCTCGTCGCCGCCTAGCCCGGCACGCAGGCGGCGGCCTCCGGCGGTGCGGTCGAAGTAAAACACCCAGTCGAACATCCACGACTCGGCGCATTCCACGCACACTGTCTCGCAGTGGTCACAGCGGCGCGGCGTGCGGATGCGTACAGGGACCCGTTCGAGCCCGGGGACCCGCTTCCCGTCCGCGTCCCGGTGGGAGGTGTCCAGCTCGGCCACCACGTAGCAGTTACCCGACAGCCCCTTGGCGCCTTCTTTGAGGTCGCGCTTGTACGGGGATGCCCCGTCCCCGGCGACCGTCGGGCGCCGGCCGCGCGGGCCGGCCTCCGGATCGGGATGGCAGCGCATGCTGGCCCCGGGCCGGGTTCCCCGTCCGCGCCCGTGCTGGCCGCGTCCGGCTCGCCGACGACGTAGGAACTGCCCGAGAGCCCCTTGTACCCTCCTACGAGCAGCGCCCGCCCGTGCGCGCCTTCGTGTCCCCCGGAGGGCGGGCGGGTCTTCCAGTGCCCGCCTGGTTCCCCGTGCGGGCTGGCGCCGGCGCCGTTCATGGTCTTCTCCTTATCCATCGTGGTGCTCCTTGCCTGGCTGGCACTCTGCGCCGCGTGCGGGGCCGGGCAGGAGGAAGGGGCTGGTGCCGTGCTGGCGGGTGCGGACCTCGGTCAGCGGGCCGGTGACGGGGTCCCAGCCGGCGGGCGAGACCGCCAGGACGATGTCGCCGACGCCCACCAGGTCGCCGACGGACAGCGACCGCAGCCTGCGCCCGTAGTAGGCGCAGGCCAGCTCTGCCCCGGCGGCGTCCCCGGGGTGGTCGTTGAAGATCGCGAACGCCTCCTCGGCGATCTCCTCCGCCGGCCGCCCGGGGCTGGCCTGGTAGGCGAAGACACGGACCACGGGGTCGCCGGGCTGGTAGCCGTCCAGCATGGCGGTATGCCGCCCCTGGTCATCGAAGGCGACGTTGTGCCAGACAGTGACCGTGATCCCCGCCGGCCCCGGCTGCGCCGCCCCGCCCGGCGGGGCTGGCAGCCCCGGAG
>JALYVS010000252.1:0-2062 GCA_030853115.1 Actinomycetota bacterium
CTCGTGCACCGGGTGACCGGCGCCTCAGGAGCGGGCCGGACCGGACTGTCCACTCTGGTCGAACTGACCGCGGCCGGCGGGGCGGGCGACGCCTTCGTCGCCGTGTCGCTGGCCGGGACGATCTTCTTCAGCACCTCGGTGGACCAGGCGCGCGGCCGGGTGGTGCTCTTCCTGCTGGTGACGATGGCCCCGTTCGCGGTCCTCGCGCCGTTCATCGGGCCAGCCCTGGACCGGATGCGGCAGGGCCGGCGTTACCTGCTGGCCGGTACCCTGCTGGCCCGCGGCCTGCTGTGCTGGGGCATGTCGGCGGCGATCCACAGCCCGGTGACGCTGCTACCGGCCGCGTTCGGCATCCTGGTGCTGCAGAAGGCGTACGGCGTGGCGCGCGCGTCGATCACGCCCCGGCTGCTGCCCGCCGAGATCACCCTGGTGACCGCGAACGCGCGGTCGCAGCTGGTGGCTCTGACCGCGTCCATGCTGGCCGGCGCGCTCGCGGCCGGGATCGAGGTGGCAGGGGGTGCCGCCTGGGTGCTGCGGACGGGCACGGTGATCTACCTAGCCGCCATGGTGCTCGCGCTGCGGCTTCCCGATCAGGTCGACGCGCCGCTAGCTCCTGCCGTGAAGGCGCCATCCGGTCCAGGGGCGCCCGCCGCCGGACCTAGCGGCACGATCCCGTACGAGACGGCGCCCCCGCACGAAGCGGCGCCCCCGTACGAGACGGCGCCCCCGTACGAGACGGCGCCCCCGTACGAGGCGGATGACCCGCTGCCTGGAGTGCCGGGTGAGCCGCCCAGGACCGCCCGGACGGGAGCGGCCGCGGGTACCAGCCGATGGCGAGGCCTGGCCAACGTAGGCCCGGTGGTAAGCGAGGCCATGCGCGGCAACGCGGTGCTGCGCGCGTTCTCCGGCTACATGGTCTTCTTCCTGGCGTTCCTGCTGCGCACCCAACATTTCGGCGTCTCGCACAACGTCGCCCTCGGTGCCCTGGTGGCCGCGGCCGCGGCCGGGGGCCTGGCCGCGATGGCGATCGGCTCCCTGGTCCGTGCCCGGGCTCCGCAGTTCATCCTGTTCGCGATGCTCACCCTGGCGCCGGTCGTGACCGCGGCGGGCGCGTGGTTCTTCAGCCTGGAGGCGGCCATCGCGGTCGCGTTCACCGCCGCGCTCGCGGCGGGCCTGGCCAAGCTGTCGCTGGACTCCACGGTCCAGCGCGAGGTCGGCGAGGAGATCCGGTCGTCGGCGTTCGCGGTCTCCGAGACGCTAAACCAGGTATCGAATGTCGCGGGTAGCGTGGCCGGCGTGTTCGTCTCGATGCTGAACAATGGCCAGATCGGGCTGGCCATCCCGGCCGCCGGCCTGACCGCCGCCGTGGTCACGCTCGTCACCAAGCGCAGGCGGCGCGTCCTCGCCCAGCAGATGAGCGCACCACCTCAGCCGGCCACGACCCGGCGGGAGCGCTAGCGGTCCGGGTCGATGTCGTCCGCCACGGCACGCAGCACGGCGGCGACCTTCTTCCCGTCTTTCGGATCCAGGTGCTTGCCCCGGCGGTAGGTCGTGGACGCGTCGTCGAGCAGCTTGATCAGGTCCTCGATGATCACGATCATCTCGTCCGGCTTCATCCGGGCCTGCTTGACCGCCGCCGCCACCGTCGGCGGCGGCTCGAGGACCCGGACCTGGAGCGCCTGGGCCCCCCGGCGGCCTTCGGCCACCCCGAACTCCACCCGCTGCCCTTGCCGCAGCGCGACCGACCCGGCGGGCAGCGCCGATGAATGAACGAAAACCTCGCCACCGTCGTCACGGGCGAGAAAGCCATACCCCTTGTCGGAGTCGTACCACTTGACCTTGCCGGTAGGCACGCGCAGACCTCACGTCGAAGAGAACGAAGAACAACCAGCGATCACGCGACCGACAGGATGCTATGGGCGTTTCTAGGCTATCGGTCCGGGACGCCGGATCGCAGCTTCGTTATCGCCGGTTCTACGTGTTCTGCCGGTTTCGTGCGGCGGCCAGGGTTGGCCCGGGCGCCGCCCAAGATCATGCAGACGGCCCGGGGTGAGCCCCGGGC
>JALYVS010000252.1:2072-8761 GCA_030853115.1 Actinomycetota bacterium
GTGTTGCTGTGCGAAGACCTAGAAGTCCATGTCTCCGCCGCCAGGGGCGGCGGGGGCCTGGGCCTTCTCCGGCTTCTCCGCGATCACTGCCTCGGTGGTGAGGAACAGGCCCGCGATCGAAGCCGCGTTCTGCAGCGCCGACCTGGTGACCTTCGCGGGATCAATGATCCCGGCCTGGAACATGTCGACGTACTCACCGGTCGCAGCGTTCAGACCCTGGCCCGTGGGCAGCGTCTTGACCTTCTCGACCACCACGCCGCCTTCGAGGCCGGCGTTCACCGCGATCTGCTTGAGCGGCTCTTCCAGGGCCCGGCGCACGATCTTCGCACCGGTCGCCTCGTCGCCCGACAGGTCGAGCTTCTCGAAAGCGTTCTTGCCCGCCTGCAGCAGCGCGACGCCGCCGCCGGGCACGACACCTTCCTCGACCGCGGCCTTGGCGTTGCGCACCGCGTCTTCGATGCGGTGCTTGCGCTCCTTCAGCTCGACCTCGGTGGCCGCCCCCGCCTTGATGACGGCGACGCCGCCGGCCAGCTTGGCCAGCCGCTCCTGCAGCTTCTCACGGTCATAGTCGGAGTCGGTGTTGTCGATCTCGGTACGGATCTGGTTGACCCGGCCAGAGATCTGGTCGGCATCGCCAGCACCGTCGACGACCGTCGTCTCGTCCTTGGTGACCACGACCTTGCGAGCCCGGCCGAGCACGTCGAGGTCGACGTTCTCCAGCTTGAGGCCCACTTCCTCGCTGATGACCTGGCCACCGGTCAAGATGGCGATGTCACCGAGCATGGCCTTGCGGCGGTCGCCGAAGCCCGGGGCCTTGACGGCCACGGACTTGAACAGGCCGCGCATCTTGTTCACGACCAGGGTCGCGAGAGCCTCGCCCTCGACGTCCTCGGCGATGATGACCAGCGATTTGCCGGACTGCACCACCTTGTCCAGCAGCGGGAGCAGGTCCTTGTTCGCCGAGACCTTGGAGTTGACCACAAGGATGTACGGGTCATCGAGAACCGCCTCGAGCCGCTCCGGGTCGGTGACGAAGTAAGGGGCGATGTATCCCTTGTCGAAGCGCATGCCCTCGGTGAGCTCAAGCTCGAGGCCGAAGGTGTTGGACTCCTCGACGGTGATGACGCCTTCCTTGCCGACCTTGTCCATGGCCTCGGCGATCATCTCGCCGATGGCCGTGTCTCCGGCCGAGATGGAGGCGGTAGAAGCGATCTGCTCCTTGGTCTCCACGTCCTTGGCGAGCTTAGATAGCTCCTCGCTCACCCGCTCGACGGCCGCCTCGATGCCGCGCTTGAGCGACATCGGGTTGGCGCCTGCTGCGACGTTGCGCAGGCCCTCGCGCACCAGCGCCTGGGCCAGCACGGTTGCCGTCGTCGTGCCGTCTCCGGCCACGTCGTCGGTCTTCTTCGCTACTTCCTTGACAAGCTCGGCGCCGATTTTCTCCCACGGGTCCTCGAGCTCGATCTCCTTCGCGATGGACACGCCATCGTTGGTGATCGTGGGGGCTCCCCACTTCTTCTCGAGAACCACGTTCCGGCCCTTAGGGCCGAGGGTTACCTTCACGGCGTCGGCAAGCTGGTTCATACCGCGTTCGAGGCCGCGCCGGGCTTCCTCGTCAAACGCGATCATCTTCGCTGCCATAGGCTCCAGTCCTCCGTGGCGTAACGCGCGGATCGAGCCGACGCCCGCGACGGACGGCACCCCCCGGCGGTCAGTCCTTTCCTGCCGCCAGGTGCGGTACCTCATCGCCCGATCCCGCCATCATGCTGGCACTCGCATGAGGAGAGTGCCAGCACCATGTCTAGCACTCTCATAGGGAGAGTGCAAACCCCGAGGGTAAATGAGCGGGGTACCGGGCGGTCAGGGCGGCGCCCAAACGTGACGCGACCGTCATCCGGGCCAGTCTTCACCCGCCTGACGACTGACGTCTCTCCGACCCGAAGCGCCGCGGAGCGAGAGACGCCGGAGAACCAGTTCGGCCCGGCCCGCGGCCGGGCCGGGCCGAACTGCTGAACCTGGCAGATCCGCGGGCCGGGCGAACCCAGAGCCGCGAGCTGACCTAAGTGAACTTAAGCGACCACGTGAACCTGATCGGCCTGCGCGCCCCGGTCGCTTTGCGTGATCTCGAACTCGACCCGTTGTCCCTCTTCCAGAGTGCGATATCCATCCGACTGGATCGCGGAGAAGTGGACGAACACGTCCTTGCCACCGTCGACGGCGATGAAGCCGTATCCCTTGTCCGGGTTGAACCATTTGACGGTGCCCTGAGCCATTCCCAACAACTCCCTAACTGCCCTCGAGCCCCGAGCCCCGCCCTTGTCACCGCGGAACCCGTCGATCGCAGCGGGTGAGATCGGATAGGTACGCAATGCGCCCAAACCCGTCCTCATTCAACGGCGACCGGAATTGACCTTACCTTGTAGCGACCGCGGCTGGCGCCACTTACCCCCCAATCACGCCCCCCGGATCCCTTTTGTCACAGCCTCGAGCGCGCCGCCCGCGACCGCGGGGATGACAGAAACTCGCGTCCCAGCCGTCACTTGGGTATCGAGTCCCTGCGCGAAACGCACATCTTCGTCACCGACGTAAACGTTGACGAACCGGCGCAGCTTGCCGCCGTCGTCCATGATCCGGCCGCCCAGCCCCGGGTATGCGGCGTCCAGGCCGGCGATGACGTCGCGGAGCGTTCCCTCCGTTGCGGTCACCTCCGCCGCGCCGCCGGTATAAGACCGCAAGATGGTGGGGATCCGAACCTGCACTGTCACGGCACTGCCTCCTGAAACGCTTCGATGGTCGGCTTGATCGGGGCGGGAATCCGCACCGCCGCGGTAACCGCGTCGAGGGTCTTCAGCCCGTCACCCGAGTTGATGATCACGGTCTCTGCCTCCGGGTCGAGCTGCCCGGCCGCGAGCAGCTTGCGCAGCACGCCCAGGGTGACGCCGCCCGCGGTCTCGCCGAAGATGCCCTCGCAGCCGGCCAGCAGCCGGATCGAGTCGACGATCTCCTCGTCGCTGACGTCGGCAATCGACCCGCCGGTGCGCCGCACCACGTCGAGCACGTAGGGGCCGTCCGCCGGGTTGCCGATGGCCAGCGACTTGGCGATGGTGGACGGCCGCACTGGCCGTACCACCTCGTGCCCGGCGGCGAACGCGGCCGAGACCGGTGAGCAACCGGTCGCCTGGGCCCCGAACACCCGCCAGGGCGCCTGCGGCACCAGCCCGAGCGAGGTCAGTTCGCTGAACCCCTTGTCCACCTTGACCAACTGCGCCCCCGAGGCGATCGGCACCACGACCTGCTCGGGCAGCCGCCAGCCGAGCTGCTCGGCGATCTCGAAGGCGAGCGTCTTGGACCCCTCGGCGTAATACGGCCGCACGTTCACGTTCACGAACGCCCAGTCGGGGTGATCGCCCGCGAGCTCGGACGCCAGCCGGTTCACGTCGTCGTAGGTGCCGTCGACGGTGACGAACGTGCCGCCGTAGACCGCGGTGGTGATGATCTTCGGGAGTTCCAGGTCGGCGGGCACCATCACCACCGAACGGATGCCGGCCCGCGCCGCCGCGGCGGCGACCGCGTTGGCCAGGTTGCCCGTCGACGGGCAGGCCAGCACCTTGAAGCCCATCTCAGTGGCCGCGGCCAGCGCCACCGCGACCACCCGGTCCTTGAACGAGTGCGTCGGGTTGCCCCGGTCATCTTTAATCCAGAGCTTGCGCATGCCCAGCGCATGCGCGAGGTTGTCGGCGCGGATCAGCCTGGTGTACCCGGGCTCGGTGGTGGGCCGTTCGGCAATGTCGGCCGGCACCGGCAGCAGCGGCGCGTACCGCCACATGTTCGGCGGGCCGGCCGTGATGTCGGCCCGGGTGATCCGCGGGTAGTCGTAGCGGACTTCCAGCGGGCCGAAGCACTCCTCGCACGCGTAGTGCGGCCCGAGCGGGTAAACCTTGCCGCACTCGCGGCAGGACAGCCCGGTGGCATGGCCGAACCCAGAAGCTGTCGTAGTTGCTGATGTTGCGGACGTTCGTGTCGCTGTGGTCACCGGCGAGGACTTCCCTTCCCCATCTTCCCCGACGGTCACTCTGACCGCGGGACGGACTTGGCACCATGTCACGCACCTCGCCGTTCACGACGGGCATGCATGCGCGCTAGGTTGCCGGGGCTTCGCAGGGCCGATCCCTCCACCCCTCTGGATGAGCGTTATTCAGTTGTGTCTTTAAATCCGCATAAGCCTATCAGGGCTGGCCCAGCGCTGGCACGGTACTGGCCTGGGGGACGACGGTGCCGGCCCCGGGGGCGACGGTGCAGGCCCGGAGGCGACGGCGCCGGCCCGGAGGCGACGGCGCCGGCCCGGAAGCGACCCCCGGAACCCCCGCGCACGGGGGCTACCCGCCCCCCCGTACCCTCCCGGGGGGCACTAGCCTGCCGGGTTATGAAGCAACGGGTTCTGGTGGCGTCTAACCGCGGGCCGATTTCGTACCAGTTCGCCACCGACGGCTCGTTGACCGGCCACCGCGGCGGCGGCGGCATGATCGCCGGGGTCACCTCCGGACTGGCCGCCGTTGCCCCGGAGGCGGACGTGACCTGGATCTGCGCGGCGCTCAGCGAGGCGGACCGCGAGGCCGCCCGGCAACAGGAAGCGGGCGACCGCGAGCGCGGCAGCACGCCAGTGCGGATGCTCGACATCCCACCCGAGATCTTCGACCGCGCTTACAACAACGTGGCGAACTCAACCCTGTGGTTCCTGCACCACCTGCTGTTCGACACCCCGAACCAGCCCCAGTTCGGCCGCACGTTCGCCCGCGACTGGGAGGCCTACCTCACCTACAACCAGGCCTTCGCCGACGCGCTTGCGGAAGAGGCGCTGGCCGGCCCGGCCGGGCCCGGCCCCGACGGCCCCGGACGCGAGGTCCGGGTCCTGATCCAGGACTATCACCTGAGCCTGGCGCCCCGGTTGCTGCGGGAAAGGCTGGGAGACGCGGCCCGCGACATCGGCATCGCGCACTTCTGGCATACGCCGTGGGCGCCGCCCGACTACTACCGGATGCTGCCCCGGGATGTGGGCCACGCCCTGATCGACGGCATTCTCGGCGCGGACCAGGCCGGCTTTCACGCCGCGCGGTGGGCCGCCGCCTTCCTCGACTGCTGCGCGGCGATACCCGGTGCCGAAGTGGACCGCACGGGATCGCCCGGCACGGTGCCACTAAGCCCAACCGTGCCACCCAGCCCGGAGGTACCAGGGCACCGCCACCCCGGCCACGCCGGGACGGTGGGCCGGGTCCGCTACCGGGGTCACGTGACCGAGGTAGCCGTGCACCCGCTCGGCGTGGACGCGCCGGCGCTGCGGGCTCGCGCCCAGGCGCAGGACGTGCGCGCTCACATCCGCACGCTCGGCCGGGCCGCGGCCGGAAGAAAGCTGATTGTCAGGGTGGACCGGACCGAGCTGTCCAAGAACATCCTCCGCGGCCTGGCCGCCTACCGCGAGCTGCTCGCGACCCGGCCGCAGTGGCACGGCCGGGTCATCCACCTGGCCTTCGCTTACCCGTCCCGGTCGGCGCTACCGGAGTACCGCGCCTACACCGACCGGGTCAGGCAGCTCGCCAGGGATATCACCGAGGAGTTCGGCACGGCCGACTGGAACCCGCTGATCCTCGAGGTCAAAGACGACTACCCCCGGTCGCTCGCGGCGTGCGCGCTGGCCGACGTGCTGGTGGTGAACCCGGTCAGGGACGGTATGAACCTGGTCGCGCAGGAAGGCCCGGTGCTGTCCGAACGAGGCTGCGCCCTGGTCCTGTCCCGCGAGGCAGGCGCCGCCGACGTGCTCGCCGCCGACGCGCTGCTCGTCAACCCCTTCGACGTCACCGAGACCGCCGACGCCCTGCACCAGGCGCTCGCCATGCCCGACGCCGAACGACGACGCCGCAGCGCCGCCCTGGCCGCCGCCGCCACCGCCGTCCGGCCCGCGACCTGGATAGGCGACCAGCTCGCCTGCCTCGGAGCGTAAACCGGACGCCCGCCCGGTCAGCCGCCGAGCTGGCGGGCCAGCGCCGCGAGCAGCGCCACGACGCCCCCCGGACCCTCCACCACCAGGTCGGCCGCCGCCGCCACCCGCGGTGACTCCGGGCTGGCGCTGGCCACCGCGCAGCCGGGGATACCGTCCGCGCGCAGCTCCCGGACCGCGGCGAAGGCGGGCAGGTCGCCCAGGTCATCCCCGCAGAACATGACCGACGTGGCCGCGCGCTCCCGGACCAGGCCGGTCAGCGCGGTGCCCTTATCCACCCCGGGCGGCCGCAGCTCGACCACGAACCGGCCGGGCTCCGCCGTCAGCCCAAGCCGCCCGGCCAGCTCCCCGAGGGGACCGCTGAGCTCGCGCAGCGTGTCCTCCGGATCGGCCGCGCGGCGGGTATGCACGGCCAGCGCGTGCGTCTTGTCCTCGATCGCCGTGCCCTCCGGCGCGCCTGCCGCCCGGAGCAGGCCAGGCAGCGCGGCCCGGGCGGCCTCGACGGCCGACCCGGGCTCGGGCGCGGACAGCCGGCCGTCCTGCCAGCGCTGCCAGCCGTAGTGACCCAGCACGATGAGGCCGGGAATGGCCTGCAGGCCGCCCAGGCGGACCACGTCGGCCGGAGCCCGGCCGGTGATGACCGTCACCGTGCCGACGGCCTGGGCCAAGGTAGCCAGGGCCGGCACCGCCCCCCGGT
>JALYVS010000030.1 GCA_030853115.1 Actinomycetota bacterium
GCCCGGCCTGAACCAGCTACCCCGCAGCGCCGGGAGCGCCGGGAGCCTGCGGCGCTGGGGCTCGCTGCAGGGCGGCCTCGGAGTCTGCATCATCGTCGCCAGCACGGCGCTCGGCGCGATCGCCACCATGGTGACCGGGCGGACGCCCGGCCTGCTGCTCGGGGTCTTCGTGGTGATCGGCACCATCGCCGCCGCGCTGGCCGTGCGGCCCCGGGCCGGCCGGATGATCCTCCCGGTCCCGGTGCTCTCCTACCTGGTGGCCGCGCTCATTTCCGGGGTTATCTACAACCGGGGCGACGGCGCCTCCAAAACAGCGCTGGCCCTCGGCGCGGCGCAGTGGATCGCTGACGGGTTCTTCGCCATGGCCATGGCCAGCGCCCTGGCCATGGGGCTCATCACCGTCCGCTGGCTGCTGTGGCGCCGCCAGCGGAAGACCGCGCCGACCCCGGGCTGGACCAGTCCCGCCCCAGGCCAGGTCCGCCGGCCGCCACGGCCGCCGGTGAGCCTGGAGACCGCCGCGGACGCCGGGTACCCGGCGCGCTACCGGGACCCTGGCAGCACGCGGGACGGCAGCATCCCCGGCAGCACGCGGGACGGCGGCATCCGCGGCCCGGGCAGCACCCGGGGCGGCGGGGGCAACGCGGGGTGGAATGATCCGGCTTCCGGCGGGCCCGATCCCGGCTCCCCCCGCTTGCCCGGCTACCGGCGTCCCGGGCCACGGCCCGGATCCGGGCCTTACAACTTTTCCAGCGGGGCGTAGCGCAGCACGAGGTGCTTGACGCCGTAGTCGGCCCCGAAGTCGATCTTGGCCTCGGCCTGATCGCCGTATCCCTCGGTGGATACCACGGTGCCAAGCCCGAACTTGTCGTGCGTCACCATGTCCCCGGACGACAGCGCGGGCACCGGGTGGTTTCCCGGCGACCGGGTCCCCGGCCGCTGCGCCATCCGCTCCTGCGCGGGCATCACCGCCGACATCGCCGCCGCGGCGTCCCGGCGCCACTCGATCAGGCCGGCTGGGATCTCGCCGAGGAACCGCGACTGCTTGTGGAACGAGGGCCGGCCCCACCAGTTCCTGGCCATGGCCCGGGTCAGGTACAGCCGCTGCTCCGCCCGGGTGATGCCGACGTAAGCCAGCCTGCGCTCCTCTTCCAGCTCCTTCGGGTTGTTCAGCGAGCGCTGATGCGGGAACACCTCCTCTTCCATCCCGGTGAGGAACACCACCGGGAACTCCAGCCCCTTGGCGGTGTGCAGCGTCATCATCGTCACCAGGCCGCCGTGCTCCTCACCCTCGGGAATCTGGTCGGCGTCCGCGACCAGCGAGACCTGCTCGAGGAACGCCGGCAGCGTCCCGCCCACCTCCCCGTCCTCCCTGTCCTGGGCACCGTCGAACTCGCGGGCCACCGACACCAGCTCTTCCAGGTTCTCCACCCGGCTGGCGTCCTGCAGGTCGGAGGAGGACTCGAGCGACTCGATGTAGCCGGTCCGGTCGAGCACCGCCTCCGCGAGCTCCGCCACCGGGACCGTCTCGGCGAGCTCGCGGAGCCCGCCGACGAGCGCGTTGAAACCCGCGATCGCGCTGGCCGAGCGGGCCGCCAAGCCTGGCACGTCGGCCGGGCGGGCCAGCGCCTGGGCGAACGTGATTCGCTCCCGCTGGGCGAACGCGGCCACGTACTCCTCCGCCCGGTCCCCGATACCGCGCTTGGGCACGTTCAGCACCCGGCGCAGCGACACCTCATCGGCCGGGTTGGCGATCAGCCGGAGATAGGCGAGCAGGTCCCGGACCTCGCGCCGCTCGTAGAACCGGACGCCGCCCACCACCCGGTAGGGCAGCCCGACCCGGATGAACACTTCCTCGAAGACCCGGGACTGGGCGTTGGTCCGGTAGAAGACCGCGACCTGGCCGGGCATCGCCTGGCCCGCGTCGGTCAGCCGGTCCACCTCCTCGGCCACGAACGCGGCCTCGTCATGCTCGCTGTCGGCCACGTAGCCGGTGATCGGCGGACCGGCGCCTTGAGCGGACCACAGGCTTTTCGGCTTGCGGCCCTGGTTCTGCGCGACCACGGCGTTCGCCGCGGCCAGGATGTTCTGGGTGGAGCGGTAGTTCTGCTCCAGCAAGATGACCTTGGCGTCGGGGTAGTCCTGCTCGAACTCGACGATGTTGCGTATCGTCGCGCCGCGGAAAGCGTAAATCGACTGGTCCGCGTCTCCGACGACGCAAAGCTCGGCGGCCGGGAGAGCTTCCCCGTCGCGGTTAGGATCCTCCGTCCGGCCGGAAAAAAGCGGGGCGCTGCCTCCGACGAGCTCCCGGACCAGGATGTACTGCGCATGGTTGGTGTCCTGGTATTCGTCTACCAGCACCTGCCGGAAACGGCGGCGGTACTGCTCGGCCATCTCCGGCAGCGCCTGGAAGAGGTTGACCGTGACCATGATCAGGTCGTCGAAGTCCATCGCGCCGGCCGCCACCAGCCGACGCTGGTACTCCCCGTACGCCTCGGCCAGCGCCTTGTCCCGCGCAGTCTGCGCGCTGGAGGCGAAGCTCTCGTAGTCGATCAGCTCGTTCTTCAGGTTCGACACCTGGGCGGCCATCGCCTTGGGCGGGAACTGCTTGGCGTCGAGCTCGAGCTCGCGGCAGGTGAGCGCCATCAGGCGCTGGGAATCGGCCTGGTCATAGATGGAAAACGACGAGGGGTAGCCGAACCGCTTGGCCTCCCGGCGCAGGATCCGCACGCAGGCCGAGTGGAATGTCATCACCCACATCGCCCGGGACCGCGGGCCCACCAGCGCGGCCACCCGGCCCGCCATCTCGCCGGCCGCCTTGTTGGTGAAGGTGATGGCCAGGATCTCGTGCGGCGCCACGTCCCGCGCGGCCAGCAGGTACGCGATCCGGTGGGTGAGTACCCGGGTCTTGCCCGAGCCCGCGCCGGCCACGATAAGCAGCGGGCTGCCCTCGTGCACGACGGCAGCGCGCTGCTCGGGATTCAGTCCGTCAAGAAGGGCATCTATCGCGAGGGCGGCCACCCGTACAGGGTAGGCGGTGGCACCGACAAAAACAGGGCGAGAAGACGGGGATCAGGAGCCGTCTCAGGGATCGCGCAGGACGGCCCACACCGCCTTGCCGTGACCGGCGATGGGACTCCACCCCCACACGTGGCTGAGCGCGCCGACGATCTGCAGGCCGCGCCCGCTTTCCCCGCCCCAGTCCGGCCGCCTGGGCATGGGCATCTCGCTACCGGGGTCGACCACCGCGAGCATCACCTCGCCGGTCCGCCGGAGCATGCACAGCCGCAGCACCGTCAGGCCGCCGCCCAGCTGGGCTCTGGGGTTCAGGCCGGGCCGGGTGCCGTGCAGGACGGCGTTGACGACCAGCTCGTCGATGATCATCTCGGCGTCGTCGGTCAGCGCCTGCAGCCCCCAGCAGGCGAGCAGCTCCCGGACGAAAAGCCGGGCGGTCCTGGCCTCTTCCGGCCGGGCGCTGAGAGTACGGGAGGTAACCGCTGGAGTTTCCCACCAGGCCGACGGGACGGGCAGCAGCCGCGGCATGCCGTTAGCGGCCGGAGGCCAGGGGACGCTGACGTCATCGTGATCTTCTCCGTTACCGGTCGCGACATTGAGATACGCCAATGCAACAGCTTCCCTGCATGTCATCGGGCACGGAAACCTCTGCCCGCCACAATGTTAACTGCGTGCTTAAAGTTATGTTGCCTGATATATTGTGCAAATGCAAGACCAAATGCACGTTCATTTGCTTTGTGCACAGGCCTTTGCAAGAGGCACATAGGGGGCAAGCAGGCAGACGCGGCACATCAGTCACCATGTCACTACAAGCAGTTAATCTTACACTGAGTGAACTTCGGGCCTATGTGTACCGCCGTGTCGGAAGGGATGAACATGGTCATCACGTACAACGGCATGCTCGCGACGGAGCTCGGTGAGGTCCGCTGGCTGAAGAGCTGGCACAGCAACCCGAACGGCGAGTGCGTCGAACTGGCCGTGCTACCTAACGGCGAGATCGCGATGCGCAACTCGCGTTTCCCGGCCGGCCCTGTTCTGCTCTACACTCAGGCAGAGATCACCGCATTTCTGGCGGGCGCCAAGGACGGGGAATTCGACCATCTGCTCGCCGAAGCCGGTCAATTTAGCCAGTAAGACGGCAAAACGGCCGGCGCGCGGCGACACACTAGTAACGGACCGCTCAACGAGACCCTTACGACCTGGGACAACACGGAGAGATCACTACTTCTGTTGAATTGTCACATAGACCCCTTTCGCAAGCGTGAGATCACGTGGGAGACTGGTCCCCACCCCGCCAGGATCTCGGGTGGCGACGATGCGAGGAGCGCCGGTGGTCTCATCTGAAGACTCGGCATGGGATGTACCCCCCAGCATTTTCGGTACGCGCGCGGGCGGTCCCACCGTCCAGCGTCTCGTGCTCGGCAACCAGCTGCACCGGCTCCGCGACTCCCGCGGAATTACCGCTGAGCAGGCCGCCGAGGCAATCCGAGGTTCGCACTCCAAGATCAGCCGAATGGAACACGGCCGGGTCGGCTTCAAGGAGCGCGATGTGGGCGACCTGCTGACCCTGTACGGCGTCACCGACCACGAGGAACGGGCCGCCCTGCTCAACCTGGCCAGGGAGGCGAACACACCCGGCTGGTGGCACGCCTACTCTGACATCCTGCCGACCTGGCTGGAACCGTACGTCGGCCTGGAGGCGGCGGCGTCGGTCATCCGGACCTACCAGATCCAGCTCGTGCCCGGGCTGCTGCAGACCGAAGAGTATGCCCGCGCGCTGATCCGGCAGGGCTCGGCGGCCTCCGAAGAGGAGATCGCCCGGCGCGGCGAGCTGAGGTTCAGCCGCCAGGAAATCCTGCGCAGGCCGGACGCGCCCCAGCTGTGGGTTGTCGTCGACGAGGGTGCGCTACGCCGCCCGGTCGGCAGCGCCGCGGTCGTCCGCGAGCAGCTGAAGTACCTCATCGAGGTGACCGACCACCCGGCCGTGACGCTGCAGATCCTGCCGTTCCAGGCCGGCGCGCATTCCGCCATGGGCGGGCCGTTCACCATCTTGCGCTTCGCCGAGCCCGACCTGGCCGACGTCGTCTACATCGAGCAGCTGACCAGCGCGCTTTACCTGGACAAGCCGGTCGAGGTCGACAGCTACCTCGAGGTCATGGAGCAGCTCTGCCTGCAAGCCGAGCCCGCGGTGAATACCGCGAAGTTCCTCGGCCAGATCCTCGCCGAGACCTGACACGCTCACCGGCCGTACCTGCGGGTGCATCAACCCCGAAGCGCCTTACTTCGAGGCGGGGGTGCGTTCCTCGCACGCCCACGGTGAGCCGTAATCGGTCAGCAGGTCCAGGAACGGCCGGGCGGGCAGCGCCTCGGGGCCGAGCACGCCGGTGCCGGACCAGGCGCCCGAGTCGAGGAGCTCCAGCGCGACCACCGGGTTGACCGCGGTCTGCCAGACCACCGCCTGGGACCCGTACTCCGCCATTGACCAGGCGTTATCTACCACGTGGTGCAGGTACACCTCGCGCGGCGTCCCGTCGGTACCGGTGCCGGTGACCCAGGTGCCCGCACAGGTCAGGCCGGTCATCGAGTCCCCCAGCGTGGCCGGATCCGGCAGGCAGGCGGCCACCACGTCGCGCGGCGACACGGTCGCGTCGCCGACCCGCACCGGCTTGGTGGCATCAAGGCCGAGCTTGTGCAAGGTGCGCAGCACGCCGATGAACTCGGCCCCGAGGCCGTACTTGAAGGTGACTCGCTGCGCCTGCACCCATCGCGGCATCAGCAGCACCTCCTCGTGTTCGACGTTCACGCACTCCACCGGGCCGATGCCGGCCGGGAAGGTGAAGACCTCGGGCTCGCTGAACGGTTCGGTGGTGAACCAGCCCCGGTCGCGTTCCCAGATCACCGGCGGGTTCAGGCACTCCTCGATCGTGGTCCAGATGGAGAACGTAGGAGCGAAGTCGTGCCCGGCGACCTCCAGGTTCGCGCCGTCCCGCACGCCGAGCTCGTCGATCTCACTGAACAGCTCGTCGGCGGCGTACCGGGCGAACACGTCGGACAGCCCCGGCTCCACTCCCATCCCGACCAGCGCGAGCTTGCCGGACCACCCCCAAGCCGGCGCCATCGCGAACTGGTCGTCACCCAGCTTGACCCCGGTCCTGGAGTACGGGGCCTCCCGGTCCGGGTGCGACAGTGACATGGCCATGTCCAGGTAGTGCGTGCCGGCCTGGAGCGCGGCCCGGAACAGCGGCATCACGAAGCGGGGATCGGCCGCGTTCATCAGCACGTCGCAGTGCCGCTGGGTGAGCAGCTCCAGGACGGACCGCTCATCCCGCGCGTCCAGCTGCACGGCCTGGAAACCGTCCCGGGCCGACGCGGCGCGCTGCGCCCGCGCCAGGTCGTAATCGGCGATTACCAGCTCGGCGAACGGTCGGCGGGCGGCGATACGGGCGAAAGCCGTGCCGACCCCGCCCGCACCCACGAGAAGTATGCGCATTTCGCCGATCCTAGACCCCCGGCAAAGTAGCAGACGAGACCAGCCGTGATATCTAGCTGTTACTACGGATATCGTTGCCGGGCAGCATCATTTGTGCTAGAACCGTAGTGTTTAGTGGTGCTGACGTTGCCGTCACACCCCGCCGATCAGATTGTGGCAACGGTCCGGCCGATGTGACAGGCCGGCGTTCCGGCCCGGTTACCCCGGGTTACAGCCAGGAGGGTGAGACATGGCCACTACTGCGCCCGCGCAGCCCACCGAGCAGTTCCAGGACAAGGGCCTGAAGACCGGCGCGCTCGGGCTGGTCTCCAGCGTCGTGATGGGCGTCGCCTCGACCGCGCCCGCGTACAGCCTGGCCGCGACGCTGTTCTTCGTGGTGGCCGCCGTCGGCCTCAAGTCGCCCGCGGTCGCCGTGCTGGCGTTCGTCCCGATGCTGCTGTGCTCGATCGGCTACAGCGAGATGAACAAGGCCGACCCGGACTGCGGCACGACGTTCACCTGGGCCACCCGGGCGTTCGGGCCGAAGACCGGCTGGGCCAGCGGCTGGGCCATCGTCGCGGCCGACGTGCTGGTCATGGCCAGCCTGGCCCAGGTCGCCGGGCAGTACGTGTTCCTGCTCTTCGGTGCGAACGGCATCGGCCAGAACGCCACTAGCGGCTGGGTGCTGCTGGTCGGCGTCGCCTGGATCGTGGTCATGACCTACATCTGCTACCGCGGCATCGAGGTCTCGGCCTGGTTCCAGCGCATCCTGCTCACCGTCGAGGTAGTGATGCTGCTCGTGCTGTCGATCACCGCGCTGGTCAAGGTGGAGAACAAGCACCCGGCCGGCTCGGTGACGCCGAGCTTCAGCTGGCTGCTGCCCACCGGCCTGACCTTCTCGGCCTTCATCAGCGGCTTTATCTTGATGCTGTTCATCTACTGGGGCTGGGACACGGCGGTCTCCATCAACGAGGAGACCAAGGACAAGGCCAAGACACCGGGCCGGGCCGCGATCATCTCGACCGTCATGCTGCTTATCACCTATGCGATCGTTATCTTCTCGGCGCAGGCGTTTGCCGGGATCGGGTCGAAGGGGATCGGCCTGGGCAACCAGAACAACGCGTCCGACGTGCTGTCGGTGCTCGGCAACGCCATCTTCGGAAGCGGCGGCCTGGGCACCTTCTTGTCCCGGCTGCTTATCTTGATGGTGCTCACCTCTGCCTCGGCTTCCACCCAGACCACGATCCTGCCGACAGCCAGGACCACGCTGTCGATGGCGACCTACCGGGCCATTCCGAAGTCCTTCTCCAAGATCCATCCGCGGTACCTGACGCCGACCGTCTCCACCATCGTGATGGGCCTGATCTCCATCGCTCTGTACATCCCGATGAACTTCCTGGCCGGCGGCAACGCGGTTGGCGACGCGGTCACGGCGATCGGGCTGTACATCGCCTTCTACTACGGGATGACCGCCTTCGCCTGCGTCTGGTACTACCGCCGCGTGCTGACCAGCAGCGCCAGAAACCTGGTCATGAAGGGCATCTTGCCGTTGCTCGGTGCATTGATCATGTGGGCGGCCGGCATCTACGCGCTGCAAACCGACTGGACCGCAAGCAGCGGTAACACCTTCTGGACGGTGCCCGGCCTGAAGTGGCACGTGGGCGGGATCTTCCTGATCGCGCTGTGCGCCGCGATCGTCGGCCTGCTCGGGTTTATCTTCATGCGGGTGACCGCGCCCGCGTTCTTCCGGAAGGAGACGCTGACCAGGTCGACCCCGACCCTGGTTCCCGACGAGAGCTGAACCACGGCGCGCCGTTAGGATGGCGGACGTGCTCGATAACGCCGAGATCGCCCGGGTGCTTTGCATCACCGCGCATCCGGACGACGTCGACTTCAGCGCCGCGGGCACGATGGCTCGCTGGACCGAGGCCGGCGTCGAGGTCAGCTACTGCGTGGTGACCGACGGCGACGCCGGCGGCTTGGACGAAAGCTTCCCGCGGACCGAGATGCCTGCCCTGCGCCGGGCCGAGCAGGTCGCCGCGGCTGCCTGCGTCGGCGTGCACGACGTCCGCTTCCTCGGCTACCCGGACGGCCGGGTCGAAGCCACCCTGGACCTGCGCCGCGACCTGGCCCGGGTGATCAGGCAGGTCCGCCCGGATCGCGTCGTGTGCCCCAGCCCGGAGCGGAACTACGACCGGATCGGCATCGGACACCCGGACCACCGCGCGGTCGGCTCGGCCGCACTGGACGCGGTCTACCCGGATGCGCGTAACCCGTTCGCGTTTCCCGAGCTGCGCGACGCTGAAGCCCTGGCTGCCTGGACCGTCCGCGAGGTCTGGATCGCGGGCGGGACACCCAACCACTACGTGGACGTAACCGAGACGTTCGGCCGTAAGCTCGCGGCCTTGCGCGCCCACACGAGCCAGACGGCACACCTGGACGACCTGCCCGAACTGCTGCGCACCCGGCTGGCCGCGATGGCGGCCCGGGGCGGCCTGGCTGACGGGCGGCTGGCCGAGGGTTTCCAGGTTCTCGACACCGCTTGAGTCAGCTACCGGGGGCAGGGCGGGTAGGCCGGGCCGTTCGGGACATTCGTGCTTTTGCGAGTGCGGGCCGATACTGGGCATAATTCAATGATTAAATCTAGCCAGAGAGAGTGACTCACCGATGAGCATGGAGCTGGACCACTCCTTTACTGTCCCCGTTCCGCCGGATCGCGCCTGGGACGTGCTGCTTGACGTAGAGGCGATCGCGCCCTGCATGCCCGGCGCGACCGTCGAGGACTTCGACGGGGAAGTGGTGACCGGGCGGATCAAGGTCAAGGTCGGTCCGGTGTCACTGACCTACCGGGGCACCGCTAAGTTCACCGAGCGTGATCCCGCCACCCGGGTGATGGTGGTGGACGCCTCCGGCAAGGAAACCCGTGGCGCCGGGACCGCGTCGGCGGCCGTGCGGGCCACGCTCGAGCCAGCCGGGGATGGCACCCAGGTCCTCATCCACACGACGATGAACGTGACCGGCCGGCCGGCTCAGTTCGGCCGGGGCGTAATCGTCGAAGTCGGCGGCAAACTGGTAGAGAAGTTCGCCGAGAACCTGGCCCAGATGATCTCCGCAGGCAGTCAGGCCGCGCCGGACAGCGTCACCGACGGAGCCGGGGCGGCGGGGATAGCGGGGACGGCGGAGGTGGCCGAGATGGCGGGGATAGCCGAGACGGCGGGGATAGTCGGGGCGGCCGCCAGCGACGAGGACGAGGACACGATCGTGGTCAGCGCCCTGGACAGCGCGGCGCTGAGCAGCCCGGTCCAAGGCGACGGCGCGAGCAAGGTCAACGCGGGAAGCGTCGCCACCGCGACCGCGCCGACCGGGCCGGGCTCCACCCAGCCCGCGGCCGTCGTCAGGCCGGCTGCTCCGGCTCCGGCCGCGGCGCCGAACGAGGACTCCATCAACTTGATCAGGCTGGTCGGGCCCGCGATCCTCAAGCGCGTCCTGCCGGCCGCCGCCGCGGCCGTGCTGGTGGCGCTGCTCGGCCGACGCTTCCTTCATGGACGGCGGCACGGCTAGGGCAGCCACCAGGCGTAGTGAGGAGATCCATTACGGCTGCTGATGAGATCCGCACCCTCCGGCGACGGCACTTGCGGCCCGGCTCCTCAGGCCGGGCCGCCGCCGATCATTTCCGATGCCGCCGGTGGCCGGATCACGCCGGTATCGCCAATGTCCGGCGGCGACCCGTCAGTACAGGGTCAGAGTCGCTCCGGTCTTAGCGATGGTGCCATTGGTGCCGCCGATGAATGCGTGAACCTTCAAGTGCGCGGTGTAGAAGAGGATGGTCGTCGAGACGCACTGGAGATCACCCTTCCCGGCCAGGTCGACTGCGCCGATGTTCTTGACGCCGCCGCTGCTGTTATACGCGTCCGCGACTGCCCCCACCGAGAACGCGCTCCCGGTCTGCTTGGCGCAGACAGTCACCTTCACGCGCGCACCCGTCTTGGCGTATGACCCGTAGGCGCTGACGATGTTGTCACTGGTGACGGCGGGCACCGTGAAGCTTCCCGACCCGGAACTCCCCTGCGTCGCGGAAGCCGTGACGTGCACGGGCGGCGGCGGGGAGGCGATCGCGGAATGCGTAGCGGCCGGAGTCCTGGCCCCCGGACTCGTGGCTGGCGCAGTCGATGGCGCGGGAGCCGTGGCGGAGCCGGAAGCGGTGGACACAGCGGACACTGAACCGCCCGAAGCCGACCCGGTCGCGGTAGGTGACTTCGACCCGGACCCCCCGCAGGCGGTCAGGCCAGCGCCACTGACGATGATGGCGATGATCGCAACCGGAACCCGGCGCATCCTCATGCTCTTACCCTCCAGAGAGTAACCAGATGTTACAGCAGGTGACAGTAAAGGTTTCGTCGCAACCATAGGGGCTGGCCGCCGGTGCCGGCGTCGACTTAACTAGAAAAAGAGCACTTTCGCCGCGGATCTAGACGTGCCCGGATCAGCGCGGCCGTCCCGGCCTCTAGCCGGATCATCGTAGTAGATCGTGACCCGGTATCGCGGCGGGAATGATCAAGATCGGTTCCCGGGCGACGAGTTCAACTTCGAAGCCACCGGTATTGACGAGATAGGCAGCATAGTGGTCGCAGCCGCCGGCGTGAGGGTGAGTCTCGGGGAACAGGAGCGTCCAGCCGTGGGCCGGGGCCGTGGCTGCGAGGGTATCCACGCGGGTGCGGTCACCCGCGTGGGAGGCGAGATGGTTCATCCCGGGCCGGAGCCGGTCGTGGCGGCCCGCGGTGAGAGCGGGTGACTGCTCGACGACGAGATAGGTGCCGCCCAGGCGCCAGCTCCGGCCCTGGCCCCAGTCCTGGAACTGCTGGTAACCAAGCTCTCCGAGCAGCCATCCCCACTGCTGGCGGGCCCGGACTAGGTCGGGTACCCAGAGCTCAACGTGATGCAGGCTCCCGTGAGTCATGCCGCGGGCGCTACGGTCGGCATTGAGTGCCACCTTTCCCGGTCCGGCGCGCGGTGACGCCCGCCGCCGCTTGAGCAGCACTCCTCGGTCATCGCGGACGGTACCCCATCCGGCTCAATCCAGGGTCGCTCTGGCCAGCATTATGTGCTGGACCAGTTGATGGGTCAGCGCGCTGGGTACCCGATCCGCTGACCCGCACCCCGGCAGCCGGCTGACATCGGACGAGCACAGCCGGGCCGCCTGATCGGCGCCGGTTGACAACGGGACCCGCGCTCGCCACTATATAACTAATTAGTTTTGAAACAAGGTGGTTATCGATGGAGATCGACCGGCTCAGCCTCGTGTTCGGTGCGCTCGCCGACCCGATCCGGCGGGCGATCTTGACCCGCCTCGCCGACGGCGAGGCCACCGTCGCCGAGCTCGCCGCGCCGTTCAGCGTGTCTCAGCCCGCTATCTCCCGGCACCTGAAGGTGCTTGAGCAAGCGGGCCTGATCTCGCGGACACGACGGGCCACCGCACGGCTTAGCCACCTGGAGGCCGAACCGCTTCGCGAGGTGACCACCTGGCTGGCCCGGTACCAGCGGTTCTGGGACGAGAGTCATGAGCGGCTCGACGACCTGCTGGCGGCACTGCAAGCCGGCCAGGAAACACTCCCGCACAACCACCCCCATCAATGAGGAGAAACGACGATGAGTAAAACCACGATCACCGCAGGACCAGGCCTCCCGCAGATCGTCGTGACGCGCGAGTTCGACGCGCCGCGCGACCTGGTGTTCCGGGCCCATACCGACCCGGACCTACTGGTGCAGTGGCTGGGCCCCCGGGACCTGGCCCTGACCATCGACCGGTACGAGGTTCGCCACGGCGGCACCTGGCGCTACGTGAACACCGACGCCGAGGGCAACAGGTATGCCTTCCACGGCGTCTTTCACGGCGACCCGTCGCCGGACGCCATCGTGCAGACCTTCGAGTTCGAGGGCGCGCCCGGTCATGTCTGCCTGCAGACCGCGACACTAGCCGAGCGCGGCGGCCAGACCCTGGTGCGCACGGTCTCGGTCTTTCAGTCGGTCGAGGACCGGGACGCGATGGTCGCCTCCGGGATGGAGCGGGGTGTCCACGATTCCGGTGAGCGCCTGGCCGAGTTGCTGGCCCGGCTGCAGGTGAGCTGACCTCCGCGACAGGACAAGAGAGGTCATGGGCAAACTCGTCCTCGCTATGACAATGAGCCTCGACGGGTTCTTCTCCGGACCCGGCGGTACGATGAACCGTCGTGCCGGCGCGGGCCGGCACGATGAACCCTTGTGCCGGCGCGGGCCGGGGACCGCACAGGCACGGGAGCCGCAGAGCTCGCGGGGGCCAGAGAGCCGCCGGGGTGACCAACCCCGACGAATTAACGGGGGACCCCGCTAAATGAGCTGCCAGCCTTGGGCTTACTTGCACCGGTGATGGTGCCTGCGAAGGGGCGCAAATTTTCTCTTGAGCTGCGGAGACAGCCCAGGGATCACCGCATCAGCCGTAGGGTTTACCGTCCTGGGCATAGCGCGGTGCCGGTCACTCCTACCCACGTGCCTGCGGTGTTCCCTAGCTCGAATACACTTAATATAACTATAGTCGGGCTATGGAGGCTCCACTGGATAGCAGTACCTTGGGTAAGCCCACGGACGTCTTCGACCGTGACGCGGAATGGGCGGACCTGACCGACTTCGCGCTCTCACCGTTGCTGGGATTGCGGATCGCAGTGATCTACGGCAGGCGCAGGCAGGGCAAATCGTACCTGCTGCGTCGGCTCACCGGCGCGGTCGGCGGACTCTATCACCTGGCCACCGAGCAGGCCGAGCCGGTCTCGCTGCGCCGGTTCGGCGACTCACTCGCAGCCTGGGCGGGCTTGTCGGCTGGCACGTTCGGGTTCAGCGGCTGGGAACAGGCGCTGCGAACGGCCACGGAGGTAATGCCCACGCCATCCCGCTCGGCTGCTTCCCGTGGCGTCCCCCCGCTGCTGGTCCTTGATGAGTTTCCCTACCTGGCTCAGGAAGCACCCGGGCTGCCGTCCATCGTCCAGTCCCTATACGACGACTTGGGACCGGGCACCGGAGCAAGCACCACGTCGTTCCGACTGCTCCTGTGCGGCTCGGCGATTTCGGTCATGGCAGACCTGCTGTCCGGGACCAGGGCGTTGCGCGGCCGGGCCGCCCTCGAACTGCGCGTCCGGTCATTCGGCTACCGGGACGCGCGGGAGTACTGGGGAATCGAGAATCCCGCTGCAGCCTTCGCGCACAACGCCCTCATCGGCGGGACGCCCGGCTACCGGGAGCTGGTGCTGGACCCGCAGGTTCCAGAGGACCCCGCGCAGCTTGGCAACTGGTTCGCGCGGAACGTGCTGCGGCCGTCCATGCCGCTGTTCGACGAGGCCCGCCGGGTGGTGCACGAGGACCCGCGCATCCGCGACACTGCCGCGTACAGCTCGGTGCTCGCGGCCGTGGCAGCGGGAGAGTCATCGCCGACGAAGATCGGTGTCCTGCTCGGCCGCCCGGCTACCTCACTGGCGCACCAGCTGACCACGCTGGCCTCAGCCGGCTTCATCGACCGCCGACACGACCTGATCTTGGACCGGCGGCCCGTGGTCACGGTCGCCGACCCGATGGTCCGCTTCCACCAGCTGGTCATCGAGCCGTACCTGGCCGACCTGGAGGCCGGGCGGGCCCGTCAGGTCTGGGCCGAGACAGAGCACACCGTCAAGTCCAAAATCTTCGGCCCGCACTTCGAGGCGCTCGCCGCCGAATGGATTGCCCTGTATGCCCCTGGAGAGACAGGCCTTGCCGTCGGCCCGGTAGGGCAGACCGTCATCGCCTGCCGGGAGCACAAGACCAGCCACAAGATCGACGTCCTGGCACTCGAGCGCGGCAACCGCCCGCGAACCCCCGGCGCGCCGGTAGCGTTCATCGGCGAGGCCAAGCATCGCGACCACCGTCCGGGCCTGACCGAACTGCGCAGGCTCCAGCACCTCCGCGATCTGCTGACCGCCGCCGGACATGACGCCACCAACGCCGTAGCCGGTCTCTTCAGCGCGACAGGCTTCACCGATGAACTAGCAGCCGAAGCGACCGCCAGCAGAGGCAAGATTCTCCTGGTCACCTTGAATGAACTCTACGGTCAGCCGTCATAAGCGGGCGGCCCCTGAATGTCTCATTATCGTTTGCACAACGGCGCATGGCTGCATTTGCCGACAGCAGTATCAGCGCCGCGTGCGTGATCTCCCGCTCTGCGGCCTCAAGTGCGGCAACGGCGCCTAGCCCCAGCTTGTTATCCGAAGCTCCGGTAACCGGATCGCTGTCCGGGTCCTCCGGCATTTACGGCTGCCGGTAGCGCGCGACCGTCCTTCGGTACAGTTCAGCCGCGGGTCGGTTATAGCGTTAGTGCAACAAAAATTGTACAAAAATTGGTCAGATGGTGGTCGGTTCCCAGCGCCCGGCTGTTCCGACGCTCAGCGCCGGGGGCAGGACAAAATGTGTCATCATCGTTTGCACCGTGGGCTATCTCCACACCACATTAGAGTCGGCGATGCCGCCAGGTTAAGTCAGTGGACTCGCGCCACAGCGGGCACGGTCGCTGGCAATGACTTGCCGTTATTCACGGAAACTTCCCCCGCATATGGGGGCGCATATTTCTTCGAGAAGAGCGAAGGGAAACGTGGATATGACCTTCGCCTCGCCTTCGCCTCCATAAGCGCGGTAAACCCCCTGGTCGCAGCGGCACCTGTCCCCCATAGGAAGGAGGGCCGATCGCGGCGTCCCTCGGGCCAGCGACGAGGAAGACCACCCGCCAGCGTGACGACCTGGCCCGGCTGTCATCCATAGCGTGGCCGACATGGAACCAACTATCGAAGTAACGGGCCAGCAACTGTGCCCGATGACCACCGGGCTGAGCATCCAGGCCACCACCGCGCTGAGCCGTCTGCCCGTCAGCCGGTGGGCAGGCCTGGCGTGCTCGCCGCCTGGCCGGCCGCGGCGCTTCTCACCGGCGGACTGCTCCTTCGGCGGCGCGATGTCTGAGCGGGCGGCGCCCAGCCACATCACAGGAAGGAAAGCAACATCATGATGAAGCTCACGAATCTGCCCCGCCAGGTCAGGTGGGCGATTCCCGCCGGGATCATCGTCACAGCCGGCGGAGCGCTGGCCGCGTCGATGATCACCGTAGCCGCGGCCGCGGCTACCCCGCAGCTGCCGACGCGCACACCAGCCCAGCTGATCGCCGCGGTGGCCGGGAAGACGCCGGCGGGGGTGCCCCTGACCGGAACGATCACCGAAACCGTGTCCCTGGGGCTGCCCGCGCTCCCGTCGACGGGGGCCCCGGTCTCGCTGTCGACGCTGCTCACCGGCTCGCGCACGGTCAACATCTGGTACGCCGATCCGGCGCACTACCGGCTGGCCCTGCCTCAGAGCGCCAGCGAGGACGACCTCATTCGCAACGGCACCAACGCGTGGCTGTGGGAGAGCTCGGCCAACCAGGTGACGCACCTGACGCTGCCCGCGGGCGGCCGGAGTGGCTCCGCGCTGCCCCTCTCGCTGACGCCGCAGCAGGCGGCTGAGCAGGCCCTCGCCCAGGTGGGCCCGACCACGGAGGCACGGGTGGACAAGAACGTGACCGTCGCCGGCCAGGCCGCCTACGAACTCGTGCTCGCGCCCAGGAGCTCCGGTTCCCTGATCGGGCAGGTGCGCATCGCCATCGACGCCGCGCGTAACGTACCGCTGCGGGTGCAGGTGTTCGCCAGGGGCGCGGCCGGCCCGGCGGTCCAGATCGGCTACAGCTCCGTATCGTTCGGGGAGCCGGCCGCAGCCAGCTTCACGTTCCAGCCGCCCGCCGGGGCGATTGTCACGCAGCAGAAGACCGGGCCGGACCGCACGGCTACGGATCAGGCTTCGGGGCCGCAGGCCTACAGCGGGACCGCCGGGCCCAGCGTGATCGGCAACGGCTGGCTGACCGTCACCGAACTAGCCGAGTCATCGCTCACTGGAACCGCTCCGCCCGCGCACTCAACAGGCCCCGCCGGCTCAGCAAGCTCAGCTCTGGGGCCGCTCACCAAGTCGAGCGACTCGGCGGCCGGCTCTGGCCTGGGGGGAGCGCTGGACATCGGCACCGGCTCAGTCTTTACCACCCTGCTGCGGGCAGCCAGCCACGTCCGCGGACCCTGGGGCAGCGGGTGGCTGGTGCGGACCAGTCTGGTATCGATGCTGGTGACCAGCAACGGCCGGGTGCTGCTGGGGGCGGTCACGCCGGACGTCCTCTACCAGGCCGCGACGCAGCCGGGCCACGCGCCGGCGGTACACGGACAGCGCGCGGCCAGGCCGGCGAGGTCACGATGACCGGAATCGATGCCCGGGCGCCAGCCCGGAACCGGGGCGGCCCGATGACCGGGCCGCGAACCCGCGCCGACGCCGCCCGGCCAGCGGGGTCTTCCCCGCTGGCCGTGGCGAGCCACGGTCTCACCAAGCGGTTCCGCGGTGGCCAGCTTGCCGTGAACCAGGTCGACCTGGCCGTCCCGCGCGGCTGTGTGTACGGCTTCCTAGGGCCGAACGGCTCCGGGAAGACGACCACGATCAGGATGCTGCTGGGCCTGGCCTTCCCGACCAGCGGCAGCGTAGAGCTGCTGGGCGTGCCGATGCCGGCGGCCGCTTCACGAGTGCTGCCCCGGGTCGGCTCGCTGGTCGAGGGCCCAGGGTTCTATCCTTTCCTGACGGGCCAGGACAATCTCGCCCGCTGCGACGCCGCCAACCCGGCCGCCGACCCGCGAACGGCGGCGGCGAGAATCGGCGCGGCCCTGGACCGGGTGGGCCTGCTGGCCGCCGCGCGCAAGCCATACCGCCACTACTCACTCGGCATGAAGCAGCGGCTTGCGATCGCCGCCAGCCTGCTCGCGCCGCGCGACCTGATCGTGCTGGACGAGCCGACCAACGGGCTCGACCCGCAGGGTACGCGCGAGATGCGGGGCCTGATCCGCCAGATCGCGGCGGAGGGCATCACGGTGTTCGTCTCGTCGCATCAACTCACCGAGGTCGAGCAGGTCTGCTCGCACGTTGGCGTCATGCTCACCGGCCGGCTGGTCTTCCAGGGCCCGCTGGAGGAACTGCGCGGCACCCGCGCCACCCGGATCCGGGTGGAGACGGCGGAACCGGCCGCGGCGGCGGCCGTGCTCGACCAGCTCGGCCTGGCCAACATGACGGTAGCCGACCACGACGTGTCAGCGCAGCTCGGCGGGCATCAGCCCGAGAGGATCAGCGCGGAACTCGCCCGCGCGGGGGTCGGAGTCCGCGGCCTCGGCGTCGTCGCGCCGAGCCTGGAGGACCTTTTCGTAGGGCTCACCGGAGAGGGGTTCGATATCCATGACTGAGTTCGCGGTGGACAGCTCGCGCCTGCCGGGGCCGGGATCGGCGGCCGGCGCCCTGGCCGGCGGGGTCGGCTGCGCAGGTGAAACGATACCGGCGGAGCCGGGCCGCAGCGGTCCGGTCCGGGCGTGGCTTCGTTTCTTCCGCTCGGAGCTGCGGCTGGTTTTCGGCCGCCGGCGCAACCTGTGGCTGCTGGCCGTGGTCGCGGTCTTTCCGGTCATTATCGGCATTGCCATGCGCCTCGCGACTGACTCGGGGCACGCCGGAGGGCCCTCGGTGGCGTACATCAATCAGCTCGCCGGCAACGGGATCTTTCTCAGCTTCATCGCGCTGTCCTTGCTCCTGGTGCTGGTGATGCCGCTGGCCGTGGCCGTGGTCTCCGGGGACTCAATCGCGGGCGAAGCCGGCTACGGCACGCTGCGCCACCTGCTCGCGGCGCCCGTCGGCCGGACCCGCATCCTTACCGTCAAGTACGCCGTGATCGTGGTGTTCGCGCTCGCGGTCGCGTTCGCCGTGGCGGGGGTGGCGCTGGCCACGGGCGCTGTCCTGTTTCCTTTCGGACCGGTGACGCTGCTGTCGGGTACCACTGTGCCGCTGGCCGATGGCATCGTCCGGCTGCTGTTCGTCACGCTGTACGTGGCCGCCGCGATGGCCTCGCTCGGCGCCATCGGCCTGGCCTTGTCTACCTTCACCGGGCACGCGATCGGCGCGATCGCCGCCCTCGCGTTCGTGGTAGTGATCAGCGAGGTACTGGATAACGTGCCGCAGTTCGCCGTGATCCACCCCTACCTGCCGACGCACTGGTGGAATTCTTTCGACGCTCTGCTCCGGATGCCGGCCGACACCGGCACGCTGCTGCACGGCCTGCTGTCGTTCGGGGTCTATCTGCTGCTGGCCGGCTCGGCCGCGTGGGCCCGGCTCAGTACGGTTGACGTGACCTCCTGAGGCCGTTCCGCCGCTGGGGCCGACTAGCGTTCAGTTTGCAGTCAACGCGCACCGCCGGGGTGGCCACTTTCCTGGCTATATTGATGACCGGTCTGTATAGTGGTCTTTATGGAGACCATACCTATCACCGAAGCGAAGGCCCGGATCGCCGAGCTGGCCGACCGCGTGGCCCGCGAGCATGATCACTTCACCATCACCAGGAACGGGCGCGCCGACGTGATGCTGATCTCCGTGGCGGAATACGAGTCCATGCAGGAGACGCTGGACATTCTGGTCGATGAGCAGACCCTGGCGGACCTGCGGCAGTCCCGTGAGGACTTCGCGGCGGGCGACGTCTATAGCGCCGAGCAGGTGCGTACTGAGCTCGAGCAGCGGCGGCTAGGCCTGCGGTGAGCAGGCACCCGGCTGAGCACGGGCCGTACTCGGTGAGCCTGTCCGGGCAGGCCCGCCGTAACATCCGCGAGCATCTTCCCCTGGAGGTAGCTGCTGCCGCGATGGAGACAATCGAGGGGTCTATCGCAGTGAACCCCTACCGGGCCGGCAAGCCGCTAGAGGAGCCGTTCGACGGCTTCTACTCGGCCCGGCGCGGGACCTACCGGATCGTCTACCGCATCGACGAAGCCAAGCACCAGGTGGAGATCTACTCCATCCGCCACCGCCGTGACTCGTACCGGACCTGACACGGCCGCCGGCGAGCTCGCGCGGCCTGCGACAACCGGCCCGCAGGAACTCCCTGAACGATAGGTGTGGTAATCGTTGGCGCCGTGGATTGTGGCCGCATGCGCATAGGGGCCGTTGAGCTGGGCGAACTACTGATCCCAGCGCCGGGGGGTGAGCGGCAGTACTGACGCCATCACCGGGCAGTCCGTGGATATTCCATTTACCAGGATGTCGCGAGTGTCCCTTGGTCGAGCTCTTAATATCCCATGCCGGATCATAGAAAATTTGTGAACGCCGCCGCCTCGTGGCCGGACCGGTGCCTGCGCTGCCGGGATCGTTCCTGGTAGTGGCACCAGGGAACGATTACCTGCCTGCTCGTCCGGCCCAGACGACTGATGCCTGGACCATTGACACCATGGTAAATGCGTTGTTTCATCCGGGTTACAGGCATTCTTTTGCCACCGGGAACAGCAATGCGGCACGCCGTGTCTCCCGTCGGCCTTTCACCTGCCCGCATTCAGGTCCCGTATTACCTGGAGGAGTTATGGGCATGCCCTTTTCCCGGCCGCGTGGATGGGGGCGGCTCGCGGTGGCCGCCGTGATCGCGGCCGCGGCCGCGCCGTTCCTGGCGGTCTACGGCAGCGCGCCGGCATCGGCGGCGTCGTGTCCGTGGGTCAACTCGGCCGCGCCGATCGCCACGCGCGTCGGTGAGCTGATGGCCCAGATGTCGCTGAGCCAGAAGATCGCCATGATGACGGGCGCGTCCGGTTCGGGCTACGTCGGGAACATCCCGGCGATCGGCTCGCTGTGCATCCCGGCCATCAATCTGGAGGACGGGCCGGCCGGCGTCGGCGACGGGATGAGCAACGTCACTCAGCTGCCCGCCCCGGTCGACGCCGCGGCCACCTGGGACACTTCGGCTGAGCAGGAGTACGGGCAGGTCATCGGCGCCGAGCAGGCCGCCAAGGGCAGCACGGTCGACCTCGGCCCGACGATCAACATCGTGCGCGACCCGCGCTGGGGCCGCGCGTTCGAGTCGATCGGCGAGGATCCGTACCAGGCGGGCCAGATGAGCGCGGCGAACATCCGCGGCGTGCAGTCCACCGGCACCATGGCCCAGGTCAAGCACTACGCGGTGTACAACCAGGAGACCAACCGCAACACCTCGTCGGATAACGCGGTCGTCAGCACCCAGGCCGAGCAGGAGATCTACCTGCCCGCGTTCCAGGCCGCGATCCAGCAGGGCGCGGCTTCGTCGGTGATGTGCTCCTACAGCTACATCAACGGCACCGCCGCCTGCCAGAACCCGTACACGCTGACCACGGTGCTGCGCCAGCAGTTCGGGTACACCGGGTTCGTCACTTCCGACTGGGGCGGGACGCACTCGACCGCGGCCTCCGCGAACGCCGGCCTGAGCATGGACATGCCCGGCAACGACGGCTTCTACGGCACCGCGCTGGTGAACGCCGTCTCGGCCGGGACGGTGAGCCAGTCGACGATCAACTCGGCCGTGTCGGACATCTTGACCGAGATGTTCGCCTTCGGCATGTTCGACAAGGCGCCGAGCGGATCGCCGTCAGCGGTCGCGACGAACTCCACCGACAAGAACGACGCGACGCAACTGGCCGAAGAGGGCACCGTGCTGATGAAGAACTCCGGCAGCGTCCTGCCGCTGACCTCCTCGGACAAGTCGATCGCGGTAATCGGGGCGGACGCCTCGACCAGCCCGCAGACCGACGGCGGGGGCAGCGCCGGGGTGAGCTCCAGCGGCACGGTCACCCCGCTCCAGGGCATCGGTGCCGCCGCGCCCAGCGGCACCACCGTCACCTACAACGACGGCTCCTCGGACAGTTCGGCGGCGGCCGCGGCCGCGGCCGCTAACGTGGCGATCGTCTTCGCCAACCTGGGTGAGTCCGAGGGCTCGGACCTGTCCAGCATCGACCTGGGCACGACCCAGGACAACCTGATCACGTCGGTGGCCGCGGCCAACCCGAACACGATCGTCGTCCTCAACACCGGCTCCGCGGTCACCATGCCCTGGCTGCCGGCCGTCAAGGGCGTCCTGGAAGCCTGGTACCCGGGCCAGCAGGACGGGACCGCGATCGCCAACGTCCTATTCGGGAACTACAACCCCTCCGGGCACCTGACCGTGACGTTCCCGGCATCCCTGTCGCAGGTGCCAGCGTCCACCACGTCGCAGTGGCCGGGCACCGGCGGCACGGTGCAGTACTCCGAGGGGATCGACGTGGGATACCGCTGGTATGACAGCAAGAACCTGACCCCGCTGTTCCCGTTCGGGTTCGGCTTGTCGTACACGACCTTCTCGTTCAGCAACCTGCACGTGGGCCCGCTGACAGCGGGCGGGGCGGCGACCGTGACCGCCACCGTGACCAATACCGGCAGCCGCTCCGGCGCGGACGTCGCCCAGCTCTACGTGGCCGACCCCGCCGCCTCCGGGCAGCCCCCGCTCCAGCTCGAGGGCTTCCAGCGGGTCAACCTTGCCGCCGGGGCCGCCACCACCGCCACCTTCACCTTGACCCAGCAGAACCTCCAGTACTGGAACTCCTCCTCCAACGCGTGGGCGACCAGCACCGGCAATTACGGCATCAAGGTCGGCGACTCCAGCGCGAACCTGCCGCTGACCGGCACCCTCGCTGTCGCCTCCAGCCAGCTCGGCCAGCCGGTCACCCTGCTCAGCCCCGGCCCGCAGGCCAGCCTGGCCGGCCAGGCTGCCTCCGCCGTCACCCTCAGCGGCAACGACACCACCAGCGGTCAGGCCCTTACCTACTCGGCCGCTGGCCTGCCCGCCGGCCTGTCGATCTCCTCGGCCGGCGTAATCTCCGGCACCCCCACCACCAACGGCACCACCACCGTGACGGTCACGGCGAAAGACGGCAACGGCGCCTACGCCACCCGGAGCTTCGCATGGACCGTATCTCCCGGTACCGCCAATGGCACCGGCACCGGCGGTGCCACCGGCGCGATCACCGGCTACCAGGGCCTGTGCCTGGACGACCGGTCGGCCAGCACCGCCAACTACAACCCGATCCAGGTCTACACCTGTAACGGCACCAACGCCCAGCAGTGGACCGCGGAATCCGGCAGCACCCTCCAGGTGCTCGGCAAGTGCCTCGACGTCGACGGGGCCGGAACCGCCAACGGCACCCTGGTCGACCTCTACACCTGCAACGGCACCGCGGCCCAGGTCTGGCAACCGCAATCCAACGGAGAACTGGTCAACCCCAACTCCGGCAAGTGCCTGGACGACACCGGGTTCGGAGGCTCCGGCACCCAGGTCCAGATCTGGTCCTGCGCCGACAGCAGCAACCAGCAATGGGCACTGCCCTGACCCAAGGACACCAAGAATCTGAGGGCCCGAGCAGAGGCGGCTGGCCTGCCTAGTGGGTGACCTGAGTAGTGGGTGAGCTGCCTAGTGGGTGACCACGGTGGTAACGGGGAGGGAGGAGTCAGCGGGCAGGTCCAGCGGGGACGGGGCGACACCGCGGGACACGATCTCCGCGCCGAGGGCGGCGACCATCGCGCCGTTGTCGGTACATAGCCCGGGCCTGGGCACCCGCAGCGTGATCCCGGCCGCCTCGCAACGTTCCGCGGCGAGGGAACGGAGCCGGGAATTGGCCGCGACACCGCCGCCCACGATCAGCACCTTGACGTCATGCCGCTGGCAGGCCTGCACCGCCTTGCGGGTGAGCACGTCGGCGACGGCCTCCTGGAAAGAAGCCGCTACGTCGGCCACCGGTACCGGCTCCCCGGCGGCCTGCCGCGCCTCCACCCAGCGGGCCACCGCCGTCTTCAGGCCCGCGAACGAGAAGTCGAGAGAGCCATCGTGATACTTACTGCGAGGGAAGCTAATCGAGGCCGGATCACCGTCCCGGGCCGTCTTGTCGATCGGCGGGCCGCCGGGGAAGGGCAGGCCGAGCACCCGGGCCACCTTGTCGTACGCCTCGCCCGCCGCGTCGTCGATGGTGGCGCCGAGCGGAATGACCTCCCGGGCCACGTCCGGCACCAGCAACAGCGAGGAATGGCCACCGGACACGAGCAGGGCCACCGCCGGGGACGGCAGCGTGCCGTGTTCCAGCTGGTCCACCGCGATGTGCGCGGCCAGATGGTTGACTCCGTACAGCGGCTTGCCCAGCGCGAACGCGTAGGCCTTGGCCGCGGCCACCCCGACCAGCAGTGCGCCCGCCAGTCCGGGGCCCGCCGTGACGGCGACGGCGTCGATGTCTTCCGGGCGCACTCCGGCGGTCGCGATGGCGCGGTCGAACGTCGGGATCATCGCCTCCAGGTGCGCGCGGCTAGCCACCTCAGGCACCACGCCGCCGAACCGCGCGTGCTCCTCAACGCTCGAGGCAACGGAATCGGCGAGTAGCTCATGACCGCGGACCAGGCCGATTCCGGTCTCGTCGCACGAGGTCTCGATGCCGAGCACCAGCGGGGACATCATCAGGTCAGCTCCTTCCGCATGACTACGGCGTCGACTCCGGCCGGCTGGTAGTAGCCGCGCCTGATACCGATCTCAGCGAAGCCGTGCCGCAGGTAGAGCTGCCGGGCCCTGGCGTTATCCTCGCGCACCTCGAGCAGCACCTCCGTGCAGCCGCGGCTGACCGCTTCGTCCACCAGGGCGGTGAGCAGAGCCGTCCCGGTGCCGTGACCCCAGTGGGCCGGGTTCACCGCCAGCGTCACCACATCGGCCTGCGAGCCACCGGTGAACATCATTCCCGCATACCCGACCAGCGTCTTTCCCTCCTCGGCCACCAGGTAGAGCCGACGCGAAGACGGCTGCGCGTACTCCGCCGCGAACATCTGGCGGGTCCACGCGTCCTCCGGGAAAAGTTCCTGTTCCAGAGTCAGGATCCCGGACAGGTCGTTCTTGGTGATCGCCCGCAGCCGCACCCCGCGGCTTTCAGGCCGGCGCGCCTTCACGACGGCGTGACCCGCTTCGGCGGTCCCGGCTCCCTGGCGTCGGGCCGCCGCAGGTACAACGGCGTAGCCGTGAGCAGCGGCGTAGCCGTGAGCAGCGGCGGCCTGGCCGCGGCGGGATCGGAGTCCAGGTCCGGGTCCGGGTCGGAGTCCGGGTCCGCGAGCTGGGCGACGACGATTTCGCAGAGCGTGCGGGCCTGGGGGTAGGCGGGCCCGGTCACCTCGCCGAACGCCTCCGGGTACAACTCGCCGCCGACTCCGGCGACCGCGAGCCCAGCCGCCCCGGGGATTGAGCTGGCCGCGCCGACCTGGGGCCCCGCCAGGCGCCGCCGCTGACCGTCGTACCTGGCCCAGTAGACCTCCTTGCGCCGCGCGTCGGTCGCCACCAGGAACTCCCGGCCCGCGCGGGCCGGGACCGCGGCGGCGATGACGTCCAGGGTGCACACCCCGTAGACGGGAATCCCGAGCACCGAGCCGAGCACCCGGGCCGTCACCACGCCGACGCGCAGGCCGGTGTACGGCCCGGGTCCCACCCCCACCGCCACGGCGGTCAGATCCGCGCGGGACGCGCCCGCGTCCGCCATCACCTTGGCGATCATCGGTGCGAGCAGCTCGCCGTGCCGCCGGGCATCGACGGCAAACGCCTCGCCGGACACCCGGGTCCCGTCGTGCACGGCCGCGCTTACCGCGGGAGTCGCCGTATCAAAGCCCAGCACCAGCACGCCGACCAGCCTAGCGGGCGCGCGACGTGGCTTGAACTCAGTCGGGGCCGATCTAGTGCAGGGCCGCTTCAGCCGCCTGGGCGAACGCCAGCGCGGCCGCGGACAGCGCCGAGCCGGACACCGGCCCGTAAGAGCCGCGGTTGGAGTGCTCGAGCCCGTCTAGCGTCACCGTCTCGACCACGTTGTGATAGCGCACCAGGACGGTGGCTACGTCGGTGACCGCGCCGCCCTCGCGGAACACCTGCAGGACGCTGAACGCCTGATCGCCCAGCCCGGACAACGGGGTCACCGTGGCGGGCGGATCCGGGGAGTGCTTCGGCGGGTGCTGCGTAGTCTGCAGGGTCCCGGCGTAGGCATCCATCGCGGCGAAGGTCGCGCTACCGTCGCCGCTGGCCAGGCCGTTCGGCGCGTAGGCGAGCAGGTTGACTTCCATCAGCCGGTACACGGGCGGCTGGTCGACGGTCCAGTTGCAGGCGGACTGAGCCGCGCCGTCCACCGGCAGCGGGGACGCCTGCTTGACCTGTCCCGGCAGGTACTGCCGCACGGTGGCGACCGGCACCGACTGGCACGCGTTCGGCACCTGCCGGAGCTCCCCCGGCTGGAACGTGGTGATGAGGGAGCCAGGCGTCACGGCGGCCGGGCCGGGACCGCGGCCCGCCAGCAGCACGGTCGCGATCACGGCGCCGGCTACGACGACCACGGCGCAGGCCATGATCAGCCACCGCCGCCGCTTACGGGCCGCTGCCGCCAGGGCGCGCCGGCCTGGCT
>JALYVS010000253.1 GCA_030853115.1 Actinomycetota bacterium
AGCCCGGACCGTCGTGTTCGAGCGGGCCACCCATCCCCGGTACAAGACCTGCGGGGGCGGCCTGATCGGGGCGTCGCTGGCCGCCGTCGGCCAGCAGGTGCACTGGCCGGCCCGGGACCGCATCGACACCGCCACCTTTACGGCGTTCGTTCACCAGGCAGCACGAGGAGACGATCCTGGCCATGGTGCTCCGGGAGGAGTTCGACGACGCGCTGCGGCTCCGGGCGGTGGAGCTGGGCGCGACGCTGCGGCAGCGCTGCGCGGTCCGGGCGATCCGCCAGGAAGGCAACGGCGTCCAGGTCCGGCTGGCCGACGGATCGGCCGTGTCGGCCCAGGTGGCGGTGGGGGCGGATGGCTCCTCGGGGGTCAGCGCGCGACACGTCGGGGTCGAGTTCTCCCAGGTCGACCTGGGCCTGGAGGTCGAGGTCAAGGCCCCGGCTCCAGTTCAGCGGCAGTGGCGGGGCCGGGTCCTGCTGGACTGGGGCCAGCTGCCGGGATCGTACGGCTGGGTCTTCCCCAAGGACGACAGGCTCACGGTCGGGGTCATCGCGGCCCGCGGCCAGGGCAGCGGCACCAAACAGTACCTCCGTGCCCTGGTCGGCCGGCTGAAGCTGGGCTCGGGCGAGGTCCTCCGCGACTCCGGCCATCTCACCAGGTGCCGGGCCAGCGACTCGGCCTTGCGCCAGGGACGGGTGCTGGTGGCCGGGGACGCGGCCGGGCTGCTGGAGCCGTGGACCCGGGAGGGCATTAGCTTCGCGCTCAGGTCGGGTGCGCTGGCCGGCGCCTGCGCCGCCCGGGCGGCCGCCCAGGAGGACCGCGAGCAGCTCGACGGTGCTCTGGAAGAGTACGTCACGTCCGTGCACCGGGACCTGATCCCGGACATGGAGGCCGGACGGCGCATCCTGGCGGCGTTCTCCCGGCATCCCGGCGCCTTTCACGCCGTGCTGGCCACACCTAAGGGCTGGCGCGCGTTCGTCAAGCTCTGCCGCAGTGACCTGTCGTTCTCCGCCGCCGTTGACGGGCCGTCAGCGCGGGCGGCGCTTTGGGTTCTGGCCCGGGCCTGAACCTGAGTCAGCCGTCCCGCAGGCGGGCGACCAGGGCGTCGGACTGCTCGACGGTGAACCCTGCGCTGAGGTTGGGCAGGGGCAGAACGCGCTGGCCGCCGTCCAGGAAGACCACCTGGTCGGTCAGGCAGGCCCGCAGATCGGGATGCCGCTCGGCGACCGTGATCTGATCGCGCAGCATGGCGTCTTTCCTGGCGGCCAGGCTCGGCAGCACCCGCTCGTTGACCGCACGCTGCACGCGACGGCTGATGGCCCGGCCGAAGAACTTCGTGGCCGCGCCCATGACCACGTCGGCGATAAGGTCCTCGACCCCGGCGCCGGGGTCGCTGATGGGTGCGGACGCACCCTGGACTGAGCCACCAGGGCGGGCTGAGCCGGTATAGCCCGGCGGCGGCGGTCCCTGGTAACCCGGTGGCGGCGGCGCCGCGTAGCCCGACTCAGACGGCGCACCGTAACCCCCCGGCGGCGGCGGATCGAAACCCGAAGGGCCGTAGTCCTGCGCTGGCGGCCCGTAATCTTGCTGCGCCGAGCCCGGCTGCGGCGACGGGCCGTAGCCCGGCTGCGGGGCCAGCTGGTTCTTGGCCAGCGTGGCCAATTCCTCGATCGAATGCACGGCGGCGGCGCTGCCGCATTGCGGGCATACCGCCCCGGGCTGGCCATAGTTCACCGCCCTATTGTGCCCTTCCGGCTGGCCCGCTGGGAAGAGACGGCTGGCGTCGCCTGTCCGTGCCGGCGCAGCAGGTGCCGCGGGTGCTGCCGTCAGGCGCCGCTCGGCTTGGGGGTGGTGCAGGAGATCTTCGGATCCAGGCCGACGTAATTGAGCGGGCCGGCCACGATGGTCAGCGCCATCGTGGCCCCCTGGGTGCAGCCCAGGCTGGGAGCGCTGAAGTAGCCGCGCTGGCCGGCCGCGGCCGCTCCGATAATGAGCCACAAGAACAGGATCACCGTCCCCTTGCTCATCATTTGTCTCCTCACCCGACCGGGACCTAGCCATAACTTGCTGCGATATTAGCCCGCATAACCTACTTCGGCCTTTCGCCGCGCCGTCAGTCGCGGTCCAGAAAGGCGCGGACCGCGGCCCGGTAAGGCTCCCGGTCGTAACCGGCGACGTAGCCGCCTGCCATCCGCACCGGATCGCCGAAGAAGTAGTACTCATACAGCGCCTGGCGGCCGGCGAAGGCCGAGATGCAGGTGTCCCAGACCAACCGGAACAGCCTGACCCGGTCGGCGCCGCCCAGCGTGGCGGACTGCAGGTAGGTCTCGATGTCGGCGGCCGCGGGCCCGGTCACGTCGGCCTCGGTGGGGGTGGCCATCAGGCCGGAGGCGCCGAGCTTCCGCAAGATCTCAGGAAACCTCTGGTAGAGCCGGGGGTACAAGATGCGGGCCGTGTTCAGCGGGGCCCAGGCGGGGGTGAGCACGCCGAACTCGTTCGGGGCGGCGTCGGCCTCGGCCGCCCGCAGCAGCGCGCGCAGCGTCTCCAGCGTGGTGATGACCTCCGCGACGTCGGCCTGGACGTGGCCGAACTGCTCGATGCCGATGGCCTCGGTGAGCAGCGAGACCAGGCCCAAGATGTACTCGGTCTTCGCCGTGGTGCGGACCAGGACCTGGTGGGTCATGTGCGCCACCGCTGAGGTGCGCCGGTAAAAACCATTGCACAGCTCCGGGTCACCGAGCACGAAGCAGCGTTCGTAAGGCACGTGCACGTCGTCGAACACGACCACGGCGTCGGATTCCTCGAACCTGGAACCGAGCGGGTGATCGTGCCGGGGGCGGCCGTAGTCCAGCGGCTCGCGGGCGATGTAGCGCAGTCCCGGGGTGTCGTTCGCGATGGCGCAGGCGAAGGAGTACTGCTTGTCCTCCGGCGCGTTGCGCAGCACCGTCGAGGGGAATACCAGCAGCTCGTCGGCCAACGGGCCGATGGTGGCGAGCATCCGGGCGCCGCGCAGGACGACGCCGTTGTCGTCCTCGCGGACGATGTGCGCCATCAGCGCGCCGCCGGCCTGCTGGCTCCCGGAAACCGCGCGATTGGCCTGCGGCGGGATCAGCGTGTGCGTACAGAGCAGGTCCTGCTCGCGGACCTTCTCGTAGTAGCGGCGGATGTTCTCGCCGAAGTCCGGATCGGCCTGGGCGAACCAGTCCCGCGCGGACGCGAGCGCCATCAGCGCGCTGTTCAGGTAGTCGCCGGTGCGGCCGAGCATGCCGAAGGAACGGTCGGCCCACAGCTTGAAGGCCTGACGGCGCTGATCCAGGTCCGCGGGGGTTCTGGGATCGAGGAAGGAGGTGGCCACCGGCTCGCCCGAGGTCGGCGAGGGGTAGGTGAGGACGTCGCGGTACGCCGGGTCGTGCTGCATGTCGTACAGCTCGGCGTAGCTGCGCAAGACGTTGCGGAAGGCGGGATGCTCGGCTACGCCGGTCAGGGTCTGGCCCTGGATCTCCACATGCACCCGGGCGGCCGACCGCCGCTCGAGGAATTCCCTGCCGCTCAGTGCCGCCATACCGGGACGGTACCGCCTGTTCATGGCCGTTCGTCAAGCAGGCCAGGCGCCGAGGTCCGCGGCCGGGCTGACTGCGCTGCAGCTTGTGCACTCGGGCCCTCGGGCCCGGGTCCGGTAGGTACGCTTATCCGCAGGTCCGCCACTGGTGGAACGCTCAACTCCGGGTATCGGGTCGCGCATGAGCCAGGGGCACGACAGGGCAGGAGGAGCCGAGATGGGCAAGGAGTTCGCAGACCGCTGGGGCGTGCCCGTCCGTGCGGCCAGCCCTCGTGCGGTGGCGCTGCTCGATGAGGCGATCGAGGGTCTGGTCGGGCTGGCTGGCGATCCCGTCGCGGCCGCCGAATCGGCGGCCGGCGCCGACGAAAGCCTGGTCCTGGGCCACATATACCGCGCCTACCTGCAGCTGTACGGGACCACACCGATGGGCGTCAGCACCGCGAGCGACATCTTGAAGCAGCTGGACCGGACCGTCATGGGCGAGCGGGAAGCCCATCACCTGCGCGCCGCCAGGTCCTGGGTCCACGGTGACTGGGAGGGCACCGCCCGTTCCCTGGAGCGGGCCCTGCTCCGTTATCCGCGCGACCTGCTCGCGCTCAAGGTCGCCCAGGATCTCTACTTCTTCCTGGGCAATCGGCTCGCGCTCCGCGACACCGCGGCCCGGGTCCTGCCGGCCTGGCCGCGCGAGCAGCCCGGCTGGGGATATGTGCAGGGCATCTACGCGTTCGGCTTGGAGGAGAACGCGGATTACCGTCAGGCCGAAGACCGCGCCCGGGCCGCCCTCGAGCACAACCCCAGGGATGTTTGGTCGGTGCATGCGCTGGCGCACGTCTTGGAGATGGAAGGCCGGCCGCGGGACGGCGTGGCGTTCCTGACCGCCTCGGCGCCCGACTGGTCCGGCAGCTTCTTCGCCATCCACAACTGGTGGCATTGCGGCTTGTATTACCTGGAACTAGGCGAGCTCGACGAGGCCCTGGCGCTGTACGACGACCCGATGCGGGCCGGCCGGTCCACCGAGTGGCTCGACGTCGTCGACGCCGCCGCCCTGCTCTGGCGGCTGTCGCTGTTCGGCGTCGACGTCACCGAACGGGCCGGGCAGCTCGCGGCCGACATCAGCGACCTGGTCGCCAGCCCCGTTTACGTCTTTAACGACTGGCACGCGGTGATGGTGTTCGGCCTGGCCGGGGACCACGCTCGCAACGAGCTGGTGGCCGCCGCGAACCGGCACCTCACCGCGCCGACCAACCGGGAGGCCGTGGCGCGGGCCGGCCTGGATCTGCTCGATGCCTTCAGCGCCTTCGCGGCCGGCCACCCCGACCGGGCCATCGACCTGCTCATCGACATCCGGCCGCGGGCCCACGCCGTCGGCGGCAGCCACGCGCAGCGCGACATCATCGACCTCACCCTCATCGCCGCGGCCGTGCGGGCCGGTGATGACGCCCTAACCCGGGCGCTGGTCACCGAGCGGGTCGCCCGCAAGCCGGCCGCCGAGACTTCGGCCCGGCAGCTAGTTATCCAGAACGGCGGCTCACCGGACACGCTACGCTGGTGAACCGGCAGGTCAGCCGTCCGCGTATCTCCTGGCCCGCTAACGGCCCGTGGGAGGAACAGCCCAGTGAACGACAGCCCGGCTCCCGCTCAGCACCCGGCCATCCCGCCGGACGACCCGCGGCGACACCTGACGGTCGCCCGGCCGGATGAGGACCAGGCGCTTCCGCATCTGGGCTTGGTCGGCGACACCTACACGATCCTGGTGACCGGCGAGGACACTGCTGGCCGGTACACCCTCATCGACATGCACGTTCCGCCGGGCGGCGGTCCCCCGCCGCATCGCCATGACTTCGAGGAAATGTTCACCGTGCTCGACGGCGAGGTGGAGGTCACTTTCCGCGGCGAACACATGGTCGCCCGGGCCGGCCAGACCATCAACGTGCCGGCTAACGCCCCGCATGCCTTCACCAACGCCTCCGGCCAGCCGGCCCGGCTGCTGTGCATGTGCTCCCCCGCGGGGCAGGAGAACTTTTTCCTCGAGGTCGGCACCCAGGTGAGCACCCGGACCGAGCCGCCCGCTCCGCTCGACGAGACCGCCCAGCAGGCATTTATCGCCAAGTCGCGGGCCCTGGCCCCGCAATACCGCACAGAGCTGCTGGGCCCCGGAGCACGCTAGGGACATTGCGGGGACCTTACTTGCGCCGGTTACTGGCCCAGGCGCCGGAGTTCGTGCCATATTGCGCGGGCCAGGGTGCGGAGGACACCGCCACGAAGATGAAGGCAAGCATCATCAGGACCAAAAACCCGCCGTAGTACGTCAAGAACGCGGCCCACGCGGCGGCCGACAACGCGATCGCGACGGCGCTCCACGCGACGGCCTTCTTGATAACTGGCCTGCGGGCTGGTGACCGGGCTGGTGGCAGCGGCAGCGGCAGCCGGGTTTCAGTCGGCCCGGCGAGAATGCCGGCGGTGACGGCGGCCAGCTCGACGTATGTCCGCGCCTCGAGCGCCCGCCCGGTCCGCAGGCCGAGCTCATCCGTGGTCAGCCGGCCCAAAACGAACGCGGTCTTAAGGTGGTCGATCACTCGCTCGCGGTCGGCGTCAGAGGCCCGGAAGGCGCCCGGGGACCCGGCACCGGCTACATTCCGGTCTCCCGGCCCGATATTCACCCGCGCCTCCTGCCAGCATCATGCATATAAAGCCTAACCTGGGCGCCTAGCTGACGGTCACAGGCCCCACTGCATCGCGACCGAGCCCGGCGCGGTCGAGGCGACGGTGAAGAGCTGGACTTGAGCGGCCGGGCCGGCGGTCAGGGTGACCTCATAGGCGGTTAGAGCCTTGGTGACCTGGGTCGGAGCAGCGGCCAGGTGCAGGAACAGGGCGCCCCCGGCCTGCGAGATGACCCCGGACAGCGGCGGCTGCTCAGGAGTAAACGCGCAGAAGTACTTCTGCACCGAAGCGGCGTACTCGTAGACCCCGAAGCTGAGCGTCACGGGCGTGCTGGCGGCCTGCTGGGCCAGGATCTGCTCGAGCACGCCGTGGTTATGGGCGGAGACATAGACGGTGAACGATACCGGCGCCTGGACGGCTTCGTCCCACTGGACCTGGGAGAGCACGCCGACCGCGGCCATGCTCGCGTTCGTGACCGGATCGATGACGGTGAGGTCGGCACTGAGGGTGGTGCCGTCGATGGTGGCCGCGGTCAGGGAGCCGACCGCATCACGCGAGCCAGGTGTGAGGGCAAAGCCTTGCTGGACGTCGAGGGCATAGGACAGCGTCATGGTGCGAACTCCTCTGGTCGTTCGCGGGCCAGCTGGTGCCACCCGCAGCATGACTGCGGCGTGCCGCTCCGCTAGATCGTTGGCACGAATCTTATGGCTCCTGGCCCCGCGAGCGTGCTAACGACCGATAGGGACTTCGCTGCGGCCCGGCTAGGCGGAATCCCAGTGCGGCGGCCGGTCCCGGGTCAGGCGCTCGTCGTCGTCTGGCTCAGGCTGGTCACCCCAGGCGGCGTCGGAGTCGGCCGGATTGAGGATCGGCAGCACCGGCGCGCCGTCCGGGTCACGAGGCCGGGCGCTGGCCGGCTGGTCCGATGTGGTGTCCGGGGGCATGCTCATCATCTTTCCAGGAAGTCAGGCGGGCGGATCGTGATCCGGCCAGGCCTTGGCCCCGTGCGTGACGCCCGCGCATCACGTATCGTACAGGCGGGCCTTCCCTGAGCAGGCACACAGTATTGCGCAGCGACCCAGACCCGAGTAACCCCTGGAGAGAGATGCCCAAACGGGTTCGTCCTTACGGCTCTGCCGCAGACGCCGAGTCCGCCGCATTGTCCCGAGGCCGACTGAGAGCCGGAAGTGAGCCTGTGAGCGAACTGGCCGACACGATGATGGTGCGCGAGATCGCCAGCCAGGCGGCTGAGGCGACCCGCGCGCTCAGCGATCTGACCTCTGACGGTGCCGACTCCGCGAGCCTGGATGACATCCGCGACGTCATCTCGAGCCTGGAACGGATGGGTCAGGACCTGCCGCATCTGTGTGAGCAGCTCGCCCGGATCCTGGTGGTGCAGCGCGAGGAAGGGCAGATCGTGCCGAGCTCTGGCCAGGATCCTGACTTCTGGGTGGTCGAGGTGGTGGAGGCGCTCGCGGCTGCGGGTCAGGCCGCCGACATGATGACCGCCGCCCTGAACCAGGCGAGTAAGACCTCGGCGGAGCTCCGTCCGGCGCGTTAACCGGGCCGAAGCTGAACGGGCCGCCCGCAGCCGGGGTTCCTACGCCGCGATCCTGATGAGCTCAGCGGTGCTCGTCGCCGGGATCGGACGGATCAGGGTCCTTCGCAATCCAGTGGTCACCCCTTTTCTCGAACTTCTCTTTCAGCGTCGCGTAGGCCGCCCGCTGCGCTTCATCCCCCTCGCCGTGCGTGCCCACCGCGCTGTCACGCGCCTGGGCGAACGCATCCTGCGCCTCCTTCGACGAGCGCTTCAGCGTGCCCGGCATCTCCCCGGCCCGCGTCTGTCCTGCCCGGCTGGTCCTCGGCATCGCGATCTTCCCCCGTCCCCGGTCTCCGCCGCCGGTGGCGTGGGCCGCGCAGGCTTGCCGGCGGATGCCTGACCGTGCGTCATGGCTGGGTACCTTTCGCCTTGCGTTTATCTCTCCGCCTTGGCTACCCAGGGTGACCTGCGCTACACCCCTGCGGGGTGAGACCTAGGCGACAACACCACCCAGAGACCGCGGAAGATACGGGCGGGGCGATAGCGGGCGACGATTGCGGAGTTCGGCTGAGTTGGGCAGGGCGGGCGGTTTGCGGTCCGGCTCTTGGGGAAGCGAGCTAGTCATAGCGTCCCCGGGGGGAACGAGCTTGGCCAAGAACTCGGGGCTCGAAGAACCCGCCGTCGGGGACGGGGGAAGGGGCACGCAATGTGGCTAGCCGACTTCATCAGGGTCCAGAGGTTTCTCGGTGGCATCCGGTACCCCGCGACCAAGCAGCAGCTCATGGAGCACGCCCGCGAGAACCACGCTGACGACGATGTGCTCGCCACGCTGAGAGAGATTCCCGAGCGCGTGTACAGCGGCCCGGATGAGGTAAGCCGGGCTGCGGCCTAGAACCCCCCCGCTGTCTCGCCGGTGCCGGTTACCCTGATGGCCGGTACCTGATACCCATCGCGAGCATGCCGACCGGGCACGCCCGCGGGCATGCCCGGCAAGCCACTACGG
>JALYVS010000031.1 GCA_030853115.1 Actinomycetota bacterium
CTGCGCGGGGCACATGCCTACGTCTGCGGGCCGCCGCCCATGGTGGAGGCGGCGCTCCCGCTGCTCGCCACGCTGGGCGTCGAAGAAAAGCGCATCTATTACGACAAGTTCACCACCACCGGTAACCCGCAGGAGTGAGATCATGACAGAGACGCATGAGAACGCTGAGCGCAGTGTCCCGAAGCCGCATTTCACCGACGCGGAGGCAGGCGCCAAAACCTTTCCGGATTCCACCAAGCGGGACTTCAACTACTACACGCCGGCCAAGCGCAAGCAGTCCCGGTATGAGGACGTCACCGTTGAGGTCCAGCCCGATCCCCGTCACTACCTGGCCCAAGGCTGGCTGTACGGATTCGCCGACGGCCGCGGCGGCTACCCGCTGGACTGGACGGCCCTGAAGGCCTGGGGCAGCGACCGGCCCGAGCCCGAGCGCTACCCCGGCTCCGGGGGCAAGGGTTACGACTGGCCCGCGACCGGCTGGCACGAGTTCCGCGACCCGAACGAGGAGTGGGAACTCACCTTCTACCGGTACAACTCCAACGTCGTCCGGCAGCTCAACCAGAACGTCGACGTGGCCAGGCAGTCCAAGGCCTTCGAGCAGTGGAACCCGAACTGGGTCCGCTTTGTGGAGTCCAACGTCGGCGCGTGGATGCACGTGGACCACGGACTCGGCCTCTACTTGTTCGCCAACGCCCAGCGGCGCGCGCCGACCAACATGCACAACAACGCGATCTCGGTGAACAGCATGCACCGGATCCGGTCGGCCCAGGACCTGGCGCTGTACAACCTGACCCTGACCGAGGAGATCGAGGGCTTCGACGGCTCCGCGCACCTGGAGGCCTGGAACAACGAGCCGGCCTGGCAGGGCGTCCGCGAGGTCGCCGAGCAGCTGACCGGGATCGACGACTGGTGCGAGGCCATCTTCGCGGCCAACATCGTCTTCGAGCCGCTGGTCGGTGAGCTATTCCGCAGCCAGCTGGTGATGCACGCGGCCCCGCGGAACGGTGACTTCGTCACCCCGACGGTGATCGGCGCCGAGGAGTACGACTTCGCCGAGCGGGACCTGCGCTACAGCATCCCGCTGTTCCACCTGCTCACCAACGACAAGGAGTTCGCCGACCACAACAAGGGGCTCCTGCAGGGCTGGCTGTCCACCTGGACCGGCCGGGCCATCGCCGCCGCCCGGACGCTGCAGCCGCTGTGGTCGCAGCCGGACTCCAAGCCGCCGCGGTTCGAGGACAGCCTGGACACGGTCAAGAACCGTTTCTCCGGCATCCTCAACGACCTGAACCTGGACGCACCGAAGGAGCTTGGCCAGTGACCACCTATCAGCACCCCGAGAGCAAGTTCAAGTCCAACAACACGGCCTCGAACATGTGCGGGGTCACCCTGATGAACAACCAGATCGGCGCCGTGGTGGCCCAGGTCATGGGGAAGTTGCCGAACGTGAAGATCATGGTGCTCCCGTCGATGATCCGGGTCGACGCGGAGGGCCGGATGGACTTCGACTACGACGAGATCTCCGAAGCGCTGGGCGAAGAGCAGGGTTACTACGACGCCTCGCAGTTCGAGGAGAACATGTCGACGCACTACGGCCGCATGATCCACCTGGACGACAAGACGATCATGTTCGCCAACCCGGAGGACGCGGCCGAGTACATCGACTTCGACCTGACCGCCCGGTCCTAGCCCCCGAAGGCCACCCAAGCCCCCGCGAGGCGCGGCCGCACTCGCCCCGTGTCGCGTGGGTAAGCACGAGATTTCCCTGATTGCTCGAGGCATGTTGTGGCACCGAGCCGGATATAACCGGCTCGGTGCCACAACCAGCTCACTGAAGGAGGCGCTTTGTACGAGAGCAACGGCGAGAAGTACTTCATCGTCGATTCGCACATGCATTACTGGAACGCTGCCCCAGACAACTGGGTCCCTGGCGCCGAGCAGTACGCCAAGGGCTGGATCGAATGCTTCCACGCTTACCAGGGTCTCGGCCCGCCCGAGACGCACTGGCCGATCGAGCACTTCCAGAAGTGCTCAGAGGACGACCTGATGAAGGACGTCTTCGAGGACGGCCACGTGGACGTGGCCATCTTCCAGCCCACGGACCTGAAGGAGTGGTATAAGGAGGGCTTCAACACCACCGAGCGCAACGCGCTGATGGGCGAGAAGCACCCGGGCAAGTTCATCTACAACACCCGGTTCGACCCGCGCAACGGCGACGAGGGCCTGGAGCAGCTCAAGGCCGACGTGGAGCGGTTCGGCTCCAAGGGCGCCAAGGTCTACACCGCCGAGTGGAACAACGGCTCGCGCGGGTACAAGCTGAGCGACCCCGCCGCGTACCGCTTCCTTGAGGCGGCGCAGAACCTCGGCATCAAGAACGTCCACGTGCACAAGGGCCCGACGATCTGGCCGCTGGACAAGGACGCCTTCGACGTCTCCGACATCGACCACTGCGCGACCGACTTCCCCGAGCTCAACTTCATCGTCGAGCACGTGGGCCTGCCGCGCATCGAGGACTTCTGCTTCATGGCCACCCAGGAGCCGAACGTGTACGCCGGCCTGTCCGTGGCCATCGGCGGCCTGATGTACGCCCGCCCGAACTTCTTCGCCAAGGTCATCGGCGAGCTGCTGTTCTGGGTCGGCGAGGACAAGATGACCTTCGGCAGCGACTACAGCATCTGGGAGCCGAAGTGGCAGGTCGAGGGCTTCGCCGCCTGGGAGATGCCGGACCGGGAAGAGTTCTCGGATTACCCCAAGCTCGGCGTCGCGGGCAAGAAGAAGATCCTTGGCCTCAACGCGGCGAAGCTTTATGACATCGACGTGCCCAAGGAGTACCAGCTGGACAGTGGTGAAGGTACGCCTGGCGCTCAGGACGACGCGCAGCTGGTCGCGGGGGCGTGAGCACTCCGGTAACAGCCGGATCGGCCCGCGGTATGGCCCCGGAGGTCGCGCAGACCTCCGGGGCGCCGCGGGCAGACCTGCTCCGGGCGCTGGAGACGGTGCGCGATCCCGAGCTCGACGAGCCGATCACCGCGCTCGGCTTCGTCGCTTCGTGTTCTGTCTCCGGTGACGGGGACGTGCAGGTCCGGCTGCGGCTGCCCACGTATTTCTGCGCGCCCAACTTCGCCTTCCTGATGGTGGCCGACGCCTACGACGCGGTGTCGGCGCTGCCCGGGGTGCGCCGGGCCGAGGTGGTCCTGGAGGACCATTTCGCCTCCGACGCGATCAACGACGGCGTGGCCGCCCGGGCCGGGTTCGTTCAGTCCTTTGACGGTGAGGCCGTCAGCGAACTGCACGACCTGCGCGCCGCTTTCCTGCGCAAGGCGGTGATGGCAGGCACGGATCAGGTGTGCAGGCCGCTGCTCGCGGCCGGCACCGACCAGGCGGCGCTGCTCGCGATGACACTCGGCGAGGTGCCGCCCTCTCGCGTCCTGGACCGGCTCCGGCAGCGCCGGGCCGATCTGGGCCTGCCGGCCGGTGACGAGGCCCTGCTGGTGATCGACCCGGTGACCGGCGCGCCGGTCACCGCCGACGCGCTGCCACTGCACCTGCGCAAGGCCAAACTTACCCAGGTGAGCATCGAGGCGAATTCCGGGATCTGCCGCGGGATGCTGCGGCACAGATACAACAACACCGAGGGACAAGGGGAGACCGGCCACACCGAGGTCCCGGGCTCTTAACGAACGTGATGAGGAAGCAGGTCGAGGAGGACCAATGAAGGCCGTCCGGTTGCACAAATTTCATTCTCAGCCGGTGATCGACGACGTACCTGAGCCTAAGATCAGCGGACCGCTCGACGTCATCGTGAAGATCGGCGGCGCCGGCGTCTGCCGCACTGACCTGCACATCATCGAGGGTCAGTGGGACGCGGCGATGGGCACGCCCCTCCCCTATATCCTCGGCCACGAGAACGCGGGCTGGGTGCACGAGATCGGCTCGGCGGTCACCAACGTGGCCGTCGGCGACACGGTCATCTTGCACCCCACGCCGACCTGCGGCCTGTGTCACGCCTGCCGGGCCGGCGACGACATGCACTGCATCAACAGCTCGTTCCCCGGCCTGTCCACCGACGGCGGAATGGCGGAGTACCTGCTCACTTCGGCTCGCGCCTGCATCAAGCTCAACCCCGAGACCCGGCCGCAGGACGTGGCCGCGCTCGCCGACGCGGGCATCACGGCGTACCACGCGGTCCGCAAGGCCCTCCCGCTGCTCTATCCCGGCACCACCTGCGTGGTGATCGGCGCGGGCGGCTTGGGCCACATCGGCATCCAGTGCCTGGCCACGCTGACCGCCGCCAACATCGTGGTGGTGGACCGCAACCCCGAAGCGCTGAAGCTAGCTACCGATCTGGGGGCCCAGCACACCGTGGTGGGCGACGGCCACCAGGTCGACGCGGTGAAGGAGCTCACCGACGGGGCCGGCGCCCATGTGGTGCTCGACTTCGTGGCCGAGCAGGGCGCCGAGATGGACGGCTGGAACATGACCGCGCCGGGCGGCTCGTACTTCGTGATCGGCTACGGCGGCCAGCTGGAAATCCCGACCCTGGACATCATCTCGACCGAACGCAACATCATCGGCAACATCGTCGGTACCTACAACGACCTGGCCGAGCTGATGGCCCTGGCCCAGGCGGGCAAGGTCACCCTGCACACCAAGGCCTACCCACTCGACGCGGCGCCCGACGCGCTCGCCGACCTCGATGCCGGCCGGGTTCGCGGCCGCGCGATCCTCGTCCCGTAAGGAGCCACGATGGCTAAGGAACTGCGCTACGGCGCTGAAGCTCGCGCGCTCCTGCTGGCTGGCGTTGACCAGCTGGCCGAAGCGGTGAAATCGACACTGGGCCCCAAGGGCCGCAACGTCATCTTGGAGAAGATCACCGGCTCGCCGGTGGTCACCAACGACGGTGTCACCATCGCGCGTGAAATCCACCTGAAGAACCAGTTCGAGAACATGGGCGCGCAGCTGGTCAAGGAAGCCGCCATCAAGACCAACGACATCGTCGGCGACGGCACCACCACCGCCACGGTGATCGCCCAGGCGATCATCAAGGAAGGCATGGAGGCCATCGGCAAGGGCGGCAACCCGGTGCTGGTCAAGCGGGGCGTCGACCTGGCGGTCGGGCGCCTGGTCGAGTACCTGCGCGGGGTCGCGCACCCGGTCAAGACCGAACAGGACTACGCCCGGGTCGCGGCGATCTCGGCCAACGACGACGACACGGTGGGTGCGGTGATCGCCAAGGCGCTGTTCACCGTCGGCGACAGCGGCATCGTGACCGTGCAGGATTCGCCGGTTTCCGGTATGAGGGTCGACTTCGTCGAGGGCTTCGAGTTCGACAACGGCTACCTCTCGCCGTACATGGTGACCAACCCGGCCGCGCTGGAATCCATCGTCGACGATCCCTACATCCTGCTGTGCAGCGTGAAGATCACTAAGGTCCAGGAGCTGATGCCGCTGCTGGACAAGATCATGCGCGCGCCCCGCCCGCTGATCATCGTCGCGGAGAACGTCGAGGGCACCGCGCTGAGCATGCTCGTGCACAACCACGTGAACGGGATCTTCCAGTGCGTCGCGGTGCGGGCCCCCGGGTTCGGCGACCGCCGGCTGCACAAGCTGGAGGACATCGCCGCCCTGACCGGCGGCGCCGTCTACAGCAAGCACTCCGGCTTCACCCTGGAGACGATGACCACCGAGCAGCTCGGCCGGGCCGCGCAGGTGCGGGTCACCGCCGACAACACCACGATCATCGGCGGCGGCGGCGGCCGGGAGGCGGTGGAGTTCCGGCTCAACCAGATGCGCGCCGAGCGGGAGCGGGCCACCTTCGGAATCGACGAAGACGTACTGAACGAGCGGATCGGCGCCTTGTCCGGCAAGGTGGCGGTGATCAGCGTGGGCGCGCCGACCGGCGCCGAGCTCAAGGAACTGCAGCACCGGGTCGAGGACGCGCTGTCCGCCACCCGGGCCGCCATGGCCGAGGGCATCGTCGCGGGCGGCGGCGCCGCGCTGCTGCACGCGGAGAGCGTGCTCGATGGCCAGGACGCCAACGAGGACTATGCTATCGGCATCGACATCGTGCGGCAGGCGCTGAGCGAGCCCGCTTATCTCATCGCGGCCAACGCTGGCTACGAGGCCGCGGAGGTGGTGGCCAAGACCAGGGAGCTGGGACCTGACGAGGGATTTGACGCCCTGAAGGGCCGGCATGGGAACATGATCGAGATGGGCATCATCGACCCGCTTCGGGTCGTCCGCTCGGCGCTGCAAAATGGCGCCTCGGTGGCAGGCCTGCTGCTGACGACCAACACGCTGGTCGCCGAGGAGCAGACCCCCTGGGGCGGCAGCGCGGCCCTGATGACCGAATTCGGCTCGCTTGACGAGGGCTTGAACCAGCCGTCGCCCGACTCGAGCACGCCGCAGTCACTGGGCCTCGGGCCGTCGGTTGGCTGACGTCGGGCCACCGGTTGGCTGACCTGGGGCTGCCCGTTGGCTGACACGGTTCCGCTCGCCCGTCAGGTGATCGTCGGCGACGACGCCATACCTGGGGAAAGTCGCGTCCAGGACGCGGCCGAGCGGGTCCTGTCCGGGGAAAGACGCGGGGTCCGGGCGGTACTGCCGTTCCTGGGCCCCGCGTTCATCGCGGCCGTCGCCTACGTCGATCCGGGCAACTTCGCCACCAACATGGCGGGCGGATCGCAGTTCGGGTACATGCTGCTCTGGGTCGTGCTGGCGGCGAACCTGATGGCGATGCTCGTCCAGTCGATGAGCGCCAAGCTCGGCATCGCCACCGGCCGCAGCCTGCCCGAGGTGTGCCGGGATCGCTTCGGATTCCGGGTCGTGGTGCTGCTGTGGCTGCAGGCCGAGGCGGTCGCGATGGCGACCGACCTGGCCGAGTTCGTCGGCGCGGCGCTCGGCCTGCACCTGGTCTTCGGGCTGACGCTGTGGATCTCGGCCCTGCTGACCGGCATGGCCACGTTCGCCATCCTGGGCCTGCAGGTATGGGGTTTCCGCAGGCTCGAGGCCACGATCACCGGTTTCGTGGCGGTGATCGTGCTGGCGTTCGGCCTGGAGCTGGTCAAGAGCAGCCCGTCGGGCGCCGGGGTCGCGCACGGGTTGTTCGTGCCGCAGCTGACCGGCGGCGGCTCGGCCCTGCTCGCGGTCAGCATGGTCGGCGCCACCGTGATGCCGCACGTGATCTACCTGCATTCCTCGCTCACCCAGAAGCGGATCGTCGGCGCGAACGCTGACGCCCGGCGCAAGATCTTCCGCTTCGAGGTCATCGACATCTCCGTCGCGATGGGCACCGCCGGGATGATCAACCTGGCCATGCTGACCATGGCGGCCGCCGTCTTCCACGCCCGCGGCATGTTCGGCGCCGGCAACGACCTGGGCCAGGTCTTCGCGGGCCTGAACCATTACCTGGGCGCGCACAGCGGAACGTTCTTCGGCGTCGCCCTGCTCACCTCCGGGATCGCGTCCTCGTCCGTGGGGACCTTGTCCGGGCAGCTCGTGATGCAGGGGTTCATCCGCCGGCAGATCCCGATCTTCGCCCGCCGGAGCATCACCATGATCCCGGCCCTGATCGTGATCGCGGTGGGCTTCAACCCCACCCGGGCGCTGGTGCTGTCCCAGGTTTTCCTCTCCTTCGGCATCCCCTTCGCGCTGGTCCCGCTGTGGTGCTTCACCAGCAACAAGCAGCTGATGGGATCGCTGGTGAACCGGCGGATCACGATGCTGGCCGGCGCGGTGGTCACGATCGTGATCGTCGCGCTGAACGTGTACCTGCTCGTTACGGCGTAACCTGCTGGCGTGAGCCCGGTTTCGCGCGGCTTTCGCCGCAAGCGCCCAGCAGCCGACGTCAGCCGGGTGCCTCCTGGCCAGTACCTGACCCGCGATTTTCCCGTCCTGTCGGCTGGCCCGACCCCGCGCACGGCGCTGGCGAACTGGACGTTCTCGATCACCGGCGGCACCGCGCCGAAGAGCTGGACGTGGCCGCAATTCCGCGCCCTGCCTTCGGAGTCGCTGACCGCGGACATCCACTGCGTGACCCGCTGGTCCAAGCTGGACACGACCTGGCAGGGCGTGTCGCTGGACGTGCTGCTCGCGGCGGTCGACCATCACGCCGAGTACGTGCTCGCCTTCTGCGACGGCGGGTACACGACCAACCTGCCGCTGGCCGACCTGACGGGCGGGCGGGCCTGGGTCGCGTTCGGCTACGGGGGCGCCCCGCTCGGCCCCGAGCACGGCGGCCCAGCCCGGCTGCTGGTCCCGCACCTGTACTTCTGGAAGAGCGCCAAATGGGTGCGAGGGCTGCGGCTCCGCGCCACCGACGAGCCCGGCTTCTGGGAGAACTACGGCTACCACATGTACGGAGACCCATGGCGGGAACAGCGGTACGCAGGCGACTGACCTGGCAGAGCGCCACGGTCGGCTCGCTGGTGGAGCAAACGTCCACAGCCCGGACGCTATCGCTTGAGGTAGCCAGCTGGCCGGGGCACCGGGCGGGCCAGCATGTGGACGTCAGGCTCACCGCCCCGGACGGGTACCAGGCCGAACGGGCCTACTCGATCGCCTCGGCGCCCGGGGAACCGCTCGCGATCACGGTGGAACGGATCGAGGACGGCGAGGTCTCCCCGTGGCTGACGCAAGAGGCGCGGCCGGGGGACTCCCTGGAGGTGCGCGGGCCGATCGGGGGGTACTTCGTCTGGGAGCCGGCCTTCGGCGGGCCGCTGCTGCTGGCGGCGGGCGGCTCGGGGATCGTGCCGCTGCGGTCCATCCTGCGGTACCGGGTCAGGCTCGCGAGCACCGTCCCGGTGCGGCTGCTGTACTCCTCGCGACGGCGGCAGGACGTGATCTACCGGGGCGAGCTCGACGCCGCCTGGCCCGCGGGCGTTGAGGTGATCTACGCGCTGACCAGATCGCAGCCGTCTGGGTGGACCGGGTACGCACGCCGGGTGGACGACGACATTCTGGCCGAGGTCGCCTGGGCGGCGGCGGACAAGCCGCTGGCGTTCGCCTGCGGGCCGACGAGCTTCGTGGAGACGGTCGCGGCGGGGCTGGTCCGGCTGGGGTACCCGCCGGCGCAGGTCAGGACTGAGCGGTTCGGAGCGACCGGGCGATGACCGAGCGGCCGGACGATCCCGAGCGTGACAGTTCCGAGCGTGACAGTTCCGAGCGTGACAGTTCCGCGCTGGACGGCAATGCGATCGGCGGCCTGCTGATCGAGGTGTTCGGCGGCGAGATGACCACGGCTACGGGGATCTGCGGCACCTGCGGAGCGGCCAGCGAGGTGGCCGAGTTCGCCGTCTACCTGCGCGGGCCAGGCACCGTGGTCCGCTGCCGAGGCTGCGAAAGCGTCCTGATGGTCTTCGTGCGGGTCCGGGGCATCACCTGCGTCGACCTGCAGGGCCTAGCCAGCCTGACGAGCCCGCGCCCGATTCGATAAGCCCGCGGGCGGCTCAGCCGGCGGGCGGCGGAGCCATACCGTGGTGTCGGGCGGCAGCAGGCCATCGGCGAGCGGGCCGCTGGCCAGCAGCACGGCGGAGTGGGCGGGCAGGGCCACGGCGCCGGCGGACAGGTTGGCGACGCAGCACAAGCCGTCGCCGCGGTCGAAGGCGAGCACTCCGTCCGGCGCGGCCCGCCAGGTCATCGGGGTATCCGGATCCTGGCGCAGGGCTGGTTCGGCGCGGCGCAGGTGCAGCGCCTGGCGGTACAGCTCGATCATCGAGCCCGGGTCGCCGGTCTGGGCCTGCACGGTCAGCTCGCGCCACTGAACCGGCTGCGGCAGCCAGGGCGGCTTGACCGCATCGGGAGGCGAGAAGCCGAATGGCGGCTCGGGACCGGCCCAGGGCAGCGGCACCCGGCTGCCGTCCCGGCCCGGGTCAGCGCCGCCGGTACGGAGCCAGATCGGGTCCTGGCGTTTGTCCGCGGGCAGGTCTTCCACCTCCCACAAGCCGAGTTCCTCACCCTGGTAGAGGTACACCGAACCGGGCAGCGCCATCGTGAGCAGCGCGGCGGCCCGGGCGCGGCGGGTGCCCAGGGCCAGGTCGACCGGCTGACTGTGATCCCGCCGGTCCAGGCCGAAGGAGGTGTCGGCGCGACCGTACCTGGAGACATGACGGTCGACGTCGTGGTTGGACAGCACCCAGGTGGCCGGCGCGCCCGCCTCGGCGTGGAAAGCCAGCGTGCCGTCCACGACATCGCGCAGCTGGGCGGCGTCCCAGGGGCAGCACAGGTAGGGGAAGTTGAACACGGTGTGCATCTCGTCCGGACGCAGGTACCGGGCGAACCGGGTGGCGTCGGGAAGCCAGATCTCGCCGATCAGCACCCGGCCGGAGTACTGGTCGGCGACCTTGCGCCAGGCCCGGTAGATGTCGTGCACATCGTCGCGATCGGTGTAAGGAGAGGGGTCACCCGGCCCGGTCTCGGGCAGCCGCGGGTCCTTGGTCAGCATCGCGGCGGAATCGATCCTGATGCCGTCGACGCCGCGGTCAAACCAGAATCGCAAGATGGCCTCGAACTCGGCGCGGACCTCCGGATTGGCCCAGTTGAAGTCCGGCTGCTCGGGCGCGAACAGGTGCAGGTACCACTCGCCGGGGGTGCCGTCCGGGGCGGTGGTCCGGCTCCAGGCGGAGCCGCCGAAAATCGACCGCCAGCCGTTCGGCGGACGATCACCAGCGGGGCCGCGCCCGGGCCGGAACCAGAACCGGGCGCGTTCGGCGGAGCCGGACGGGGCGGCCAGCGCGGCCTGGAACCACTCGTGCTGATCGGAACAGTGGTTCGGGACGATGTCGATGATCGTCCTGATGCCGTGCGCGTGCCCGTCGGCGATCAGCGCGTCCGCGTCGGCCAGCGTGCCGAAAGCAGGATCGATCGACCGGTAGTCAGCCACGTCGTAGCCCGCGTCGGACCTCGGCGAGGGGTACCACGGGCTGAACCAGATCGCGTCGATGCCGAGGGCGGCCAGGTACGGCAGCCGCGCGCGGACGCCGGCCAGGTCGCCGATCCCGTCGCCGTCGGCGTCGGCGAAGCTCTGCACGTAGAGCTCATAGATCGCGGCACCGCGCCACCAGGGAGAAGAGGTCATGGTTTCCTTCGGTGAGATTCAGCCCTTGAGGCTGCCTGCGGTCAGGCCAGCCAGGATATTGCGCTGGAAGAGAAGAAAGAAGATCACCGTGGGCACCGCGGCCATCGCGGAGGCCGCGAGCACCAGGTTCTGCGGAGTGGTGCTGGCGGCCTCGAAGATGCCGACGTTCAGCGTCTCCCGGTTCGGGTTATAGCCGTATTCGACAAGTAGCGGCCACAGGAAGTCCTTCCAGACGGCCACCAGCGCGAAAATCGAGACCACCCCGAGGATCGGCCGGGAGATCGGCAGCACGACCGAGCGCAGGGTCCGCAGCGGCGAGGCGCCGTCGACCGCCGCCGCGGCCAGCAGCTCGGTCGGGATCGAATCGAAGAACCGCTTGAGCAGAAAGATACTGAACGCGTTGGCCACCGACGGCAGCCAGATCGCCTCCGGCGAGCCGATCAGGTTCAGGTGCAGGATCGGCAGGTCCGCCACGGTGACGTACTGCGGGACGAGCAGGACCGTGGACGGGATCATCAGCGTGGCCAGCATCAGCGCGAAGATGATCCGGCCTCCGAACGGCCGCAACCGGGACAGCGAGTAGGCGGCGCCCACGTCGAAGATCAGCTGGAAGAACAGCGCGCCGAAAGCGTAGTAGAGCGTGTTGACCAGCAGTCGCGCGAGGCCGACCCGGCTCCACGCGGACCCGTAGGTGCTCAGGTGGGCATGCGCGGGGATGATGGTCGGCGGTACCTGGACCGCCTCGGTGGTCGACTTGAGCCCGTCGCTAAACAGGAAGTACAGCGGCCCGATGAAGACCAGCGTGAAGACCAGCACCACCAGGGTCAGCACCACGCGGTAGGCAATCTTGCCGCGCAGCTGGTTCAGCTGCGCGCTGGAAATCAGCGTCCTAGGCGCCGGCGTGTTCACCTGTGGTCCCCTCGGTCGCGGGTCAGCCACAGGTACGTGGCGGAGAAGACGGCGAGCACCAGCATCAGCACCACGCCGAGCGCGGACGCGCTGTTGTAGTTGCTGGCCCCGCTCAGGGCGAAGGCGTACTGATAGATGAGGTTGACCACCGACACGGTGTTGTCGTTCACGCCGGCTCCGCCGTTGGTCAAGATAAAGGCCTCGACGAACATCTGCATCGTGGCCACGATCTGCAGCATCAGCAGCATCGACAAGATCAGCCGGGTCTGCGGGATCGTGATGTGCCTGATCTTGGAGACCAGCCCGGCGCCGTCGAGCTCGGCGGCCTCGTAGAGCTCGCCCGGGATGTTCTGCAGCGCGGCCAGGTAGATCAGCGTGGCGCCGCCCATGTTCATCCAGGTCGCCGCGATCGCCACCGAGATCATCGCCATGCTGGGCAGGCCGGTGCCCGGCGACTGGACCCATTGCGACGTGGGCAGGTGCAGCGCGTGCAGGATGTCGTTGAACAGGCCGTAGGTCGGATCGTAGAAGTAGGCGAACAGCAGCAGCGCCGAGGTAGGCGGCAGCATCACCGGCAGGTACACCAGGCAGCGAAGGTACCCCCTGGCGTGCCGGAGCTCGTTCATCAAGATCGCGACCAAAAACGGCACCGCGTAGCCGATGATCAGCGCGAGGACGGTGAACTCCAGCGTGTTGCGCCAGGCCGTCCAGAAGGTCGGATCACCGAAGATGCGCCGGTAGTTCGCCCAGCCCGCCCAGCTGGTCACCCCCAGCTGGGTCTTCTGGAAGCTCATCACGATCTCCCGGCACATCGGGTACCAGGAGAAGAAGAGAAAACAGAGCACGGCGCCGATCAGGAAACCGTGCGCGGACGCGTGCCGCCGGACCCGGCGGCCCACGCCGGTCCTGGCCCGGACAGGCGCCAGGACCGGCACGGACCCGGTGACGATACTCTGCACGTCACCCGCCGCTGTTGGCCAGGATCTGGTTGACCTGGCTGGTCGCGGTGGACAGCAGCTGGGAGATGTTCGCGGTCGGGTTGGTCAGCACGGCGAGCATGACCGGATCAAGCGTCTTGTAGACCGCCTGCGCGTCGGTGGGCTCGCCCATGGCCAGCTCGTGCGCGTTGCTGAAGCTCGAGTAGAAGGCCGGGTTGACGGTCGCACTGGCGTTCAGCAGCCGCTGCTGCGTGGCCGCGGTGGCGCCGGTGAACAGCTGCGGCTCGGGGAAGCCGACCGGGAAGCCGTCGGCCTTCTGCCTGACGTAGTTGAACTGGCCGGCGCCCGGGGTCAGGTCCTCGAAGACGAGCCACTTGATGCCGGCCTCGATCTGGGCCGGGGTGTCATGCTTAGCGAACAAGTAGTCGTTGCCGCCGGACAGCGAGCCCGCCGGGGTGCCGGTGCTGCTGGGCAGCGGGGCCATGCCGTAGTCGTTGATGTTGCCGCCGTCCTGCGGGACGATCACGTTGTAGATGTCGTCGGGGGCGGCGATGTACATGCCGAGCTTGCCGGCGGCCATCTGCTTCTGCAGGGTGCCCCAGGCGAGCTGCTGGGTGGGACTCATGCTGTGGTCGACGAAGCGCATCGTGTGCAGGGCCTGGAGCACGGCCTGGCCCGGGGCCGAATCGAAGGCCGCCGCGGTGCCGGCCGTGTCGACCATGTGGCCGCCCTCGGCGTCGATCTCGGAGGAGAAGTGCCAGCCGCCGTTGTTGCCCGCGCTGTAGTCGCCGTAACCGTAGATGCCGTGGCCCAGCTTGGTGATCGCCTTGGCGTCCTGCTCGACCTGAGCCCAGGTGGCCGGCGGGTCGTCCGGATTCAGCCCGGCCTGCTTGAACAGTGTCCGGTTGATAATCAGCCCCTGGGTGTAGTTGACCGTCGGCAGCCCGTACAGGGTCTTGCCCGCGGTGACCGCGGCCAGCGCCGTCGGCACGATGTCGTTCAGGTCGGGGACGGTCTTGGTGGTCACGTACGGCGTGATATCGGCGGCCTGGCCCGCGTCGAGGACCTGGTTCCGGTCGGTGAAGTAGGTGTAGAAGAGGTTCGGCTCGTTGCCGGCGTCCAGCATGGCCGTGAACGAGGCCGGAACCTCGCACGGATTCTCGTAGACGCTGTCGATGGTGATGGCGGGGTTCTGGTTCTCGAAGATCGCGACGTCCTGGTTCCACTCCTTGTGCTGCTGCGGCGCGCTGGCCGGCGGTGCGCAGTCGACGCTGATCGTCACGTGACCGCCGCTAGCCGCCCCGGTGCTGGCGGGACTGCTTGAGCACGCCGCGGCGCCGAGCACGAGAGCCGCGGCGACGGGAATGCCGGCTATCCGGCGACGGCTCGCGGGTCCGGCTCGACGGTGAAGCCGTCTGCTCATCGGCTCATCCTTCCCAGGTTGAAAAATATTGATTCCTCAACCTACGTATGAAGACATTGAGACGCAATATGTCTACTAAAAATTGCAAAGACACAACTTAGTAACCCAGGCCGGGCTTCCGGCGGTTGCGCAAGTGTGACCACGCTGGCCAGCAGCTCTTGCACCGTTCTGGACAAGAAGCCGGGGAAGAACAACAGAGAGTTTCGGCAAGAGCGATGGTTAAATCACGCAAAAGTTTCAATTAAATGCCGTATCTTTGCAACATGACGCGTGTACCTACCCGGCGGCTGGCCGACGTGGCCAAGAAAGTCGGGGTCAGCGAGGCGACCGTGAGCCGGGTCCTGAACAGCAAGGCCGGTGTTTCCCCCAGCACCAGGGAGTCCGTGCTGACGGCGCTCGACGTGCTGGGTTATGAGCGCCCGACCCAGTTGCGCGGCGAGCGGGCCCGGCTGATCGGCTTGGTGCTGCCGGAGTTGCAGAACCCGATTTTCCCGGCCCTGGCTGAGGTCGTCGGCGGGGCGCTGGCCCAGCGCGGCTTCACGCCGGTGCTGTGCACCCGCACAGCGGGGGGGCTTTCCGAGGCCGACTACGTCGGCATGCTGCTCGACCAGCAGGTCTCAGGAGTGGTGTTCGCCGGCGGCCACTACGCCGAGCAGGCCTCACCGCACGAGCACTACCGGCTGCTGCGTAGCCGTGGCATCCCGGCGGTGCTGTTCAACGCGGCGATCGACAACCTGGGCTTCCCGTGCGCCGCTACCGACGACATGACCGCGACGGTGCAGGCTTATACCCACCTGGCCTCGCTCGGCCACCAGCAGATCGGCTTGCTGGTCGGCCCGGAGGATCACGTGCCCTCGCGCCGCAAGCTCGCGGCGTTCACCGAGCTGGCCGCGCGGGCGCCGGGCGAGCACGCGCCGGTGGAGCACGCGCTGTTCTCCCTGGAGGGCGGCCAGGCCGCGACCACCCGGCTGCTGCGGCACGGCGTCACCGGCGTTATCTGCGGCAGTGACGTCCTCGCGCTCGGGGCGATCCGGGCGGTCCGGCGGGCCGGCCTGACGGTCCCTGGAGATGTCTCGGTGGTGGGGTTCGACGACTCGGCCTTCATGAACTGCACCGACCCTCCGCTGACCACGGTCAGGCAGCCGATCGAGTCGATGGGCAAGGCCGCGGTCGCGCTGCTGGTGAATCAGATCGAGAACGCGGCCGTCTATCCGGAGGAACTGCTTTTCGAACCCGAACTCGTCGTCCGCGGCTCGACCGGCCGGCCGCCGTCCGCGCGGGCTTGAATCAGCGCCGTTCGGTCATTGTCGATTGTGGTTGACCGCAGGCGTGCAGCCGTGGGCGGCAGGCAGGGATCAGGCTCGACGCGCGTCTGACGTAGGGGTGGCGTGAACCGAGGGAACTTGCGACTAGAAGTATTGATTGGCCTAATTTCTGTATAAATCTTGCAACGTTATGTTGCTGAGGTTACCGTCGCTGTTACACGTCCCGCATGCGCCGTTCCTCTCCGTACGGTTACCCCGGCCCCGCGCGGGACTTGCCGGAAGAAATCCGGCCATCGGCATCGAAGGAGCAAAAGGTGTTCCAGTCCATCCGAGCCGTGAGGCGGACGCTCGCCTTGACCGTCAGCACCGCGTCGCTGGTTATCGCCGGCGTCGCCGCGGTGGCGGTCCAGCCGGCGTCAGCCGCTGCCACCGGCGGCAGCGGCGCGAGCCTGCCCTACGTCGAAGTGCAGGCGGAGAACTCCGCCACCAACGGGACCGTCATCGGCCCGAGCTATACCCAGGGCCAGCTCGCCGACGAGGCGTCCGGCCGCAAGGCCGTGACCCTGCAGGGCACGGGCAAGTACGTCACGTTCACCACGCCCGTGGCGACCAACTCGATCGACTTCCGCTACAGCATCCCGGACAGCTCGGACGGGTCGGTCTACACCGCCGCGCTGTCGCTGTACGTCAACGGCAGCAAGCAGACCGACTTCACGCTGACCAACGCCTACAGCTGGTATTACGGCAGCTACCCGTTCACGAACACGCCGGGCAGCGGCAACCCGCATCACTTCTATGACGAGGTGCACCGGCTGTTCACCAGCAGCTACCCGGCCGGCACGACGTTCAAGCTGCAGGTCGACTCCGAGGACACCGCGTCCTCCTACACGATCGACCTGGCCGACTTCGAGCAGGTCGCCGCGCCGCTGACGCAGCCCGCGGGCTCGGTGTCGGTGACCAGCGAAGGAGCCGACCCGGCCGGCGTGAACGACTCCACCAGCGCGTTCAACGCCGCGATCACGGCGGCCGGCGCGGGCGGAACGGTGTGGATCCCGCCGGGCAGCTACAACGTCCCGGGACACATCAGCGTCAACAACGTGACCGTGGCCGGCGCCGGCATGTGGTACTCGACCGTTACCGGCACGGCGCCCGGCTTCTACGGGAACTCCGCGCCGTCACCGAGCACCAGCGTGCACCTGCAGAACTTCGCGATCTTCGGCAATGTCCAGGAGCGCGACGACAGCGCCCAGGTCAACGGCATCGGCGGCGCGATGGGCAACTCCACGGTGTCGAACATCTGGATCGAGCACGACAAGGTCGGCGCCTGGATGGACGGGCCGATGGACAGCCTGAAGTTCAGCGGCATGCGCATCCGGGACACCACCGCGGACGGGATCAACTTCCACGGCGGGGTGACCAACTCCACCGTCACCAACAGCGACATCCGTAACACTGGTGACGACGGCATCGCGACCTGGGCGGACTCTGGTATCGGGGCCGACGCCAACGACACGATCTCGGACAACACCGTGCAGTTGCAGATGCTGGCCAACGGGATCGCGATCTACGGCGGCCACGACAACACGGTCACCGGCAACCTGGTGGTGGACACCGGGATCACCCAGGGTGGCGGCATCCAGGTGGGCCAGCGCTTCTCCTCCACCCCCGTGGGCACCACCACGATCTCCGACAACACCCTGATCCGGGACGGCGACCTCGACCCGAACTGGCAGTTCGGCGTGGGCGCCCTGTGGTTCGACGGCAGCCAGGGGACGGTCACCGGCCCGATCAACGTGACCAACGCGCTGATCGAGCAGAGCCCGTTCGAGGCCATCCAGTGGGTCGAAGGGGAGGTCAACGGGGTCAACCTGAACAACGTGACGATCGCGGGGGCCGGCACGTTCGCGCTGCAGGAGCAAGATCCCGGCACGGCGTCGGCCACCAACGTGGTGGCGACCGGCGTGGCGCAGGCAGGAGCGGGCAACGCCCCGAGCTACAGCTGCGAGGGCAGCGGCTTCACGATCACCGACGGCGGCGGCAACTCCGGCATCTCCCCGACCCAGTGCAACGGCTGGCCGGCCCCGGTGTACCCGCCGTATCCCAACTCCGGCGTGACGGTCGCACCGAGCGCGCTGAATTTCGGCTCGGTCGCGGTCGGCTCGACGAGCAGCGCGCAGAGCGTGACCGTGTCCAACCCGACCAGCTCGGCCGCGTCCGTCTCGTCTATCTCCGCGAGCGGCGACTTCGCGCAGACCAGCACGTGCGGATCCTCGATCGCGGCGGGCGGTTCGTGCACGGTCAGCGTGAAGTTCACGCCGGCCGCGACCGGCAGCCGCACCGGCTCGCTGACCGTCAACGCGGGCGGGACCACCAATACCGTCGCCCTGTCCGGCACCGGCACCAGCTCGGGCGGTGGCGGCAGCGCCACGCTGGCCGCGTCCCCCACCTCGCTGTCCTTCGGCAACCAGGCGGTGGGCTCGACGTCCGCGGCTCAGAGCGTCACGGTGACCAACACCGGCGGCGCGGCCGCGAGCGTGTCGTCGGTCTCGGCCAGCGGCCCGTTCGCGTCCACCAGCACCTGCGGGTCCTCGATCGCAGCGGGTGCCTCCTGCACGGTGAGCGTGACCTTCACGCCGACCGCGGCCGGGACCGCCGCGGGCAGTGTGACGGTGGCCAGCAACGCCACCGACCCCACCCTCACCGTGGCCCTCAGCGGCACCGGGACCAGCAGCGGCGGGAGCACGAACCTGGCCTTGAACGCCCCCATCACGGCGTCCAGCTACACCCAGAATTACGTTCCCAGCAACGCCGACGACGGGAACACCAGCACCTACTGGGAGGGCACCAGCGGCGCCTGGCCGAGCACGCTTACGGTGAACCTCGGCGCCTCAGACACGCTGACCTCCGTGGTCGTCGACCTGCCTCCGGCCGCGGCGTGGAACACCAGGACGCAGACCTTCTCGGTGCTCGGGTCAGTTAACGGCAGCAGCTACAGCACGCTGGCGGGTTCGAACACCTACACCTTTAACCCGGCCACCGGCAACACCGTCACCATCGGTCTGCCCGCCGGGACGACGGACCAGTACGTGCAGCTGTCCTTTACCGCCAACAGCGTCCAGAACGGCGCCCAGGCCTCGGAGTTCCAGGTGTGGGGTACAGCCGGTACCGCCCGCCCCGACCTGGCGCTCAACGTCCCGGTCACCGCGTCCAGCTACACCCAGAATTACGTCCCGGCCAACGCGGTGGACGGCAACACCAGCACCTACTGGGAAGGCACCAACGGCGCCTGGCCCACCACCTTCACGGCGAACCTCGGGGCCAGCAAGGCCCTGGGCTCGATCGTGGTGGACCTGCCTCCGTCCGCGGCGTGGAACACCAGGACGCAGACGTTCTCGGTGCTGGGATCGGTCAACGGCAGCAGCTACACCACGCTGGTGGGCTCGGCTACCTACACCTTCAACCCTGCCACCGGTAACACCGTCACCATCAAGGTGCCGTCCGGGACCTCGGACCAGTACGTGCAGCTGTCCTTCACGGCTAACAGCGTCCAGAACGGCGCCCAGATGTCTGAGCTGGATGTCTACGGACCGTGAGTTAGCCGCGAAAGCCCGGGGCCGGAGGTGCGGTCCCGGGCTTTCGCTCTTATTTGGCCTTACCGGCTTTAGGCTTTGGCCTGCATGCTGGAGCGGGCCGGGTTGGCCTGCTCGGCGGCCTTGGGGTCCTTCTCGTCCTGCTTGGCGCGGACGCCGGCCTCGATCTTGTCACCGAGGTTCTTGTCCACGTTGCGCCAGTACTGGAAGGCGCGTTGCAGCACCGGCTCGCTCACGGCGTTGAGCAGGTGGCCGACGATGTTGGTGACCAGCCGCTCGCGGGCCGCGTCATCCATCACCTCGCGGACCAAGGTGCCGGCCTGGCCCCAGTCGTCGTCCTGGGTGTGCAGGGTGTAAGCGGAACGGACCATGTCACCATCGGCGTGCCAGCCCACCGGGCCGTAGTGCTCGGTGTCCGCCTTGGGCCCGCCCTTGGAGTTCGGCGCGTAGACCGGGTCGGACACGTTGACGACGCGCATGGCGCCGTCCTTGCTGTAACTGTGCACGAGGACCTGCGGCGCGTTCACCGGGATCTGCTTGTAGTTGACCCCGAGCCGGGCTCGGTGCGCGTCGGAGTAGGCGAAACCGCGGGCCAGCAGCATCTTGTCCGGGCTCAGCGTGATGCCGGGCACCAGGTTGTTCGGCTCGAACGCGGCCTGCTCGATCTCGGTGTGGTAATCGGTGGGGTTCCGGTCCAGGGTCAGCCGGCCCACCTCGATCAGCGGGTAGTCGCTGTGCGGCCATACCTTGGTCAGGTCAAACGGGTTGAACCGGTAGTCCCGGGCGTCCTCGAACGGCATGATCTGCATTTTCAGCGTCCAGCTGGGGAACTCCCCGGCCGCGATGTGCTCGAACAGGTCACGCTGGTGGTAGTCGGTGTCGGCCGAGGCCATCTGATCGGCCTCGTCCTGGGTGAAGGTCTCGATGCCCTGGTCGGTCTTGAAGTGGTACTTGACCCAGAACCGCTCGCCGGAGGCGTTCACCCACATGTAGGTATGCGAGCTGTAGCCGTTCATGTGCCGCCAGGTCCGCGGGATACCGCGGTCGCCCATCAGCCAGGTCACCTGGTGCGCCGACTCCGGGGATAGCGTCCAGAAGTCCCACTGCATGTCGTGGTCGCGCAGGTTGTTGTCCTGCCGGCGCTTCTGCGAGCGGATGAAGTGCTGGAACTTCATCGGGTCACGCATGAAGAACACCGGGGTGTTGTTCCCGACCATGTCGTAGTTGCCCTGCGAGGTATAGAACTTCAGCGAGAAGCCGCGCGGGTCACGCCAGGTATCGGGGCTGCCCCGCTCCCCCGCCACGGTGGAGAACCGGATCAGCGTGTCCGTCCTGACCCCGGGTGCGAACACCGCGGCCTTGGTGTAGGCGCTGACGTCCTGCGTCACCTGGAAGTGGCCGAACGCTCCGCCGCCCTTGGCGTGGGGCTGGCGCTCGGGAATGCGCTCCCGGTTGAAATTGGCCATCTGCTCGATCAGGTAGTGATCTTGCAGCAGGATCGGGCCGTCCTGACCGATGGTCAGCGAGTGCTCATCGCTTTCCACCGGCGCGCCGCCGTCGGTCGTTGTCGCCTTGACCTGTGATTCTGTCAATGCCATTCCTCCTCGTGATAGTGCGTTCCGGCCCCGGGGCCTACGGCCGCCGCGCAGGGGGCGCAAAGGCCCCAGAAAACCACTTCGGCCTCGTCGATGGTGAAACCTTGCGTATCGGCTGGCTCGAGGCAGGGCCGCTCCCCCGTGGCGCAGTCGACATCCTCGGTCCGGCCGCACCGGCGGCACACCAGGTGGTGATGGTTGTCCCCCACCCGCCGCTCGTAGCGCGCGGGATGCCCGGCGGGCTCGATGCGCCGCAGTAGGCCCGCCTCGGTGCACGCCGTCACCACGCCGTAGATGGCCTGAAGCGACAGCGATCCGGCCTTTCCCCTGACGCCCGCGGCGATCGCGTCGGCGGTCGAGTGCGGATGCCGGGTCAGCCACGTCAGGACCGCCTGACGAGGCATCGTCACACGCAGCCCAGCCTCGCGCAATTCCTGGACCACGGCGTCGTCCGGGTTAACAGGAGGGCGAACCATGATGACAATCATCCTGGTACATTTTCTGGAATAAGTCAAGATTTTGAACGACTTAAAACTGGATTCGATAGTAGTTAGTCAGGATCGATAGCGAACGCAATAGCACTGTCCGGTCAAGGTTCCGGTAAACCTGTCGTGCCGGTAACACTTGCTAATGGACATCCTCCCCGGCCGGTAGCGCGGGGATTCCTGCCGTGCCGACCGACAGCGGCCCTGGGGCGATGGTCATGTAGGCGACATCTGATGTTCAGCTGGCGGGTGCTCGGCGGACGGGTGGCCTCGTTTGGATGTCCAGGGGACATCCGGAACTGGCCTTGAGGAGCAACAGTGAGCAAGCGAGCACGAGCGGGAGCGGCCGGCCTGGCGGCCGTACTGTGCGCTGCGGCGGTGGCCGCCACGGCCGGGACCGCTGGGGCCTCCGGGGCATCTGGGGCCAGCCCGGCGGCTAAGGCCAGTGCGGGACGGGACGGATGGGGCAGGCTGATTCCGGGCAACCTGCTGGTCAGCGAGAGCTACTACCGCAACGACCCCGGCATCGTGGCCGGGCAGACGCAGCTGCCGCCCGGGTGCACGGCGGGCAACTGCGTCACCGCGACGGCGAACGGAAGCTACCCGCAGGTCTTCAACAACGCGCTGGCCGACGGGAGCTTCGGGGTCACCTCGCAGATCTTCCTGGCCCAGATGACGCCCTGGGGCCTGCCCCTCGGCACGATCGAGGTGCCCGGGCGCGAACTGGTCAGTAGTTTCTCCTCCAAGTCCGAGCTGGCCCTGAACCTGTCCCCCGACGGCCGGACCGTCTCGTTCATGGGTTACGTGGCCAAGCCGGACACGGCCGACGTGTCCAACTCCAACACGCCCGGGGTGATCGACCCGACGAACCCGGATCCCGGCGCTTACTACCGGGCGGTGGCGCAGCTAACGGGCGACGGGAAATTTCAGTTCACTGAGACCAACGCCTACAGCGGCAACAACGGGCGGGCGGCGATCACCGCCGAGGCCGGCGGCAAGGAACTGATCTACGCCGCGGGCAACGCGGGGAACGGCAGCACCCCGCAGCCGACGGGAGTGATCCTGGGCGCAGGCGCGCAGCTGATCACGCCCTCCGATCAGCCCGAGGCCGCGCAGCACCCAGGCATCCCCACCCCGGTCGGCAGCTTCAGCGTCACCCAGCTCGGTGACAAGGCCGACAAGATCGGCAAGGACGACAACTTCCGCGGCCTGACGATCTACCACAATGTCCTGTACTACACCAAGGGCAGTGGCGGCAACGGCGTCAACACCGTGTACTTCGTCGATACCACCGGCCGGGCGTGCCCGGACGGGGTCGGCCTGCCGGCCGCGGGGGCGCAGCTGCCCACCTCGGCGCTGAGCTACCACCTCTCGACGCTTCAGGCCGACGGGCTGCCGAGCAACATGTGCATCCTGAAGGGTTTCAACACCACGCTGGCCAAGACGTCGACGAACTCGTTCCCGTTCGGCATGTGGTTCGCGAACGCCGACACGCTGTACGTCGCCGACGAGGGCAACGGCACCAACACCTACGCGGGCGGCCAGTACACCGCCGCCGCGGCCCAGAGCACCGCCGGACTGCAGAAGTGGGTCTTCAACGGGACCCAGTGGACGCTGGCTTACACGCTGACTTCGGGCCTGGACCTCGGCCAGCCGTACCCCGTCCGCGGCTACCCCACGGGAGAGAACGCCGCGACCGGCCTGCCGTGGGCGCCCGCCACCGACGGGCTGCGCAACCTCACCGGCCAGCTCAACCGGAACGGCACGGCGACGATCTGGGCTATCACCTCGACCGTCAGCGGGAGCGGCGACCAGGGCGCCGACCCGAACAAGCTGGCGGAGATCACCGACCCGCTGCACGCCACTGCCCCGGCGTCGTGGGAGAGCTTCCGCACGGTGCGCGCGGCCCGGTTCGCCGAGGTGCTGCGCGGAGTCTCGTTCACTCCGGGGACGCGCACCCGGTAGCGGCCGGCCGGGTCAAGGCTGGCACGATGGGCGGATGGGACCAGGGAGTCAAGACAGCCGGGCGGATCACGACCTGGACAGGAAGCTAAGCCGGACGGAGGCCTCGCACGCGGTCAGCGGACTGGGCTGGCGGTACGTGCTCGGAGATTTCCGGGCCGAGGTGCTGACCGGTTCGCTGCCGCTGGCGGCGGACGTGGCCGGGCGGGCGGCGGCCCTGCCGCACGCCGAGGGGCACCTGCGGATGGACATCCGCGCGGACCGGCTGCTGCTGACGCTGCAGTTCGCGGTCGCGGACTGGGTGACGCCGCGCGACGTGGAGCTGGCCCGGCAGATCTCGGCCCTGGCGGAGGAGTTCCGGCTGTCCACTCAGGCCGGGATCGGCGACGACCAGCAGCCGGTGCAGGTGCTCGAGATCGCGATCGACGTGCTCGACGGGGCCAAGGTGCGGCCGTTCTGGCAGACGGTGCTCGGCTATGTCGACCAGCCGGGGCCGGGCGGGCCGATGCACGGGCTGATCGACCCGCGGGGCCAGGGGCCCGCGTTCTGGTTTCAGCAGATGGACCAGCCGCGCCCGCAGCGTAACCGGATCCACTTCGACGTGTCGGTGCCGCACGACGAGGCGCACCAGCGCATCCAGGCCACGATCGCGGCCGGCGGCACGCTGGTCAGCGACGCGGATGCCCCCGCGTTCTGGGTGCTGGCCGATCCCGAGGGCAACGAGGTGTGCATCTGCACCTGGCAGGGCCGGGACCCCGGCAGCGTCCGCGAGCCGGTGGCAGACTAGGCGGAGGCGTAGGCGGGCAATGACCGAACGGGTCCGTGGCGCGTGCTGTGCCGAAGGTTATCGAGGGCCGTCCGGCGGTGCCTCGATGTCAGTCACCAGCCTGACGCGCTGGCGGGTAACCGAGGCGACCGTCTCGAAATCGCGATCCTCGTAGAGAACGGTGAGATGCGCTTGCTCGGCGGTGGCAGCGACCAGCAGGTCGATCGGGCCCGCCGATCGGTGCTGTCCTACCTCGGTCATCAGCTGCTGCACCGCCGCCGCGCGCTGATAGGCGCGCTCCCCCATCGGTACCCAGCCAAAAACGGTGCTTAGCAGCCGCTTTTTCTCGAGCCGGTCGCCCAGCGAACGAGCGGAATAGAGAAACTCGAGCTCGACCACCGGGCACACCGCGATTACTCCCGCGGCCAGTTCCTCCGCCCAGAGCAGACGCAGTTCACCTTGGAGGATCCGGAACAAGCCAGAAGTGTCGATAAGGTAGATGGCGGGGCTCACCCGCGGTAGGCCGCCTTGTGGCCGAGGAACTCGTCGAAGTCACCCTGGTCGGCCATCTCGCCGAGCCTGGCCAGCGCCCGCAAGCGTTCCAGTCGCTGGCCGACTTCCCGGAGCGCGGCGTTCACGGTGTCCTTCTTCGTTTTGGTGCCGAGGACCTCAGCGGCGATAGCCAGCGCCTCTTCGTCGATCTCGATGGGCGTTTTTATCATGGCCACCACGACCACCTCAGACTGAGAAGATATCAAGGATATCCGATAAGGATACCTTAGATATCTACGGCCGGAGTTCGGACCATAGGTCGCGGTAGGCGCGGGCGGCCTGACTGCGGGGCGCGAAGGCGGTCACCGGGGCACGCTCCACCGACATGCGCTCGATGAGGGACAAGGAAGGGATCGTGGCGTGTGTTACCACGGACCGTTCGGCCGAAAGGTGGTGAATTATTTCCTGGTGGAGCTTCTTGCGCCGGTCCACCATGGAGAAGAACGCCCGCACCTCGGGGCGGTGGCCGTCGAAGCCCGCCACGAATTCGGTGAGCTGATCCAGCGTGCGGACCGACAAGGTGGTCGGGATCAGCGGGACCAGCAGGCTGTCGGCGGCGTGCATGACGTTTTCCGACGCCAGCGAGATGCCCGGCGGGCAGTCGAGGAAAACGTGGTCGTACTCGGCGGCGAGCGGGCGGAGCAGCTGGGCCAGGGCGCGGGTATTTCTCCGCCCGGATCCTCCCAGGAGCAGGTCCATGTTGCGGTAGGTGAAATCAGCCGGAAGCAGGTCCAGATTGTCGAAGTCGGTGCCCTTGATGGCGCCGTGCAGGGTCTTGGTGCCGCGGATGAGTGCCTTGCCGCCGCCCTTGACCTTGGGCTTGACCCGGAAAAGGAAGCTGGCCGCGCCCTGCGGGTCAAGATCCCACAGCAGCGTCCGCTGGCGGTCGGCGGCCGACAGGTAGGCGAGGTTGACCGCGGCTGTCGTCTTGCCGACGCCGCCCTTGATGTTGTAGGTGGCGTAGATCTTCATTGGCCGCCCTTCGCGACGTCGGCGGGCTTCCGGGCCCCGGCGGGCAGCTGGGCTGGCCCTGGGGTTAGCTCGGGGGCTAGCACTGCGGCTGGCTGGGGGGCTGGCTCGGGCGGCTCGGCGAGCAGGGTGCGGATCCGCTGCTGGGCCGCCGGGCCCGCGAACCTGGCGAACCGCCGGGCGAAATCGGCGCGGGCTTGCGCCTGGCTGACCGCGAGCCGGGCAGCGGCCTCACCCATAGCC
>JALYVS010000706.1 GCA_030853115.1 Actinomycetota bacterium
GGGCCGGCCCAGCTGCGGGCGGTGGCCTGGGCGGCATCGCGCAGCAGGCAGGCGAACCGGGCCAGGTTCATGTCCTCGGGCGGCGGCGCGATGGCCGGTCCGGCGGTCATCGCGCGTCCACGCCCGTGCCAGCCGTCCCGGGCTGCGCTGTGACGGCTCGGCCGCCGCGGGCTGGCCGGTGCTGCTTATCAGCGGTTGTGGTCGGCATCAGCAACCCTCACCCTCGGGCCGGCGTCTGGTTATCCGGTTGCCGTCATCGTGGTGCCCGCCCGCCCATTCAGGTCAATGCCGCTATTGTCGTCACTTTTATCTTCATGGCCAGCCCCCGGGACGCACGAACCTCCAGTGCGCCGGCTGTGACTTCTGTGATTGCTGATGCATGCCGTTCTGCTGAGGGCAGGCTGGCTTAAGTGCGCGGAGTACCGGCGGGGTTTATTCCGCATCGCAGCTGACGCGGGACGAGGGTGCCTTAAGAAGGCTGCTGCGGTGGCTCGGGGGCCGGGTGCGGCGGTTTGATCCCGGGGGGAAGGACCATGGTGTAGTGCCACAGCCGGGGGTTGAACGGCATGAAGATCATGTGCGCGGGGATGATCCCGTGGTCGGGATGGCGGATTCTGGTGGGATATTCGTGCTGCGGGATCGCGACCTCGTGGCGTTCCCACAGCCCGGCCGCCTCCGGGCCGGTGGCGACCAGGCGGTCCTTCAGCTCGGCGAATCCGGGGGTGGCGAGGTTACGGGCGTACTGGTACCGCAGCGCGGCCAGGAGCTGCCGGCGCAGGACCCGGATGTCGGGGAACAGGTCCTCGGCGTGCTTGGAGAACAGGTAGAGCATCAGGTTCTGCTCGTCGGGCTGCGTGCTGTCGTACCAGCCGCCGGCCCAGGCATCCATGGCGGGATTGCGGAACCGCACGGTCCACATCTCATCGGTGAGCGCGGCCGGGTAGGGGTCCAGCTGGGTGACCAGGTCGCGCAGCGCCTGGCTGGGTTCTTGCGGCGACGGGGTGTCACCGGGGCGGCCGACCGGGCGCGGCGGGTCCTGGCCGGTGGCCAGGACGTGCAGGGCGCTGCGCTCAGCGGTGGTCATCTGGAGCGCGGTCGCGACCCGGTCGACCACGGCGGCGGCCAGGGTGATCTGGCCCCGTTCGAAGGCCGCGTAGCGGCGCAGGCTCAGGTTGGCCAGGCCGGCGGCGTCTTCCTGCCGCATGCCGCCGCCCCGGCTTTCCGGTACCGGGCTGGCCATGCGGGCCCGGCACGCCTTGAGAAGGTGGGTCAGCTCTGATTGCCGGTCCCAGTCCACGTCAGCCATAAACACGACCTCTGCACTAGCGCATTGCCCCCGATGAAGATCGTTTTCAGCGACCCGTGAAGATCATTTCGTGATAGGCACTCCGGTTGCTTATCTGCTGGCCGTCAATGTGCTCTGCTAGGACAGGTGAGGCACCAGGACAGTAAATGCGATTACTTCTAACCAATCATGCACATGCGGCTTATTACGGGAAGATGGCGCCCGTGTCGCCGAAGGCCGGAGTCCGGCGAGCGCCGGGACCTGGCCCGGACCGCGGGGGATCGCGGTCAGTGATGCGGGCGGCGTCAGCGGCGGCAGGCAGGGCACCCGCGATGCGGGGCTGGTGCCGCCGTGCCGGGATCTGGCCGCGGGAACGGGGAGCAGAACATGGAGGCGGGGTATGACGTGCCCTCGCCCGGAGGCCGGCTAGGCGGCCTGTTCGAGCGGGCCCGGCGGGGACGTGCCGCCGGCCGCGAGGACCGGGGCGAGGCCGCAGCCGGGGCCGGGTCGGGTGACGGGGATAGCCAGCTGGACTGGCGGGACGTGATAACGCGGCTGGATCCGGTCCGCCGCCGGTGGGACCTGGCGATCCTGGCCAACCTGCGCCAGGACGCGGGCCGCCGTCCGGCGGACCTGCTCGCCGCGATCAACGGCCAGGCCGGCCCCGGGCAGCAGCTGAGCCCGCAGGTCCTGTCCGGGCGGCTGCGGCGGCTGGAGGAGACCGGGTACGTCCGGTACGCGGAGATCTCCCGGATACCGCGGCGCAGGAGCTACTGGCTGCTGCCGCGGGGCCGCCTGCTGATCGAGGATCTCGGTGCTATCAGCTGCCGGGACGACGGCCAGCAGGCATGGCCGCGGGCGGGCGCCGCCGGGCCGGCGCGGCAGTGAGGCCGGGGGGAAGGACGGCGTGAGGC
>JALYVS010000707.1 GCA_030853115.1 Actinomycetota bacterium
GGTCAACGCCGCCTGCCTGGGCGCGGCCGCCGTCCTGTACGCGCCGTTCGCCGCGCTGACCTGGCCGCGCACGCTGCCCTCGGCCCAGGTGCTCGGGGCGCTGGCCGGCCTGGGCGTGATCTGCACCGCCGCCGCGTTCCTGGTGTTCTTCCGGCTGATCGCCGAGGTCGGGCCGGCCCGCGCCACGGTCATTACCTACGTCAACCCGGCCGTGGCGGTGGCCCTCGGCGTGATCGTCCTGGGCGAGCCCCTGACCCCGGTGATCGGCGTGTCCTTCGCGGCGATCCTGGGCGGCTCGGTGCTGGCCACCCGCGCGGTCCCGACCGGAGGCGGAGATGGCGGGACCACGGTTGATTCGGAATAATTCTGTTCTTTAATGAGTAATCCGGAACGGACCGTGGTGCGTGCCCCCAGGCACCGGCTGCGTTCTCCTTGAGGAAGGTCGTAAGCGTGAGCGCCCAAGCTACGGGGCCGGGAGGATCGGCGGGTTCTGCGGGATCTTTGGGCCTGCGGCTGTCGAGCCCGGCGGGCCGGTGGGTGGTGACCGCGACCGTGCTCGGCTCCGGCATGGCGGCCCTGGACGCCACCGTGGTCGGCATCGCGCTGCCGGCCATCGGGCGGGATTTCCACGCCGGCGTGGCCAGCGTGCAGTGGGTGGTGGACGCCTACACGCTGACCCTGGCCGGGCTGCTGCTGCTCGGCGGGACGCTCGGCGACAGCTACGGCCGGCGGAAGATGTTCGTGATCGGCACCGTGTGGTTCGCGGTGGCGTCGCTGCTGTGCGGACTGGCGCTGAACGCTCCCATGCTGATCGCGGCGCGGGCCCTGCAGGGCGTCGGCGGGGCGCTACTGACCCCCGGCAGCCTGGCCATCCTGCAGGCGTCCTTCGTCCGGGGCGACCGGTCGGCGGCGATCGGCGCGTGGTCCGGGCTCGGCGGGGTGGCCACCGCGATCGGCCCGTTCCTCGGCGGCTGGCTGATCGGCGCGGTGTCCTGGCGGCTGGTGTTCTTCATCAACCTGCCGCTGGCGGTACTGGTGGTGGCCATCGCCGCCCGGCACGTGCCCGAGACCAGGTCGCCGGGGCCGGTGCCGAAGCTGGACGTCAAAGGTGCCGTCTGCATCAGCGGGGCGCTGGCCGGGGTGACCTACGGGCTGATCGCGGCGTCGGCGGACGGGTGGGGATCAGTGCAGGTGCTGGTCCCGCTGGCGGCGGGGGCGGTGCTGTTCGGCCTGTTCATCCTGGCCGAGGCCAGGGAAGCCCAGCCCATGCTCCCGCTCGGCGTATTCGCGTCCCGGCAGTTCTCCGCGGCCAACGCCGTGACGTTCGTGGTCTACGCCGCGCTCGGCGGGGTGCTGTTCCTGGTCCCCACCGTGCTGCAGGTGGCCCGCGGCTACTCACCGATTGAGGCGGGCACGTCGCTGCTGCCGGTGACGGTCATCATGCTCGCGCTCTCCTCGCGTTCGGGAGCGCTGGCGGCCAGGATCGGGCCGCGGCTGCAGATGTCCGCCGGGCCGGTGGTGATCGCCGGGTCGCTGTTGCTGTTCACCCGGATCGGCGGTTCCGGCGACTACCTGACCGCGGTGCTGCCCGCGGTGCTGGTGTTCGGATTCGGTATCGCGATCAACGTGGCGCCGCTGACCGCGACCGCACTGGCGGCGGCGCCCGCCGACCACGCGGGCGTCGCGTCGGCGGTCAACAACGACGTGGCCCGGGCGGCCGGGCTGATCGCGGTGGCGGTGCTGCCCGCGCTGGCCGGGATCACCGGCGACAGCTACCTGCACCCGGCCGCGCTCGCCCACGGTTTCACGGTGGCCGCGATGATGGCGGCCGCGTTCTGCGCGGCCGGCGGCGTGCTGGCCGCGTTCACCATCCGTAACCCGCCCCAGGCCGAGGCCGCCGCGCGGGCCGTCGGAGGCACGGGGACCACCGGGACCGCGAGGGCCAGCGAGACCGCGGGGGCCAGCGGGACCGCGAGGGTAAGGGCGGTTCAGCATGACTCGTACTGCGGCCTGGAGGCCCCGCCATTGCGTAGCCTGGACCGGACAGGACCCAGCGAGGTAGGGGACACGCCATGACTGCTGACGGCAACCAAGCCGTCAACGCTGCCCACGTCGGCGCTGCCCGCGTGGACGCTGCCCGCGTGGACGCTGCCCGCGTGGACGGCGCGGCGGTCGACGGCGCGGCCGACGCGCTGAAG
>JALYVS010000708.1 GCA_030853115.1 Actinomycetota bacterium
ACGCCGTCGGCGGACCACAGGCGGCGCTGCCTGGTCTTGTCCGCTGTGGACAGGACCGCGTCGGCCGGGTTGTGCGGCAGGCCGAAGCGGGCGGCGACCGCGGCGGCGAGGAAGAGCATCGGCGCGGCGGCGGCCACGACCGCGTCCACGGGGCCGCAGCGGGAGGCGATCTGCTCCGCGGCGCGGTCCGGGTCGCCAGGGCGGAGGGGGATGACCGGGCGGCCGCCGACGGGAAGCGCGCCGTCGCTGGCCACGGTCAGGTCCAGGCCCATCTTGGTGGCCGCGAGCGTGAAGTCAGCTGCGCGGTAGCTGCGGGCGGGCACCAGCAGCAGGGCCCGGCGTCGTGTGGTCATCGTTTCTCCGGGGAGAAGAACGGGTTGGTGGCCGCCTGGTGGTCGGTGACGTCGGCCACGCCGGTCAGGGCGGGCAGCCGGGCGCGCAGCAGTGGCTCGATGCCCTGGCGGAGAGTCACCTCGGCCAGGCTGCATCCTTGGCACCCGCCCTCCAGGCGGATGCGGACCCAGCCGTCCTGGGCGCTGACGGCGGTGACGTGCCCGCGGTGCGCAGCGATCGGAGGGTTCACCTCGGTGTCCAGGATCTGCTGGGCTGCGCCGAGCAGGTCGCCGGCCTGCGGCGGGGCTGCCGGGTCAGTCGCGGCCAGCCTGACCGCGGTGACGCCGGGCACGGCGGCGCGGAGCTGCGCCTCGATTCGGCTCAGGACCGGGTGCACGGCGCCGGGGGAACCGTCCGCCGCCAGCGTGATCACGCCATCGTCGTCGGCGGCGATGACGCGGATGCCGGTGGCACCCCGGGCGATGACCGAGGGCAGGATGCTGCGCTCCAGGGCGGCAGTCACTGCCGTGGCCAAGTCGCTCACCGGGGCCGGGCTTTCCCGAGCGCGGCGTCCAGGTCGGCGATCAGGTCTGCGGGGGACTCGATGCCCACTGAGATGCGCAGCAGGTCATCCGGCACCGGCGAGGAGGGGCCCTCGCCGCTGCGCCGGTGCTCGATCAGGCTCTCCACCCCGCCAAGTGAGGTCGCGCGCTTAAACACCTTCATCTCGCCGAGCACGGCCTTCGCGTGCCCGGACCCGCCGGCCAGCCGGATCGACAGCATCCCGCCGAACCCGCCGTCCATTTGCCGGGCCGCGATGGCGTGCCCGGGATAATCAGGAAGCCCGGGATACATGACCGCGGACAGGGCCGGGTGGTCGCGGAACTGCCCGGCGATCGCCAGCGCGGTCTGCGAGGAGCGGTGCACCCGCAGGTACAGGGTCCGCATGCCGCGCTGCAGCAGCCATGCCTCGAACGGTCCCGGCATCGCGCCCGCGGTGCGGCGCCAGGACCGGACCCGTTCCCAGAACGGGTCGCTGCGGGCAGATAGCACCGCGCCGGCTAGCACATCGCCGTGCCCGTTGAGGTATTTGGAGGCCGAGTGCACGACCAGGTCGGCGCCGTGCTCGAACGGCCGGGTGTGGACCGGCGTGGCCACCGTGTTGTCGGCTGCCACCCGCGCCCCGGCGGCGTGGGCCAGGTCGCAGACCGCGGCCAGGTCGGTGATCTCCCACATCGGGTTGGCCGGCGTCTCGACCCACAGCAGCCGGGTGCGGCCGGGCCGGATCGCTGCGGCCACCGCATCCAGATCGGTCATGTCGGTAAACTCCACATCCAGGCCCCACGCCAGCGCGAACTCGGCCAGCCACTTGCGCACCCCCCAGTACAGGACCCGGGAAACCAGCACGTGGTCCCCGGGCAGCAGCGACTGGAACACCGCGGTCGCGGCGGCCATCCCCGAGCCGAACAGCGCGCACTCGCCGCCCTCCAGTGCGCCGAGCAGCCGCTCGGCCAGCTCCGATGTCGGGTTGTCAGCCCGGGTGTAAACCCGGCCCTGCGGATAGGACCCGTCCGGCCGCTGCTCGTAATTCGTGGCCATGGTGATCACCGGCGCCAGCGCCCCAGTGACCGGGTCCGCCTCGCCCAGCGCCTGGGCGGCCATCGTCTCCGCTGAAACCGGACCGTTCTCCATCAGCAGTCCTCCTAGTCGCAGGGAATCTTCCCGGCCGCCGCGCGGCCTTCGCGGGTTCCCCGACCGCGCAGGTGCCGCGGTCCCGCGCTGCCAGCACCCCGGCGGGCGGGACGGGCACCGGCTTACCCGGGCCGCCGGTACACGCTGACCGGGTCGGTGCTGACCGGGCG
>JALYVS010000709.1 GCA_030853115.1 Actinomycetota bacterium
CCGGGAGCCAGGCGCCGGCCGCGGTGGACACCGGCTGGCAGGCACGGCTCACCGAGGCGGTCCGCGCCGCGCACGCGGCGGATGCTCCGCTGCTGGCCGCGGGCGCCGAGCCGGTCCACCCGGCCCGGATCTACGGTGAGCTGCTGAAGGTCCTCGATGACGACGCGGTGATCATCGGCGACGGCGGCGACTTCGTGTCCTTCGCCGGTAAGTACCTCGAGCCCGCCCGGCCAGGCGGCTGGCTCGATCCCGGGCCTTACGGCTGCCTGGGCACCGGGCTGGGTTACGCGATCGCGGCCCGGATTGCCCGCCCGGCCGCGCAAGTCGTCCTGCTGCTCGGCGACGGGGCGGCCGGGTTCTCGCTGATGGACGCCGACACCCTGGTCCGGCACGGGCTGCCCGTGGTCATCGTGTGCGGGAACAATGGCGGCTGGGGCCTGGAGAAGCACCCGATGCGCGCCCTGTACGGGTACGACGTCGCCGCCGACCTGCAGCCAGGCTGCCGTTACGACGAGGTGGTCCGGGCCCTGGGCGGCGCGGGTGAGCTGGTCACCACCGCCGCGGGCATCGCCCCGGCGCTGCGGCGGGCGTTCGCCGCTAACGCGCCCTACCTGGTCAACGTGGTCACCGACCCCGAGATCGCCTACCCTCGGTCCACCACCGGGGTGTAGTGGCGTCCGGTCCGGGCACGATGCCGCGCGCCTGAGGTGGGCCAGGGACTAGCCCGGCTATTACGTTTACTGATACATTCGTCAACGTAATAGGAGGGCACATGACCGCACGCGAGCAGGACGTGCTGCGCCGGGCTGGGGAGGCGTCGGTGCTGATCCTGGTCAGCCTGGCCGCCGGACCGAAGCACGGCTACGCGCTGATCCAGGACGTGAAGCAGTTCGCGGGCGTGGAGCTCGGACCCGGCACGCTGTACGGCGCGCTGGACCGGCTCGACCGGCTCGGGCTCATCGAGTCGCTGCCCGCCGATGAGCGCAGGCATCCCTACCAGATCACCGCACCCGGTACGGCAGCACTGCGGGCCCACCTCGACTCGCTGGAGCGCGTCAGCGCGGCCGGCCGGCTACGCCTGCAACTGGGCGGCACCTGATGAGTGCGCCGCAATCCCGGGAAGGCCGGCTGATCCAGGGCGCGCTCCGCTGCTACCCGGTCCGCTGGCAGCGACGCCACGCAGCCGAGGCCGCCGAGCTCGCGGCACTTCTCATCGCAGACGGCACCCGGCCGGCGTCGATCGTCGGCAGCTACCTGGCCGGCGCGGCCCGCGAGTGGCTGACCCCGCCTCCCGGCCGGTCCCGGAGCACGGTGGCCGCGGCGCTGCTGGCCGTGACGTGCCTGCTCGGCTTCTCGGCGGCGCTGGTGGCCGGGACCGCCCCGGCCAAAGCAGGCACGACCCAGGCGCGGTCCGGCCCGGTCTCCGTGAAGATCAAGCCAGTGCCCCCGAACGCCGGCTCCCCGCGGCCGATCACCGCGTGCCGCCCTGTCCTGACCAGGCCTGCTACCGGCGCCTCCCCCGCCGCGGGCTACTCGCAGCGGAACCTCCAGGGGAGCGCGCATGCCCGCTCCTGCTGACCACGATCCGGCCAGCACAGAACCGGCCAGCACAGAACCGGGCGGCACCGAACCGGGCGGCACCGAACCCGCGGGGACCGGCCCGCCGCGGCGGCGATGGCGGCGGGGACTGACCGAGACGGTCGTCATTCTCCTCGCCGCGGCGCTGCTGTCCGGGCTGCTGCGAACGTATGCGGGCGCGATCTTCTGGGTCCCGTCGGCGTCGATGGTCCCGACGCTCACCGTGTACGACCGGATCCTGGTGCAGAAGGCGTTTTTCACCTGGCACGACGTCCGCGAGGGCGACATCGTGGTCTTCACTCACCCGCCCCTGGACCAGTGCCCCGGATCACAGGCCGGGGACCTGGTCAAGCGCGTCATCGCGCTGCCCGGACAGAGGATCTACTCCGCGGGCAACGCCATCTACATCGACGGGCACCTGCTGGCCGAGCCGTACTTGCCGGCCGACGACCCGCTAGGGCCGCCGATCGCCAGCAGCCAGCATCCCTACCGCGTCCCGCCCGGCGAGTTCTACGTCCTGGGCGACAACCGCTCAGACTCCTGCGACAGCCGCTACTGGGGACCTGTCCGGGGCTCCGGCATCATCGGCAGGGCCATCCTGATCATCTGGCACG
>JALYVS010000254.1 GCA_030853115.1 Actinomycetota bacterium
ACGGCACGATTCCTGACCGCCTCCGCGCGGGACACCCTCCTGCCGCCCGGTCCCAGCCAGAAGAGACGAGGAAGCAATGACATCGGCAACAGGACGCAAGATCGCAGTGGTGACCGGCGGAACCGGCGGGGTGGGGCGGGCCACCGTGCAAGCCTTCGCCGCCGCCGGCTACGACGTCGCGGCACTTGCCCGCGGCCAGGCCGGGCTCGACGGAGCCGTCAAGGACGTCGAGGGCGCCGGCGGCCGCGGCCTCGGGATCGCGACCGACGTGGCCGACTCCGACGCCGTGCAGCGGGCGGCCGAACGGGTCGAGGCCGAGCTCGGCGAGATCGACGTGTGGGTCAACGTCGCGTTTAGCGGCTCGCTGGCCTACTCCTGGGACACCTCCGGCGAGGAATTCCGCCGGATGACCGAGGTCACCTACTACGGGCAGGTGTACGGCACCCAGGCCGCGCTGCGGCTCATGCGCCCGCGCGACCGGGGCGTCATCATCAACGTCGGGTCGGCGCTGGCCTACCGCTCGATCCCGCTGCAGTCGGCCTACTGCGGCGCCAAGCACGCCGTCGTCGGCTACACCCAGTCGGTGGTGACCGAACTGGCCAGCGAGAAGAGCAACGTCAAGCTGTGCACCGTCCAGCTGCCCGGGCTGAACACCCCCCAGTTCAACTGGAACCTCAACAAGATGGGCGGCCACCCGATGCCGGTCGCGCCTATCTACCAGCCGGAACTGCCCGCCAAGGCGATCGTCTACCTCGCCGGACACCCGCGCCGTAACATGTGGGTAGGCATCTCCACCGCCTACACCATCCTCGGGGAGCGGGTCGTCCCCAACTGCTCGACCGCTACCTCGGCCGCACCGGCATCAAGTCCCAGCAGAGCGGCAAGCAGCTGCCCCGGTGGGGATCGAACGTTTTCGCCCCCCAGGACGCCGACACCGACCGCGGCGCCCACGGCGCCTTCGACGGCCAAGCGCATTCGCGCGACCCGTGGCTGTGGGCCTCGATGAACCGTGCGCCGCTGCTCGGCGCGCTGACCCTGGCCGCGGTCGCGCTTTCCGGGTTGCGTGTTGTCCGCCGCCGGTGACGAGCAGGCCGAGTCAGCCGGGCCAGCCCAGCTTCCACGCGTTCCCGGCCGGGAGCTCGCCGGCGGCCAGGCCGAACGTCCGCATCGCAGCGGCCACCGCACGGCGGCGGGCCGGCGGCACCTGTTCGAGCACCCCGGCGACGGCACTACGACGGCGCTGCATCATCCCGTCTACCAGCTTCTGCCCTTCCTCGGTGAGGCCCAGGACCAGGTTGCGCCGGTCGAGCGAGGACTCGCGGCGGCGTAGCAGGCCCGCCGCCACCAGACGGTCACACGCCCGGGTGGCATTAGACGGGTGGACGCCCATCGCCTGCGCCAGCGCATGGAGATTCAGCGCGCCACGGCTGGCGACCAGCACGAGCACGCGCAACTGAGGCAGGGTGACCAGCTCTTCGACCTCGGCCACCGACTGCGCGGTCACGCCGATCAGCGCCTGGGCCGCAAGCATGACCGCATCGAGCTGCTCCTCGGTAACTCCCGCCGCCGCATCCTGATCCTCAGTGGACATGAACGAAGTATCAACCCTATGGTTGCATTCCCGCAACTGTTGCGCGTATCGTTGCGTTAGCGCAATCAATTGGCGGCCCGGGAGACCCGGCAACCGGCCAGCCGCCTCGAAAACCGCCGAACGTTCCCGCAATGTCAGCTCACGCGAATGGGAGGACTGCATATGACAGCCGTCAAGGACTCTGCTGCGGCGCAGCCGGCAGCACAGGGCATTGACCGGATGGTGCGCAACATCGAGACCGGCCGTTTCGAGCGCGGCCTGGCCGCGCTGACCGCCATCGGCGCCCTGGTGACCGCAGCCGAGATCTACTTCGAGCACGACTCGGCCAGTTTCGGCAACAAGATGATGTGGCTGCCGGTCGTAATGGGACCGGTCGGGGCCGCGGCCGGCGTGGCCGGGTTCTTCAGCCGCCGGATGGCCAAGACCGCGCTGCCGGTCGCGTCGGCGGCGATCGTCGCCAACGGCCTGCAGGGCACCTACCTGCACGCCCGCGGGATCGCGCAGAAACCCGGCGGCTGGCGCAACGCCCGCTACAACATGGAGATGGGGCCGCCGCTGCTGGCGCCGCTGCTGGTCACCCTCGTCGGCGGGATGGGCCTGCTCGCGTCGGTGCTGCGGCGGGAAAAGTGACCGGCGCCGCGCCGCGATCGTCCCACGGCCGGTTCCCCGGCTTCGACGTACTCGCCCAGAGCGGGCACTGGGATCCGGTGACCACCGGCGTGGTGCTGTCCCGGACCGCGATGGCACCAGACATCCGCTTCTTCACCCCGGCCGAGCAGGCCGCCGCCGCCGCCCTGTGCGGCCAGCTGCTCGACCAGCACGGCCAGGCGGAGATTCCCGTGGTCAACCTGATCGACGCGCGGCTGGCCGAGAAGCAGACCGACGGCTGGCACTACCACGACATGCCCGAGGACAGCCAGGCCTGGCGCGACACGCTGGCCGCGCTCGGCTCCGACGCGCAGGGCCGCTACGGCACGGGATTCGCGGCCTGCACGCGCGAGCAGCAGGCGACCCTGGTCCAGGCTGTCCAGGACCTCGGCGCCGACGCGTGGCACGGCCTGCCGGCCAAGCAGGTATGGAGCCTGTGGACCCGCTACGCCTGCACCGCGTTCTACTCCCACCCGTCGGCCTGGAACGAGATGGGCTTTCCCGGGCCGGCCTATCCGCGCGGCTATAAGAACCCCGGCGTCGACGCCCGCGAGCCGTTCGAGGTCCGCGACGCCCAACCGGGCGCCGACCCGGCACGGGGGCAGCGATGAGCGACGTGCGGGCTCGCAACGAATCGGCGTGGCTGCTGCCCAACGACGGCACCCGCACCAACCACGCGCTGCGCCGGGACATGCGCCGCTTCGCCGACAGCGACGAACTCGACCTGCTCGTGGTCGGGTGCGGGGCGGGCGGGTCGACGCTGCTGCAGCGGCTGGCCCGGGCCGGCTGGAAGGTCGCGGCGCTGGACGCCGGCCCGTTCTGGGACCCGGACACCGACTGGGTCAGCGACGAGGCCGGCTCACATCACCTGTACTGGACCGAACCCCGGGTGATCTCCGGGTCAGATCCGGTGCCGCTCGGCTCGAACAACTCCGGCCGTGGCGTCGGCGGATCGATGGTGCACTATGCCGGCTACACCCCCCGCTTCCACCCCAGCGACTTCCGCACTCTCACCCAGGACGGGGTCGGCGCGGACTGGCCCATCGGCTACGGGGACCTGCGCAGCTACTACCAGGCGATCGAGGAAGAACTCCCCGTCGCGGGGGAGAAGTGGCCGTGGGGTGACCCGCACGGCTACCCCTACCGCCCGCACCCGGTCGGCGGCAACGGCGAGATGTTCCTGCGCGGCGCGGGCAAGCTCGGCATCACCGCGAAGGTCGGCCCGGTCGCGATCGTCAACGGCCGCTTCGGCAACCGGCCGCACTGCATCTACCGCGGCTTCTGCCTGCAAGGCTGCAAGGTCAACGCCAAAGCCTCTCCGCTGATCACCCACATCCCCGACGCGCTCGCGCGCGGCGCCGAGGTCCGCGCCGACTGCATGGTCACCCGCGTCGAGATCGACGAGCGCGCCGGCCGTGCCACCGGCGTGCATTACGTCCGCGGCGGCGTGCCCCGGTTCCAGAAGGCCCGGATGGTCGCGATCGCCGGCTACTCCATCGAGACGCCGCGGCTGCTGCTCAACTCCGCGTCCAGGCGTTTCCCGCAAGGATTGTGCAACGACTTCGACCAGGTCGGCCGCTACCTCATGGTGCAGGGCGCACCGCAGACCGCCGGCCGGTTCGACGCCGAGGTGCGCATGTACAAGTCACCCCCGCCCGAGGTCAGCAGCGAGGACTTCTACGAAACCGACCCGGCCAAGCCCTACAAGCGCGGGTTCTCCATCCAGACCGTCTCCCCGCTGCCGATCACCTGGGCCGAGCACGTCGCCGCCCAGGGCCACTGGGGCGGCACGCTGCGCGAGTACATGAGCGACTACGTGCACTGGTCCAGCCTCGGCGCGCTGTGCGAGTTCCTGCCCCAGCCCGGCAACCGGGTCACGCTGGCCGAGGAGAAGGACCGGCACGGCCTGCCCGTGGCCGACTTCTCCTACTCCCAGTGCGAGAACGATACCAAGGTGGTGAAGGCCGCCCAGTCCGTCATGGAAGACATCCTGCACGCCGCCGGAGCCGACGAAGTGATCACCATCGGCCGCTACGCCCACCTCGTCGGCGGCGCGCGGATGGCCGCCGACGAACGGCACGGCGTCGTGGACGCCGGCTGCCGCACCTTCGCCGTACCCAACCTCTACATCACCGACGGCAGCGTCCTGCCCACCCAGGGCAGCGCCAACCCGGCCCTGACCATCATGGCCGTCACCGCCCGGGCCGCCGACCGGCTCACCGGCGCAACCGTCCGCACATCCACCCGAACCTGACCCGACCGCGATACCCAAGGAGGCACCACCGATGGCCAAGCCGACTGTCGCCGACTACCTGCTCCAGCGACTGCGCGACTGGGGCGTGGACAAGGTCTTCGGTTTTCCCGGTGACGGGATCAACGCCGTCCTGGCCGCCTGGGGCCGCGCCGGGAACAACCCGAAGTTCATCCAGGCCCGGCACGAGGAGATGGCCGCGTTCGAGGCGGTCGGCTACGCCAAGTTCACCGGCCGCTTCGGCGTGTGCATGGCCACCTCCGGCCCGGGCGCGATCCACCTGCTGAACGGGCTCTACGACGCGAAACTCGACCACGTCCCCGTCGTGGCCATCGTCGGGCAGACCAGCCGGTCCGCGATGGGCGGCTCCTACCAGCAAGAAGTCGACCTGATCAGCCTGTTCAAGGATGTGGCCAGCGAGTACGTGCAGATGGTCACCGTCCCCGAGCAGCTGCCCAACGTGCTGGACCGCGCCATCCGCGTCGCGCTGGCCGAACGCGCGCCGACCGCGATCATCATCCCCTCCGACGTCCAGGAGCTGGAGTACACCGCGCCGACCCACGCGTTCAAGATGGTGCCCTCCAGCATCGGCGTGGACTGGCCCACCACCGCACCCGACGACGCGGCGGTCGGCCGCGCCGCCGAGATCCTCAACGCCGGGCACAAGGTCGCGATCCTGGCCGGCCAGGGCGCCCGCGGGGCCCGCGCGGAACTGCAGCAGGTCGCCGAGCTGCTCGGGGCGGGCGTGGCCAAGCCGCTGCTGGGCAAGGACGTGCTGCCCGACGACCTGCCCTACGTCACCGGCTCCATCGGCCTGCTCGGCACCCGCCCGAGCTACGAGCTGATGGAAGGCTGCGACACACTGCTCACAGTCGGCTCCAGCTTCCCCTACACCCAGTTCCTGCCCGCCTTCGACCAGGCCCGCGCCGTGCAGATCGACATCGACGGCAAGTACATCGGCATGCGCTACCCCTATGAGGTGAACCTGGTCGGAGACGCCGCTACCACGCTGCGCGCGCTCATCCCACGGCTGCAGCGCAAGGAGGACCGGTCCTGGCGCGAGGACATCGAGGCGAAGGTGACCCGCTGGTGGCAAGTCATGGAAGCCGAGGCCATGGTCGAAGCCGACCCGGTCAACCCGATGCGGCTGTTCTCCGAGCTGTCACCCCGGCTGCCCGGCAACGCGATCATCACCGCGGACTCCGGCTCCTCGGCGAACTGGTACGCCCGGCAGCTGAAGTTCACCGGCGATATGCGCGGCTCCCTGTCGGGGAACCTGGCCACCATGGGCCCCGGCGTGCCCTACGGGATCGGCGCGAAGTTCGGCCACCCCGACCGGCCGGTGATCGTCTTCGCCGGCGACGGCGCCATGCAGATGAACGGGATGGCCGAGCTGATCACCATCAAGCACTACTGGCAGGAATGGGCCGACCCGCGGCTGATCATCGCTGTCCTGCACAACGATGACCTCAACCAGGTCACCTGGGAAATGCGCGCGATGGAAGGCTCACCGAAGTTCACCGAGTCCCAGACCCTGCCCGACGTCGATTTCGCCGCGTTCGCCGCCAGCCTCGGCCTGCAGGCCATCTCCATCGACCAGCCCGGCCAGCTCGGCCCGGCCTGGGACCGGGCCCTGACCGCCGACCGGCCGACCGTGCTGGATGTCCGCACTGACCCGAACATCCCGCCGATACCGCCGCACGCCACCTTCGAGGAGGCCAAAGACGCCGCCGAGGCGATGCTCAAGGGCGACGAGGACCGGTGGGGCATCATCAAGGAAGGCGTGAAAACCAAGGTCCAGGAATTCCTGCCGCACAGCAAGGACTGAGCGGTGGGCATTGTCCCGGGCCCGGCCGCCGAAGTATTTGCCGCCGGGCAGCCGGGGCCGCCGTGACCGGGCACGGGGCCGGCGGTGAGCGGGTTCGCCGCCGGGATGCGGCGCAGCGGCAACGGCCTGCTCGTGCGGGTCTCGCTGGTCGCGACCATCAGGGCCTGCTGACGGTGGTCTGGTCTCCTTCAACCAGGTGGCCGTCACGAGCGCATCCTGATCGCCTACGTCGTCGACTTCCTGTTCAAGGGCGGTGTCCACCGTCGCCAACTGGGGCGCGAACTTCCCCGTCGCCGCGACCTTCCTGAGCCTGGGTGGCGCGATAACCACCGAAGGCACCTTCTACCTCTACGCCGGCATCGCCGTAGCGGCCTTCATGTTCTTCCGCGCCAAAGTGCCGGGAACCAGGGACCGCACCCTGGGGCAAATCCAGCACGAGCTCACCGACGGCGGCCAGCACTGCCCGCCCCACGCTGCGGCGACAGCGCCCGGCACGCAAAAGGACAAATCATGACTGATACTCCGGTGACGTCCGTGGACGTCACCGTCTACACCATCCCCACCGACGCACCCGAGGCCGATGGCACCCTTGCCTGGGACTCCACCACCATGGTCCTCGTGCAGGCCCGCGCTGGCGACCGGGTCGGCACCGGCTGGACCTACGGGCCGGCGGCCTGCGCCACCATGGTGCACGACAAGCTCGCCTCCGTCGTTATCGGACGCGAAGCGATGGACGTGGGCGGGGCGTTCGGCGCCATGGTCAAGGCGGTCCGCAACGCCGGGCGCCCCGGCGCGGTCGGCTACGCGATCTCTGCGGTCGACGTCGCCTTGTGGGACCTCAAGGCCCGGCTGCTGGACCTGCCGCTGCACCGCCTGCTCGGCGCGGTACGCGAGCAGGTACCGGTCTATGGCAGCGGCGGATTCACCGCCTACGACGCGGAGCAGCTGCGCGGCCAGCTGACTCACTGGGCCCACGAGCAGCGAATCCCCCGCGTCAAGATCAAGATCGGGGAGTCATGGGGCACCGACCCGGCCCGCGACCTGGAGCGGATGCATCAGGCCCGCACGATCATCGGCGAGGACGTCGAGCTGTTCGTCGACGCGAACGGCGGCTACGCCCGCAAGCAGGCCATCCGCGTCATGCACGCGGCCGCCGACCTGGATGTGCGCTGGTATGAAGAGCCCGTTTCCTCCGACGACCTCGACGGCCTGCATGAAATCCGCGACGCCGTCCGGCCAGACGTCACCGCCGGGGAATACGGCTATGACCTGTACTACTTCCGGCGCATGTGCGCCGCGGGCGCGGTGGACTGCCTGCAGGCCGACGTTTCCCGCTGCGGCGGGATCACCGAATGGCTGCGCGTAGCCGCAGTCGCCGCATCCTACGGCCTGGACATCTCCGGGCACTGCGGTCCGCACCTGCACGCCCACGTCGGCGCGGCCACCCCCAACCTGCGGCACCTGGAATGGTTTCACGACCACGTCCGGATCGAGTCGATGTTCTTCGACGGCACCCTCGACCCCGCCGGCGGAGCCATCCGCCCCGACCCGTCCACGCCCGGCAACGGGCTCACCCTGCGCACCGCCGACGCCGAGCCTTTCCGCGCCGGCTAGGGCACCTTCGGCGCCAGGGCCCGCCGACCGAAGGTTCCCGCTGATGGCTGACGGCAAGCACCAGCCTTCCCGGGCTTAGCAGCTACCTGGTCTGAGTCTGTACCCGGGAACGGGTGGCCGGCGGTCACGGGATAGCGGCAGCGGCCCACCCCGCAGATTTTCTGGATTAGCCGGTGATACTGACCTATGGTCTGGCCGTGCTGGCGGCGTGCGCGAACGCGACGTCGTCGGTGCTGCAGCGCAAGGCCAACCGGGATGCGCCGCAGAAGGACAACCTGAGCTGGAAGCTGATCCGCGACCTGCTCCACGAGCCGGTGTGGTTCGGCGGCATCCTCGCCATAACCGCCGGTTTCCTGCTGCAGGCGACGGCGCTGGGAACGGGCGATCTGGCGACGGTGGAGCCGGTGCTGGTCCTGGAACTGCCAATCACCTTGATCCTGGCCGCCCGGGTGTTCCGCCTTCGGATGGGCTGGCGGGAGCTGGGATCATCAGCCGCGATGGCGTCCGGCCTGAGCGGCCTGCTGTACGCGCAGTCACCGTCGCCGGGGCGGCCGGGCGGGCCGCGCTGGTACGTCTGGGTCATCGGCACCGGCATCGGCATGGCGCTGATCGCGGTCCTGGTGGCCCGGGACCGGCGCGAGCGGGCCGGGCGGTCCGGTGGCCGGCCCGGCCGCAGCGGCTCCCGGCAGGCGGCCCTGCTCGGCGTGGCGGCCGGA
>JALYVS010000710.1 GCA_030853115.1 Actinomycetota bacterium
GGACCATGCCGCCGGAACGCGGACCGCCCCGGCCAGCGGGGAACCTGGCGTGGTCAGGAGCGCCACGTTTCGTTCGGCTTAGGCAGGGCTGGGCTCGGCGTAGGCCTGGGCGACGGTGGCCCGGTCGAAGACCCGCCAGGTGGCCGCCGACACGACGAGCGCGACCACGAAACCGATCCAGTACGGGGCGGTGATACCGAAGGTCACGGCGACCACGCCGCCGAGCAGGGCCCCCACGCAGTTCCCGCCGGCCGCGACGAACAAGCCCGTGCTGCCCACCCGGCCGAGCATCTCCGGCGGGGTCAGCCGCTGGCGCAGCGACGATCCCACGATGCTCCACAGCGCGCCGTGCACACCGAACGCGAACAACGCGAAGCCGATGAAATACGCGTTACGTGAGGTGGCCAGGGCCAGGTGCATCCCGGCCTCGATCAGCAGGCCGATCCTGATCGTCCAGGTCGCGGTGATCCAGCCGATGAGCCGGTCGCCGATCACCGAACCGACGATGCCGCCGGCCGCCATCGCCGTGAACAGCAGGCCGTAGCCGACCGAGCCCAGTCCGAGTCGCTCCCTGGCCAGCAGGACCAGCACCGCCGTGGCCGCGGTGAGCGTCACGTTCAGCAGCCCGATCAAGACGGACATCGTGCGGAGCAGCCGCTGGCCCATCAGCCAGCTGAACCCCTCGGCGATCTCGGCCCGGACCGACCGCCTTCCGGGTGCCTCGCCGGGGCCGCAGGCGGCATCCGCCGGGGGCGGCGATGACCGGTAGGTCCCCGCGACCAGGGTGATGAGGACGGCGCTGGCCACGTAGGTGCCCGCGTTCACGAAGAACGGGATGCTCGCCGCCACCACGAACAGGAATCCCGCCAGCGGCCCGGCCAGCATGCCCTGCATCAGCGTGTCGCCGCCGACCAGCCAGCCGTTCGCGCGTTCCAGCCGGGCGCGGGGCACCACCGCCGGGATCATCGCCTGGCTCGCCGAGCGGAACACGATCTCGCCGGTGTTGACGACGAACGCCACCACGTACAGCAGGGCAATGCTCCCGTGCCTGGTGGCGATCGCCGTGGCCAGGACGGTCATCGCGGCGACCCGGACCCAGTCGATCACGACCATCAGGCGGCGCCGGTCGACCCGGTCGACGAGCACGCCGCCCGGCAGGGCGAACAGCAGCCACGGGAGCCACGCCACCCCGGTGGCCCCGGACACGATCAGCGGGTTCGACGTCCGCGAGGCGACGTACAGCGGCGCCGCGATGACGACCATCCCGCTGCCCAGCGCCGACGTGGTACTCGCGGCCCACAGCTTGGCGAACCGCGAGCCCAGCCGGTCCGCCCCCTGATCCGCGCGCCCGTCCCCGTTGCCGGCCATGTCGACCGAAGCTACCAGTGGCCGCGGGCCGGGGCCAGGCGCCTTTCGGACACGTCTGAGCTAGTGCGCTCGCATCGTGCCGGTGAGGTCACGACGACGCGACCTGCTGGCCCCGGCGGCCAGGGCGGCCCCGGCCAGTATCGTGATGGCGCCGGCCGCCTGACCGAGCGCCGTCAGGTCGGGGCGGAAGGTGATCGGTACGCTGGCGCCGGTGAAGAAGACGGACAAGTCGAGGGACGGCCCGACCAGGATCGGCAGGACCAGCGCGCCGGCGGCGGCGGCGACCACCGCCGCCAGCACCGCTGGCAGTTCCTGCAGCAGGATCAGGCGCTCCGGCTGACCGTGGCCCATCACCTTCAACCGGGCCAGGGTCAGCTCCCGGTCCCGGGCCCCCAGAGCCAGGCCGAAGAGGAGGTTGAGGAAGCCGAACCCGGCCGCGGCGAAGACGCCGAGCAGCATCAGGTGCACCGCTACCGACGGCAGCGGGGAATGGACGAGGCCGGCCAGCACGGCGGCGCGGACGGTCAGGCTCGCCGCGGGCAGCTCGGTGCTGACCAGGGCGGCGAGCCTGGCCCGGTTGATGCCCGCACCGCTGATCAAGATCAGGCCGGCGGCGGGGCGGCCGGCCGCGCCGGGCAGCGTCCGGAGCGGCATGACGATGAACGTGCCGCCTCCCGGCCAGGCGGGGGTACTGGTGACCACGCCGGTGACGCGAACCCGGACCGGCCCGAGGTCGCCGGGTGAGGTGAGCTCGCTGACGTGCGTGCCGAGCGCGGCGGCGGCCGACGGCGAGGCCAGCACATCGATGACGGTCCGGGAG